>NZ_JAJSOU010000006.1:0-306812 GCF_021282405.1 Buttiauxella cochleicola
TTTTAAGACCTTTAGCCAGTTCAGCCGCAAGGGCTTTAAGTTTCTTTTCGTCCATAATTTGCCTGTCTCCGTTGTTGGAGTGAACATATCAAAAACAGGCAGATACACAATTTTAATTACAGTCTCTGTGTCGGGCATCAATATCTTTTAAAGGAGCAACGATTAGTTAATATTAGTCGATCTCTTTTTCTCAAGGCTGACCCCATATCTGGCGGTCACGATGCCAGTCTGGAATTCCATTGTTTTTATTTGCTCAAAAGCATCATTGCCATCTTTAACATCCATATCCAGAAGCTGTGCACTTAGCGTTTTGACTAACAATTCGCCATTTCCTTTGTGCTCATAGCTCGCACCTTCAATACAGGATATTGTCGCCAGGCGGTCAAATAGCTGTAAATCTTCGGACAGAAATGCCGTCTCTGTCATTTTTGTGCCGGTTTTATGTTGCCATAAATTGACCATTGCACTGCGATAAGTCTTCGGCGCTACAGTTTTGCAACTCTTCACAATATCAGCATCGAGAATTGCGGCCTGTGAAATGGGGTTGGTCTGTCCATCCATGGCTTCATTCCAGTGAACCATATAATCCTGAGTAATATTATTTTCTGCTTCTCCTGCCCATGTGCTGAATACGCCACTCAACAACAAAGTTGGGATGAATAATGCTTTGTATAGCTTCATGTTATCGTCTTAAACAAGCCCAGTCCGGGCATAAAAAAGTTAAATAGAATATTTGATATAATGAAGAGCTTTTACATGCCAACAAAATAATGCTACTGATGTTAACAACTTAAGTTTTTCTTCTTCATAATGGGTGCTGCGGAATATAGATTGCCATTTTAATTCTACAGATCAAAGTTGAAATTATTTCAAAAATGGCTAAATGATGAGCAGGAATTGATGTATTTTTAGTTGATACATGATGTTAGAAGAATAGTTACTGTCGTGGAATGTCCAAAAGTATACATAATTAAATTTATCGATATTCATTTTTGGCAGCGGAAATAATTTCACTATTAAATTATTTTTAATTATTCGCAGCGGAGCCATTATTTTTTATAACATATGTTATGTGGTTGTTGCTAATATTGGACTGAGTATATTAATAACGAGTAAGAGAGCCGCTAATGGTTGATGTGCATAGTAAGGCGATTCGCAGCAAAAACATGCGCGCCATTGCAACGCGCGACACTGCTATTGAAAAACGGTTGTCTGGTTTATTGAGCGAATCTGGCTTTGCGTTTCGCGTACAGGATGCCTCGCTTGCGGGTCGTCCGGATTTTGTTATTGATGAGTATCGCTGCGTTATTTTTGCTCATGGCTGTTTCTGGCATCACCACGACTGTTATCTGTTCAAGGTTCCGGCAACCCGCACCGATTTCTGGCTTGAGAAGATAGGTAAAAATGTGCAGCGCGATAAGCGAGATATACAGCTTTTATTGAACGAAGGTTGGCGGGTGCTTTTAGTCTGGGAATGCTCATTACGTGGGCGAGAAAAACTCAGTGATAGCGCGCTTTGTGAACGGCTTGAAGAGTGGGTCTGTAGTGGGAATAATTTTGCCCAAATTGATGGGCAGGGCATACACACCATCGCAGATAGTGGGTGGCAAATGCCACCCACGAGTTGATTACTTCTCTACTTCACACGGGGTGATCACCGCCTTTGGGGGCAAGAGGTATTTCCCAAGCGTAACCAGTACAACTGCAAAGATAATCACGCCGAGTGCCAGCCATTCTATTGGTGACAAGCTTTCTCCGGCAAAACCCGTACCTAAAAGCACCGCCACTACTGGATTGACGTAGGCATAACTGGTCGCTACCGCAGGTGCCACATTACGAATCAAGTACATATAAGCGCTGATCGCAATAATAGAACCAAATAGTGAGAGATAAGCCACCGCTATAAAGCCTGCTGGTGTAGGCATTGCAGTCAGGCGTTCGCCTGTTAACGCCGATGCGACCAGAAGGACAATGCCTGCCGCAAGCATTTCTACTGCACCGGCCATCAAGCCGGTTGGCAATTCAATACGCGACCCGTAAACCGAACCAAACGCCCAGCTCAAGGAACCAATCAGAATTAACAACGCGCCCCAGGGATTACCACTCAGGTTTCCACCGCTATTAAGTAACACGATGCCAGCAAGGCCAATGGCGATGCCTAGCCACTCCAGTTTGCGCGTTTGAATGCCGAACAGTCGGCTAAAGCACAAGGTAAATAGCGGAACCGTTGCGACCATAACTGCGGCAATACCCGATGGAACATGCTGATGTTCTGCGACAGTCACAAAACCATTGCCAACAGCCAGCAATAACACGCCAATTAACGCGGCATTAAGCATTGGGCGCATGGCGGGTAACTTATGGCCCCGCAGTAATAAAACGCTCATCAACAACACACCAGCAACCATAAATCGCACGCCAGCCATCATAAATGGCGGCCAGCTTTTCACGCCTACGGCGATAGCAAAATAGGTGGAGCCCCAGATGATGTACAACGAAAATAGTGCAGCAACCAGCGGCAATAACTGACCAGAACGAACGCGCATGTTTCCTCTCTTTACCCTTCCTGCAACTCGAATTATTCAGGGTAACTAACGCTAATAGAGCTAATAGTTAACGTCAAAACTATCTTTCTGGCGAGGATTTTACTTGTTTAAAGAATGTTAATTTTTATTGACAGATGAGTTTGATATTCGTCAGCTAACTTTTGTTCCATACTATTGAGTAGACAAACAAAAAAGGATGCTCATTTTGGCTGGAAGTAGCTTACTAACGTTGCTGGATGATATCGCCACTTTGCTGGACGATATCTCGATGATGGGGAAACTGGCAGCGAAGAAAACTGCCGGGGTATTGGGAGACGATCTCTCCCTTAACGCACAACAAGTTTCTGGGGTCCGGGCAAACCGTGAATTGCCGGTGGTGTGGCAAGTTGCGAAGGGGTCGGCCATCAATAAGCTGATCCTCGTTCCTCTGGCTCTGATTATTAGCGCTTTTGCACCGTGGGCCATCACGCCATTATTAATGATTGGCGGCGCTTTCCTGTGTTATGAAGGCGTGGAAAAAGTCGTTCACACGCTCCAGGCCCGTAAGCACAAGGAGACACCGGAAGAGCGCCAGAAGCGGTTAGATGATATTGCCGCGCAAGACCCGCTGGTTTACGAAAAAGACAAAGTGAAAGGCGCGATTCGTACCGATTTTATTCTCTCTGCTGAAATCGTGGCGATTACGTTAGGCATTGTCGCCGAAGCGCCTTTGCTCAACCAGGTGTTGGTGCTATCGGGAATAGCGCTGGTCGTGACGGTAGGGGTGTATGGCCTGGTGGGGATTATCGTTAAGCTCGACGATCTTGGTTTTTGGCTGGTTGAGAAAACCTCGGTTATCGCACGCGGGATCGGCAAAGGGTTATTAGTGTTGGCACCGTGGCTGATGAAATTCCTCTCTGTTGTCGGAACTCTGGCTATGTTTTTGGTCGGCGGCGGCATTCTGGTTCACGGTATTCCGGTTCTTCATCATGCCATTGAAAACTGGGCGCAGAAGGTCGGTGGTGCCGTTCATTTACTCGGGCCAACCGTAGCAAACCTGGTTATCGGTTTTGTCATTGGCGCCATTGTGCTGGCAGTCGTTAATGGCATAAGCCGCCTGCGTGGGCGCACAGTTCACTAATTTTTTGCGTAAATTTTCCTGGTTTGCCAGGCAAAACACCAGGTCATTGTCTATAACTGTAGAAGTTTTCACCCCTGATACAGGAGGCAGTTATGGTCTTTGTGGTCAGCGATGAAGTCCAACCTAAGAATGGTGGCCCAAGGATGATTGTTACCGGGTTTTCCAGCGGTATGGTGGAGTGTCGTTGGTATGATGGTTTTGGTGTAAAGCGCGAGGCCTTCCGAGAGGATGATTTGGCCCCACTGGCAACAGGAGGCGGCTCGCAAGGATAAGCCTCAAATGCCCTGTCATTGACGGGGCATTTTTATTTCCTGATTACCATTCGTTTTGAGGGTAATATAATTCTCATGAATATATTTACCCTTAGTAATAATCCTGAGTGGTCATGTATTCTCTACATATTAGAACTGACCCATGACCTGGGTGTCATGGCACCGGCAGAGTTGCCAGGTTTATAGATGATTGCGGTTTCAGGGAGAGTGTCAGTGTTTGGCAATGCATTACAACGCGTGATCGGCCGCTTCAAAAATCCGCAGAAGGTCGTTAACCTTTGTTTTATATTCGTATTTTTGTTCTCTACAGTGCTGACATGGCGAGAGGCAGTGGTACTTGAAGGGGCCTATGTCGCCAACCAGCGCAATAGTCTCGATAGCGTTGCCACTTTGCTTGACCGACAGCTCCAGCACAGCATCGACAATCTGCTGTTTTATCGCAATGCGATGCTGTACGCGCTGCAATCCCCGATTTCAACGGACAGAACCCGCAAATCCCTGGCCGATTTTGATACATTGCGTACCCAGCCTTTTTGGCAATTGCGCCTCGATTTAAGCCGCAGTTTGCCGATGAGCGGCGTGTCTGATGAATTTGTAAATAAAAGCCCATTGCTCGACCGCGATGAGCGTACGCTTCACTCCGAATTAAGTTCAGCGCTGGAATTAAGCTATATCATGCGCTTATCCGACAGTTCCGGGAAAATGCCGCAGCGCATGTTCTATGCCTCGCGCAGCGGGTTCTTTTTGACGAATACGCCGCCCGCCAACGATCCGAATATCGTCTCGCTTTACTACCGCTTGATTGCCAGACCCTATTTTTCCTCACAGTCACTGCAAAATAACCCACAGCGGTCTTTGAAGTGGACACACACGTTTAATGGCAACGATACATCAGGGCAGATTGTTACCGCTTCGGTCCCGCTTGATTTTAACGGGCGTTGGTATGGCGTACTGGCTCTCGATTATCCTATCGAATCAATCCATAACTTCTTGCGGCAAGCCAAATATGACGACCATGAAGGCACGGTGCTGCTCTACGATAACGAATTAAATCCTATTGCGACTTCGGCCAGGAGTTTGCCGCAACATGAGCTGTTTACCGCCCCCCAATTGGCGCGAATTGCCAATGTAGTCACTGCCGCAAAACAGGGGGATCAGGGCGAATTGCGTATGGATAGCCGTTTCATCACCTGGGCGAAGCTGAATAACTTTGATGGTTTGCTGATTAAAGTTCATACCCTGGAAGAAGGGGTTCAGGGTGAATTTGGTCGTATCAGTATCGTTCTGAGCATTCTGTGGACGCTGTTTACGCTTATGCTGTTTGCTTCATGGATGGTGATTCGCCGCCTGGTCAATAACATGTTTAGCTTACAACAAACCCTATCCTGGCGGGCTAACTATGACACGCTAACTCGTTTGTACAATCGCGGTGCCTTCTTCGAGATTGCACGTAAATTGTCGCAGGAGTGTGAGCAGCAAGGGTTACCTTTCTCGGTTATTCAGATGGACCTTGATCTCTTCAAAAGCATAAACGACAGATTTGGCCATAGTTGCGGCGACAAAGTACTTATCCATGCGGCAGCGATGCTCAGTGATGCATTTCGTACGGGAGATATTGCCGGACGCGTCGGCGGTGAGGAGTTCTGTATCGTGCTGCCTGAGACAACGCTGGAAGAGGCGACAAAAGTGGCTGAACGCATCCGAGTGCGCATTAACACTAAGGAATTACTCATCAAGCAAGGCACTACGGTAAGGATCAGCGCCTCATTTGGTGTGAGTAGTTCGTTTGAATTTAATGATTATGATTTCGAACGCCTACAAACTTACGCTGACCATCGGCTGTATAAAGCGAAGCAGGGTGGTCGTAATCAGGTCTGTAATCACGATTAAACCGGTTACTCAGGGGTGATGAAATGATCAAGACCTTCTTTCCACCCTTCAGGACCGTAGTTCTGACTGCGATACACGCGCTGTGGATCGTCTCGTTGCAGCGTCACTGTCTGGCGGCTGTAGCCTTTGACAACCACTGCGTAATCGACGCTATCAAGCAGTAATGCATCGCTCGGGCTGTCCCCCAATCCGATTGTGATGTGGGTTTTCCCTTCGCGTTGTTGAAACTGTTCCTGAAGCCAGTGTAGCGCTTTATCCTTGCCGGCCTGCATATCTAATACATGCCAGAACCGCCCGCCTTGCAGCATCATTAAACCCAGACTTGCCAACTGGTCGTTAAATGCGGCCATCATTTCTTCGCTATCGCGCCATATTAAGGTTTCAGATGCTTCACTGAGCTTTGCAAGGGCTGCCTGTTTGCGTGTAAGGCCAGTTAACTCACAGAGGGTATTCTCATCAACGTCGGCAAAGCAGGTGAATTTGAAGCCAAATTTCTGGCGCAGTTTATCCAACACAGAAAACAGCTCTTCATGGCGAATACCCGTCATCAGACGAGGATAATCGTCGCTGTCACTCCAGCGCGAATCAAGCTGAATAACCGCCCCGTTTTCTGCAATAAACGCTTGTCCGGTTAATGAAAACTCATTTTGCCACTCAATGATTTCCGCAGCACTTTTCGCACTGCACAAAATCAGTGGGATCTCGTTTTGGCGCAAAATGTTAATCCAGGGACTAGCGGCCTCCCAACGGTAGGAATGGTGTTCCAGCAGTGTGCCATCGAGATCTGAAATGATTAATAGCGGATCGTGCAGATGCAGCATGGTACTTCTCCTGAAATCCAAAGGCTAAATGACTGGTTGAGTAGGATAAATCTCAATTAAATTCGCAGGCTAATCATTAATGAGTATCCGTATTATTGCTGGAAACCGCTAAGAATAAGGAATGGCGGCACGATTCAGCT
Organism: Buttiauxella cochleicola; assembly: GCF_021282405.1. Lineage (NCBI taxonomy): Bacteria > Pseudomonadati > Pseudomonadota > Gammaproteobacteria > Enterobacterales > Enterobacteriaceae > Buttiauxella > Buttiauxella cochleicola. The sequence continues at coordinate 6,790 of NZ_JAJSOU010000006.1, forward strand.
AAGTCGTTGCGAAAAATTGAATATTCATAGAACGAATCATTCATTGTTTTGAAATAAATCTGATGTATGGTGGATGCACATCAGATTTCCTGGTGTAACGAATTTTTCAATTGCTTCTTGCTTATGCAAGTTCATCCCGGCTTTCCTGCCGGGATTCTTTTATTCAGCTCAGCGGTTCACTTCATTAACACTAAAATCGTGTATATCCAGTTCAAAGGCTTCCGCTAATTCGGAGTAGGTGTGCCATGTGCGCCCATCGATACTGACTCGATGCGGATCGTCACTCGCACGTGTCACTTCACTTTCGCTAATCTCATTGATGGCCGCCAATAGCGCATCGACATCAATACGCGTGGTTTCATTGAGCTCTTTCGCGGTCTTCATGCAGTCGTCCTCCAGGCGATACCCGTGTTTAAGTATAGACGCTTAACAAAATGCATAACCTTGCGCATCATGCGATGCGAATGAGTCGTTTTTGATCTACACTGGCACAAAGAAACTTGGAGATTTTTGTTATGAATATCAACGATCGCGTGACAGTCAAAACCGATGGCGGCCCGCGTCGGCCAGGCGTGGTATTAGCTGTCGAGCAATTTAGCGAGGGGACGATGTACCTCGTGTCGCTGGAAGAGTATCCGTTGGGGATCTGGTTCTTTAACGAACTGGGGCACCCGGATGGCGTTTTTGTTGAGCGCTCTGAGTAATATATTTGCGGTGGATATCGCTTGCGCTAATCCACCCTAAACCATCCTGGTTGGATTAACGCAAATTTACGAAGATACCGTTGGTGACATTATCGGTAAGGCGGACCACATGATAAATCACTTGCTTATTATGTGTCTTTATCTTGCGTTTTATATTCCCTTTGTGTGACGAAACCGTTTTTGCTTTGATATTCATCTGGTCGGATATTTGAATTGTGCCTTGTCCAGACATCCACATTTTAAGCATGCTGGACTCAGTTCGGCTTAATGATAACGTGGGTAAATTAATATGCCCGATGCAGTGAGCATTTTTTGCTAAATATTCTGAAAGTATTTCGTCCAGTGACTCTGGCTTTATAGATTTAGAGCTGATCAGTAGATTACTACGCACCAAAAGATATTCATCGAAATGAATATTAGCAATTGCCATAAAGACCAGGAATAAAGTACTGGGATGCTGATTAATGATCTGCTTAATTCGCTCGCTGCTTTGAGCATCATGGATAAAACAGTCCTCATTAATAAACACCACATTGGGTGTCAGGGACTCACAAGCGAGCGCTAAATCCTCAATTGTCTCCACGTTGGTCATCTGTCGTTTTCGGATGCCACGGCTGGTTAAATAACCTGTTAACCCCAACCGGGTATAACTGCATAAGTCCATAATGATCGTTGACATAACACCCCCCACCCGTAATTAAGTATTTTTAGGCGTACTAACTATCTAGTAAAGTTATGTATAATTTGTTAAGAATGCTCTCAAAGTAAAGTGAATGTTACATTATGTGAGATACCTAAAAGCATATAAGCCGCGCCAGTTATATCCTGGTGGATGTTATTCAAGAAAGCTTTTAGGAATATCCTCAGTAAGACTCCACAAAACCTGGGGATTAATTCGCGGGAATTTCACTCATAATATCTGAGAGTAAATTAAATACTTCACTAAATAAGTGTTCGGCGAAAGGAGCCATTAAGGGAATTAATGTCGTCATCACCAACATGCCCACAGCAAGTGTCAGCGGAAAACCGATAACAAACACAGACAGCTGTGGTGACATACGGTTTAGCAGACCAAGTGCAATGTTTAGCGTGAGTAACAAAGTGATGAGTGGGAGGGCCAGCATTAAGCCATTGAGGAAGATCAGGCCGCCTGCTCGAGTCAGCGCCAGAAACGCGTTGCTGTTAATCGGATTGCCACCGATTGGCAGGGTGTGAAAAGTGTCGACCAGCATCGATATCAGCCATAAATGGCCGTTAAACACCAAAAAAAGTAACATGGCCAGCATGTCCATAAAACGGGCGAGGACTGGCATATTCAGGCGGCTGCCAGGGTCAAAGAAGGTAGCGAATGAGAGCCCCATCTGCAGGCCGATTATCTCACCTGCAGTACGAATAGCGGCAAAGGCAAACTGCATTGTAAAGCCAAGCGCAATGCCAATCAGAATTTGCTGTGCGGCGAGCCAGAACCCTGCCGCCGAGAAAATCGTGACCTCAGTTGCCGGAAGGGTCGGAGCAACTATCCAGGTAATCATCAACGCGAGGCCAATTTTTACCTTCTTTGAAATCGCGCGTTCACTGAGAATCGGTGCAGTGGAAATCAGCGCCAGAATACGAATAAATGGCCAGAAGCCCATACTTAATAATGTGAGCCACTGCCCGCTATCAACGTGAATCATCCAATGTTCATCGGGATGTTCGTCAGCAGCGTGCGCATATAATCCAGCAGCAGATTAAGCATCCACGGCCCTGCAACGATAATAGTGACGAACACCGCGAGAATTTTTGGAATAAACGATAGGGTCATTTCGTTTATCTGGGTCGCGGCCTGCAACATACTGATCACCAGACCTGTGACCAGTGCCACCATCAATAATGGGGCTGCGAGCGCCAAAGCGACTTTCATGGCTTCGGTGCCCATCATCATGACCGACTCAGGAGTCATCTTTTTCCCCTCTAACTGTAGAAACTTTGCGCAAGCGAGCCGACCAACAACTGCCAGCCATCCACCAACACAAACAGCATTAATTTAAAGGGCAGGGCGATAGTTGCCGGTGGCACCATCATCATCCCCAGCGCCATCAGTACGCTTGCGATAACCAGGTCGATAATCAAAAACGGAATGAAGACTGTAAAGCCAATCTGGAATGCGGTTTTCAGCTCGCTGGTCACGTATGCCGGCAACAATATGCGCATCGGAACCACTTCAGGACCTTCCAGCGGTGGTGTATCTGCCAGGCGTGCAAACAGTGCCAGATCTGCTTCACGTGTTTGGCGCAACATGAACTCACGTAGCGGCTTCGAACCCCGCTCAATGGCTTCGTCCATCTGGATTTTGTTTTCACTAAATGGCTGGTAAGCGTCGGTATAAATTTTGTCGAATACCGGGGCCATAATGAAAAAGGTCAGAAACAGCGCAAGTCCCAACAATACCTGATTGGGCGGTGCAGACGGTGTGCCCAATGCGCTACGCAGCAGGCCAAAAACAATGATGATGCGAGTGAAGCTTGTCATCATCAGTAGAATTGCCGGCAAAAATGTCAGCGAAGTAATAAATACCAGCGTCTGAACCGGCAGCGTCCAGCTTTGGCCGCCGTTAGACATCGGCTGGCTGATGAGGCCGGGTAGCTGGGCAAAAGCGGCTGGCATGACTAACAACAGGCCAAGCAACGAGAAGGGGAGCCAACGTTTCATCAATCTTTCCCGTTACGTTTAAGCAGATTTTTCATCAGACTGTTTTTCATCAATTCGCGGAAATCAGCAGGTGCTGTTGGCGATACAGTTTCGATCACCGTCGCGGCGGGGAGCGTATGCAAATGAGTGATTTGCCCGGCAGTCACGCCGAGCACCAGACGCGCATCTTGCACATCGATAATCACTACCCGTTCACGCGGGCCAACGCTACAACTGGCGCTGACTTTCATCTCTTTGCTGGAGCCTGTTTTCGGCGTAAAGCCAAAACGTTTTGCCACCCAGGCGGCGAGTAAAATAAAAATGATAATCGCCGTTAACGCGCCGCTCACTTGCACCAACGGAGAGCCGGTGCTGGCAGTGGATTGTGACTGAACAGTTGCCTGGGTTTTCATGGTGTTAGCGGCTCAAACGACGCATACGCTCGGACGGCGTAATAATGTCGGTGATACGAACACCGTATTTGTCAGCCACTACCACGACTTCGCCCTGAGCAATCAGATAACCGTTGATCAAAATATCCAGCGGTTCACCTGCTAAGCCATCCAGTGCTACCACTGAACCTTGCGACAAACGCAGCAGCTCTTTGATAGTCATACGGGTACGGCCCAGCTCCACAGTCAGTTTGACGGGAATGTCCATAATCAGGTCGATGTCTTGCATCGCGCCCGCTATGTCATTGCCTTCAAGCGCACGGAATACGCTGTCTGCCGTGCTTTTGTTGGTCGTAACTTTCTGTTCGTTTAACGCGTCAGCCCACAGATCGTCCACGGAGTCTGCATTGTCGTCGGACGGTTGATTAATATCACTCATTTGGGCTGTTCCTCGTTCAGCGAATTCAGTATCGGGTTGATCAAATGTTCGACGCGCAGAGCGTACTGGCCGTTAAGCGTACCGTACTGACTCGTCAGTACCGGAACACCGTCAACGTGCGCCAGAATCCTGTCCGGTTTATCAATCGGCAGCACGTCACCAGGTTTCAATTTTAAAATTTGCGACAGGCGTAGCGGGATATCAGCGAAATTGGCAATCAGCTCAAGCTCAGAATGCTGAACCTGACGTACCAGGGTATCGCGCCAGCTTTGGTCTTCCTGACGGGAGTTTTCCAGTGGCGGATTTACCAGCAGCTCGCGCAAAGGTTCAATCATGCTAAACGGCAGGCAGATATTAAACTCGCCGGTCAGGTTGCCGATTTCCACATGGAATGGCGTATTCACCACGATGTCGTTTGGCGACGTCGTAATGTTGGTAAATTTCACCTGCATTTCGGAACGCACATATTCCACTTCCAGTGGATAAATGGCTTTCCACGCATCGCTATAAGATTCCAGCGCCAGTTTCAACATGCGGTTAATCACGCGCTGCTCGGTATGGGTAAACTCCCGGCCTTCAACTTTAGTTGGGAAACGCCCGTCGCCGCCAAACAGGTTGTCCACGGCGATAAACACAAGGCTTGGGGAGAACACGAACAAACCTGTGCCGCGCAGCGGTTTCAGATGCATCAAGTTGAGGTTGGTAGGCACGGGCAAGTTACGGGCAAACTCGTGGTACGGCTGAATGCGGATAGCCCCGACGGTAATGTCCGGGCTACGACGTAACAGGTTAAATAACCCCATACGGAATTGACGAGCAAAACGCTCGTTAATAATTTCCAGAGCCTGTAAGCGCTCGCGCACCACACGACGTTGGGTATTGGGGTCATAAGGACGAATGTCGGTTTCATTAACGACACTGGTCTTGGGTTCGTCAGAGTTGTCACTGTCGCCATTTAACAGTGCGTCAATTTCGGCCTGAGAAAGAATGCTATCGCCCATGGGATTACCGCAAAATGAAGGCGGTATACAGCACGTCGCTGACTGCCTGTTGAGGTTGTCCGGCGACCAGAGGTGGTGCCAGCGTATTCTTTATCGCTTCAACCAGTTTCTGTTTACCTTCATCGGTCGCAAGGGCTGCACTGTCCTGGCGGGAAAACAGCAGCAATAGACGACTACGTACTTCTGGCAGGAATTCACTCAGACGTTGACGCGTGGCTTCATCTTTCAGGCGCAATGTGACACCGATATACAAGACGCGGTCAGCATCACCGAGGTTAACCGTGAAGGTATCCAGTGCGTAAAATACTGGTGCTGGTGGTGGCTCTGGTGCCTTCGCCTGCGCGGCAGCAGGTTGCTGCTGCATACGCCAGTAGCTGTAACCAGCGGTAGCACATGCGGCAAGTGTAATCAGGACCAGTAATGGCATCCAGATGGAGCGCTTGCGGCTTTTTGGCAAAGCGTTGTCAGTCATAAAATGAATCTTTCCTGTATCGGTACTGCATATCTACCCATCGCCCTTCAAGTTGCAGGGGTGTTGGCTGCTCTCATTCACCCGAATCACTTACACAAGTAAGCTCATCGGGATTCATTCGATTGCCGCCTACCTGCACCTTGAAGTAGCTTGGGTATCGGTTGATTATCCTGTGTCGGCGGGCGTTCAAAGGCCCGAAAACAGATGATATTTGTTGTTACCTCTGACGTTTAGCTTAGGGAGCGTGGCTCAGGCGAAAATATCCACCGCGTTATTACCCGATGCTAAACGTTGCACGCTGGCAGGAACTGCCAGCGAATCAGCATCACCCATTGATGGGAAAGCACCGCCCGATCGTGAGGCTTGTTGCTGCTGTTGGCCTGATTGCTGTTGCTGCTGCCCGGCAGAACTTTCGCTACTGATACTGCTCTGCCCAAGCTGGATACCACTTTCTGCCAGTGCAATACGCAGGTTTGGTAATGTCGCTTCAAGTGCTGCGCGAACGTGGCTGTGGGCTGAAACCATCTGCAACTGGGCCTGGTTGTCATCAAGCTTCATGCTGATTTGAATCTGTCCTAAATCTTCAGGGTGCAGACGTAGCTCGGCACTTTGCTGGCCCTGGCGAGTGAATAGGGTGATGTGCTGGCTGACTGCCTGCTGCCACTCCTGGCTGCCAAGCTGGGCGCTAATCTGTGGTGCGACCGGCACAGCAATTTGCGTCGAAGCGGGTGTCGCCACCGTTGCGGTACTGAAGACTGGCGTGGTCAGTGCCGAAGCAGTGGTGGTGTTGTTCGCTGTGGCATCACGGTTGCCATTTTCAGTGCTACTTATGGTGAAAGCTTTTGCTTCAACCGGTGAGTCGGTTGTTGCGGGTGCATTTTTTGCTGTCGCTGCGCTATCAAGTGTAACGGTGTTATCTGTCGCGATGGCGCTGTTGGTTCGCGCATCAACCGTCGGCGCATTTTTTATACCGCTACTGGAAAGCAAAGTATTCAGGCTAACCGCCGCGCTACTTTCACCATCTGACTGGGTATTGAGTGTGTTGGCGGCCGGTAATTGCTGCGGCAGCATGGCAAACAATGCGCTTAATGCCTGCATGTCAGCATTGCTGAGCGTGTGGGTTTGCTCATGTTGCGCATCGACTTGTGCCGTTTTTTCCTCGTTGCCGCTTTTCTTCACGTTAGAGAGCAGGGCAGACAATGCCTGTGGTGCATCGAGGTTCTTTAACAGCGCGGCAAGCGTGGTTTTTTCATCAGCGGCATCAGCAGCAATAGCAGGTGCGTCTTTGCCCGCTGTTTTACCCAGAGCGGCTTCCAGAGACACGGTTTTACCATCTGCCAGAGTGACTTCACCTGGCAGCGCTTTGCTCAGCAGGCTCAGGAAATCTTCACTGAAGCCTTTATCGCCAGGAACTACACTACCCGGGGCAGACGCAGTACTTGCGACATCGGGAGAGGCTGTAATCAGGGGCTGCATAATCATTCTGCTTTCCTCAGTGTTGCCCGCTGGGCGTATTCATCCATCAGTTTTTGATCAAGCTTGTTCTCAGCCAACAGGACTTGTGCTGCTTTGCGCTGCTGTAACGTGCTCCAGGCCTGCAATCTCTTCTGCTTCTCTTGCCATACATTCAGCGCCTGAGTGACCTTTCCGTTCCACTGCATCAACTGTTGGCGATGCTGATCGATAGCTTTCTCAAGCGTCTGTATAAATTGCTGATAATTCTGCCAACGGTTACTGGCAATGCCCTGACTCATGCTGTCGTTGAGGCTGGAGCTATATTCAAATTGATAGTTAATCAGCATGTTGAGCTGTTCTTCTGCCGCCTGGCAGCCGCGGCGCATTTCCCCTAAGCGTACTGCTGCGTCCTCGACCTCTTTTTCTGCCAGGTCGTGCAGGGTATCCAGTGCTGTGCTTTGGTTCATTGTTACCTCTCGTCAAGCTTATGCCGGATGACGCTGACGCTTATCCGACCTACGATGGGTTATCAAACCGTTGGAAAAATAATCTCCAGTGACTGGCAGGCTTCTTCCCAGCCGCTGCGTTCAAAAATCCCTTGCTGCAAAAAGGCTTCCAGTTGCGGCCACAGCAAAATTGCTTTATCGAGCTGCGGATCGCTGCCTTTGGCATACGCACCTACGCTCACCAAATCGCGGTTGCGCTGGAAACTGGATAACAGCTGTTTGAAATGGCGTACGCGTGCGTAGTGCTGATCGGTAATTAACGAAGTCATGGCACGGCTGATAGACGCTTCAATATCGATTGCCGGGTAGTGACCGCCCTCCGCCAGACGGCGCGATAACACAATGTGACCATCAAGAATGGCTCGCGCCGAATCGGCAATCGGATCTTGTTGATCGTCGCCCTCGGTCAAAACGGTATAAAACGCGGTAATCGAACCACCGCCAGAAATGCCGTTACCGGCGCGTTCAACCAGCGCAGGCAGCTTGGCGAACACCGAAGGTGGATAACCTTTGGTTGCAGGCGGCTCGCCAATCGCCAGCGCTATTTCACGTTGCGCCATCGCATAACGGGTGAGGGAGTCCATAATCAGCAACACATGCTGGCCGCGGTCGCGGAAATCTTCGGCGATGCGTGTGGCGTAAGCGGCACCCTGCATACGTAGCAGCGGCGAAACATCCGCAGGAGCAGCAATGACCACCGAGCGGGCACGCCCTTCAGGGCCAAGAATGTTTTCAATAAAGTCTTTTACTTCACGCCCACGTTCGCCGATTAACCCCACGACGATTACATCGGCCTGGGTATAACGCGCCATCATGCCCAACAGCACACTTTTCCCCACACCAGAACCGGCAAACAGGCCCATACGCTGGCCGCGACCCACGGTTAGCAGCGCGTTGATAGGACGCACACCAACATCCAACACGTGTTCGATAGGGGTACGTTGTAAGGGGTTGAATGGGGCGGCACCCAATGCACCAAGCGTGGTGGTTTCCGGTGCCGGAAGGCTGTCGAGTGGGCGACCACTACCATCCAGTACACGGCCCAGAAGCGCCGGGCCGAGGGGCAGTTGTTTACCACTATGCAGGCCACCTTCGCTGGTGGCGCGGGCATAAACACGGGCACCGGGCAGAATGCCTTCGACTTCTTCAAGCGGCATCAGAAACAGTCTTTGACCGTTAAAACCGACGACCTCACACTCGATATCTCGCGAGTGCTGCTCGATGATGCAGGTCGCACCAAGCGGTAATTGCAGACCTGTGGCTTCCAGTACCAGACCGGTTGCACGAGTCAGACGACCATAACGACGCACGGTCGGCAGTTGAGACATTTTCGCCTCAAAAGTATCGAGCGAATTGAGCCAGCGAGTCAGACGCGCAGTCATCACAACACTCCAGGGGCTGCAAGGCGGCAGAGTTCTTGCCAGCGCGTTGCAACGCTTGCGTCGAGATCGCCTTCATCAGCGGAGACTTTGCAGCCGCCCTGATGCAGACTCGGGTCGCCACGCAAACGCCAGCCATGCAGGCTGAGCGTGGCACCCAGCATCTCTTCCACGCGGCTTAAATCGTCAGGATGTACGCGCAGCTGTGGTTTGCCGCTAAACAGTGGTTCTTGCTGTAATAGCGACTGAATCTGCTTAATCAGCGCAGTGTTATCAATGCCTTTGGTTTCGCCGATAACCTGGCGAGCCGCTTCCAGTGCCATCTGCATCAAACGTGAAGCGATAACGCTGTCGAGCGCGTCAAGCGTGTACTGGAACTCGCTGACCAGTTGCTGCATTCGCGCATGTACCGGCGCTTGTTGCTGCTTAGCCTCAGCAAGACCTTGTTCCAGCCCTTGCTGAAAACCCGTTTTGCGGCCTTCTTCCACGCCAGTTTTTTGCCCTTCGGCATAGCCCAGTTGATGGCCTTGTTCATGAGCCTGCATCTGCATTTGAGCAAGTTGTTGCTGTAAATCAGGCACACTTTCCTGAGCCTGTTCGGGCTCATCGCCATCCGATTCCGACTGGAACATCGGCTCGAAGGCCTGTGAAGGCGGAGCCAGGTCGTCTGGTGTCCAGATTTTCCACGCAAGCCCGTTAGACATACGTATCCTCGCTGGTGCCAATCACCATCTCGCCGGTTTCTGCCAGGCGACGAACAATAAGCAGAATGGCTTTCTGTTCGTTTTCCACCTGCGAGAGACGTACCGGGCCACGGTTTGCAAGGTCATCGCGCAAAATATCTGCTGCACGCTGCGACATGTTGCGCAGGAATTTCTCGCGCAGCGGTTGCTCGGCACCTTTGAGTGCGACCAGCAGCGATTCGGATTCCACTTCCTGCAACAGGCGCTGGATACTGCGATCGTCCACTTCGACCAGGTTTTCGAACAGGAACATTTCGTCGATAATTTTCTGTGCCAGTTCGCCGTCGAAGTCGCGAACAGCAGAGATAACCGCTTCTTCCTGCTGAGTTTTCATCAGGTTGATAATTTCTGCAGCCGTTCTTACGCCGCCCATTTTGCTGCGTTTGAGGTTCTGACCATCGAGCAGGTTGTTGAGCACTTCGGTCAGTTCCGCCAGCGCTGCAGGCTGCACGCCGCCGAAGGTGGCGATACGCAGCATCACATCGTGGCGTAGACGTTCGTCGAATAACGCCAGAATATCGGCAGCCTGAGCGCGTTTGAGGTGAACCAAAATCGTGGCGATGATCTGCGGGTGCTCGTCGCGGATAAGATCGGCGGCACTCTGTGGTTCCATAAAGTTGAGCGTTTCCATACCCGAGGTGGTTTCGCGGGTTTCCAGAATATCTTCCAGCAAGCTGGAAGCACGCTCTTCACCTAACGCTTTGATCAGCACAGAGCGCAGGTAGTCGTTGGCGTTAATCGACAGCGCAGCGTATTGCTCGGCTTCTTGCTCGAACTCAGCTAGCACTTCGGTCAGCTGTTTATTGGAAATCTGGCGAATGCTGGCCATGGCCGCACTAAGATGCTGGACTTCACGCGGGCTAAGGTGTTTGAACACCTCTGCCGCTCGGTCTTCGCCAATGGTCATCAACAGAATTGCGCTTTTCTCTGTTCCGCTAATACTCATAGTTCGTTACTCATCCATTGGCGTATAACCAGCGCAACGACGCGCGGATCATTATCGGACATCTCGCGAATACGCTGGCTCATCACTTCAGCGCTCAGTTTTTGATTCACTTTGCGTTGTTGTTGCTGCTCGTCTTTCGTCAGACGAACAGAAACTGCATCTTCCTCTTCCGCACGCTGGCGCTGTGCTTCCACCTGCGTTTGTTGCACCTCAACCTTGCGTTGAATAAGTGGGCGCACCAGTTTGCGCCACAGCAGCCAGGCAACAATCAGCACTACCAACCAACGGCCTGCGGACATCAGCATTTCGAAGAAGGCTTGTTGCTTCCAGAACGGCAGCTCAAGGCTGGTTTCTTCTGTCGCGCTAAATGGTGAGTTCACTACGTTGAGCGTGTCGCCACGTGTGTCTGAATAGCCCATCGCTTCACGCGTCAGGTTCTCAATTTGCTTCATTTGCTCAGTGGTCAACGGCAAAGGCTTGCCATCGGTTAGCTGGCGGTAATTCACGACGACAGCCACAGACAGGCGTTGAATATCACCGACGTTCAGCTTGGTATGCAAAATAGTGCGGTCAACTTCGTAGTTGGTCGTTTCGTCGCGCTGCGTATTGCTTGAGCCGGTTGGGGTAGAGCCACCCATCGACGTCGATTGATTTTGTTGAGGTGCATTTGCCGCATTGTTTTGTGGCGCATTGGCAATAGGGGCATTGTTCGGCGGAGCTGGTTGGTTTGATAGAGCACCCGGAACACCACCTGGGTTACGGCCATTAACCTGCTCACTTTGGTTTAGCTGGCGTGAACGCACGGCAGCCTGAGAAGGATCGCTGTTCGGGCGATATTGCTCTTCAGTTTTTTCTTTATTGGCGAAATCTATCTGGGCGGTGACCTGAGCATGGACATTCCCGCTACCCACGATAGGTGCGAGGATTGATTCGATACGGCGCTGGAAGCGGCTTTCAACATCCATCGCATATTTCAGTTGAGCATCGTTTAAGTCGCGGCCTGCGGTATTGGACTGCGTGAGCAGATGCCCGCCCTGGTCAACAAGCGTTACATTACCTGGTGGCAGCCCTGCAACCGCGCTGGAAACCATGTGGACAACGGCGCTGATTTGCCCTTCATCCAAGGCGCGGCCAGGTTCGAGGCTGAGCGTTACGGAAGCAGAAGGGGACTTTTGCTCGCGGACAAAGAGAGAGGGTTTTGGCATGGCAAGATGCACACGCGCATTTTTTACCGGGCCGAGTGTTTCTATTGTTCGTGCCAGTTCACCTTCCAGCGCACGCTGGTAGTTCACTTGCTCGCTAAATTGGCTAATACCGAATTTTTCCTGGTCCAGCAGCTCAAAGCCAACTGCGCCACCTTTCGGCAACCCTTGTTGGGCGAGGCGCAGACGCAGGTCGTAGACTTTATCAGCTGGAACTTCAATGGCACTACCGTTATCGGAGAAGCGGTAAGGCACATTCATTTGGGTCAGTTGCGTGACGATGGCGCCGCCGTCCTGATCCGCCAGATTGCTGTAAAGCACCTTGTAATCAGGTGTTTTGGCCCACAGTACCAGCGCGATAATAACGGCGATCGCCGCCGCACCTGCGACCATCAGTGGGATTTTAGGATTCGCGCGAACGCGGGTCAGCCACTCCTGGGATTTGTTTTGTGACGTTTGTGCCTGGTCCGCTGCGGTCATTGAGCACCTCGCAACTGAACATAGACATCATTTTTACTATAAAGAGTGAACAAAACGAGCTCCCACAACAAAAGTTCCACATAGATGGCACCGTCATTATTTTCTTTCTCAAAAGTTTCGATGGCTGAATTAGCTCTATTTATTGACGCTAATTACCGCCTTTGTCCTATTGACAAGGTGTTAATCTTGCCGCGATAAAAATCATTGGGGCAGGGAAATGGCAATTCAGGGTATTGAAGGCGTTCTTCAGCAGTTGCAGGCAACCGCGCTATCGGCGGGAAATCCGGTTCAGAATAACGAGCCTAAAGTGAGTTTTTCCGGTGAGTTGCAGGCAGCACTTGGTCGCATCAGCGAAACACAAACCGCTGCGCGTACCCAGGCTGAAAAATTTGCCCTGGGAACTCCCGGTGTTGCGCTAAATGATGTGATGGTCGATCTACAAAAATCGTCAGTTTCGTTACAGATGGGAATTCAGGTGCGTAACAAGATGGTGTCGGCCTACCAGGAAGTGATGAACATGCAGGTTTAGTTGCTTGATCTATGAGATATATAAAAATATAGACGTACATTTTTATCACTAAAATAAGACAGCGTAGGTCAATACATATGCGCCTACGTAGAAGTGTTGTTGTGAAAAAATCTGTGGACTTGTTAATTATCATCTTTACTAACCCACGATAATCATTATTTTTTTGTCATTAATTCCTAAAAGTTACTCAAATGTAATAAATGGCTTGCTGCTTCCTGGTTCCATTTACATAATCCGCGACAGTTTATAGGGGGGTATTGTGGCAACTGTTTATTATTTTATGCTTCTGGCGTCAGGTTATACGAGTAATGTTTCATGGAACGTGACCCCCATGCCTAGCATGGACGTGTGCGAGCTCACCTTAAAAGAGGTGATGAAGGGAATTCCTGATGGAAGTTACGGTACTGTCCAGGCCCCATCTGCTGGAAAATGTATAGAAGTTCAGAAGTAAGCAAGATTTTTAAAATGATTCTAAAGGCTGACAATCGTCGGCCTTTTTCTATTTAGCCTGCCCAAAGTTGCGAAATATGAGCGGCTTAAAACATGTTTTCCGATGCTGGGTTTTGCGCTAGTTAATTAAATCGTTAACGTTTCGGGCTTTTCGATAATAACCATTTTATTGCTGGAAATGACTGTGCTATTAGACGGAACGCTTTTTAAAACCAGCGTGCCTACGCCAATTGTCACGTTGTCGCCAATTTCTATATCGTCGCCAATGATGCAGGAATGGGCGCCCATATTGACGTTGTTTCCCACTTTAAATTTGATGTCGACACCATTTTTATTGCTGCCAAGGGTGCAGAATTGCCTGATGGTAAAACCTTCTCCAATCACACAGCTTCTGTTGATAATCATTGAGTTACCGTGCCAAATCTTAAAGCCCTTGCCAATTTTTAAATGGTAAGACAGCTCTACCCCAAACAGGCCTTCATTAATAACTCGGTTGAGTATCACAAACATTAGCGAAATCGGGTAAAGCACCTTTGTTTTGGCATGAATAGTGGCCATTCTGAAAATTAAAATAATGAGCTTAGATTTGGCTGTATTGATTTTTAAGTCATATTTTAATGTGGAAAAGAAATCACGCATGGCGATATTCCTTTTAAGATTTATAAGAATAATCTTAATTCATAATCTGCAACTCGCCATTGAGTCTGGTAAAAGATTTGCTATGCCAGGGCTTGAACGGCCCGTCTTAATTTCCCGCGATTGGTTGCAAGCTACTGAAACACTGGCGGGCTAAGTGCTTTAATGCGAAAATTATTTTTTCTCCGCAGTCGGGATAGATGATGAAGAAGATTGCATTATTGACAGTGTTGCTGGCGTTGAGCGGCTGTGTGCAGGTTGATAATTACCTCGAAGTGGTTAAAACCCCAGCGCCTGCAGGACTTGCTGGTTACTGGCAGTCACAAGGCCCACAAAGTGAGATGGTGAGCCCGGAAGCGATCGCGACTCTTGTGGTCACGCCGCAAGGGGATACGCTCGATTGCCGCCAGTGGCAGCGCGTGCTTGCTCTGCCGGGTAAACTGACCGTGCGTTCAGATGACTGGTATAACGTGACCAACAAACGCGATGTTTATAGCGTTGAGCGTGAAGGCGATACGCTGGAATATGCAGGTATGACGCTGAAACGTGTTGATCGTCCGACGCAAGAATGTGCTGATTATTTGCAGAAGAACCCGCTGGATAGCAAATTACCGTAAGTGATGATTCCCTCTCCTTTAAAGGGAGAGGGAAGTTTCAGCCAATCTATAACACCTCTTCCATTACCCACACGCTGACGCTACCGCCGTTGCAGGAAAATGTCGCGCTGCCGTTTTCATCGGTGGTGACGGTTTCTTCACGGTTGCCCAGATAATCCCGCCAGTTTTTGCTGCCATAATTATCGCCAAGCGTAATGGTTTTCTCGCCTTCATCACCATTTGATAGCACCACCACGCAACCTGGATTTTCATCGGTGCCACTGCGGCTAAAAGCGATGCAATTAGGGTGATCAAAATAGAGCGTCTGCACGCCGTGAGCATAAAGTTCCCGTGCATGGATCAGGTCGTCCAGCTGTTCGATAACCGGCATGTCGATGTGGTAAGTTTCGCCATCGCCACCCTCATCGTCGTAACTTGCGCCAAATAAATCGGGATAAAACACGCTTGGCACACCGTTTTCGCGCAGCAAAATCAGCGCATAAGCTAAGGGTTTGAACCATGGCTCAACAGGTGCTTCAAGTGATTGCAGGGGTTGCGTGTCATGATTGGCAACGAGAGTCACGGCGTGGAAAGGGTCGGCTTCAACCAGCGTGCCGGTGAAAATCTGGCTCATGTCGTAATCACGACCTTGCTTTGATGCCTGGTGGAATTTCATCTGCAGTGGCGCATCAAACAGCATCGTTTTGCCATCAACCTGCGCGATATATTCCTGAAGTTTATCGACTTCATGTGACCAGTATTCCGCAACAATAAACAGCGGTTGTTCAGCCACTTCCTGAACATGTTCAATCCACTCTTTGTAGAACCACGCCGGAATGTGTTTGACCGCATCGAGGCGGAAGCCGTTACAGCCGGTTTCTTCCATGACCCAGCGCGCCCAGTACTTCAACTCTTCTGTGACGGCGTGATTGCGAAAATCGATATTCTCGCCCATTAAATAGTCAAAATTGCCGAGTTCATCATCAACCTGGTCGTTCCAGCCTTCACCGGTGTAATCGTTGATTATCTTGAAAATACCGTCTTCGTTCGGGTTTTCGATGTGGTCAACGCCACTAAAGCATTTGTAATCCCAGATAAACTTCGAATATTGACCGGCGCGGGCAGGGAAGGTGTAACGCGTCCAGGCTTCGCATTCGATAACTTCGTCGTCTATTTCATTGCGGTTTTCTTCGTTGACGCGATTGACCTGAATGCGCTCTTTCTCATCAGCGCCCATTTTATGGTTAACCACCACATCAAGCAGCACTGCGATATCGTTTTCTTTTAGGGCTTTTATTGCTGCCAGCAATTGCGCTTTATCGCCGTATTTGGTCGCCACCGATCCTTTTTGGTCGAATTCACCGAGATCAAAAAGATCGTAACAGTCATATCCCACGGAATAGCCACCGGAACTGCCTTTATAAGCCGGTGGCAGCCAGACCATATTGACGCCGATATCATTGAGAGTTGCCGCGCGTTCGGCGACTTCTGCCCACAATTGACCCCCACCGGGGTAATACCAATGGAAAAATTGCAATAAGGTTGGGTTTTTCATCGAGTCCACGCTCCAGGAGTCATTTAGCTGACCACTGGAGTATGGAAGATTTTAGGATGACTAGCGGATTAGTTACTGAATGCTTTGCAGTGTGAGGCAAAATTATTGTGGTGCATCAGGTACCAGTAACTGACCTGATAACCTTCCATACGTGTGGTTCAGGGTTTGCTGGCGTGATGACTGGCCGATTAACGAACTCAGTTCGTCCAGGCGCTGCTGTAATAAGTTTTTTAGCGCCTGCTCATTTTCCAGAATTTGTTCTAGTTTTTGCTGCAACATATCCTGCACGCTTTTCGCCGTCCCTGGTGGAATAGGGTTGGCGTTAAGCGTCTCAATGCCTTGCAGGTAAGCGACTTCCTGCTCCAGCAATAAATCCCACTCGCCGCGCTGTGCCAGTTCCAGCAACGACTGGCTTAACAGCACAACGTTCTGCCAGCGGCTGATCAGTTCTACATACGGCGACATTAGGCAGGCTCCCGCGCAGCATTCAGAGGTGAGATTTGCTTCCAGGCATCCGCAATATTGGTTAATAGCCTTTCGACCTCCTCTATTGCACTAACATCATTATGTAAATTTGCTTGCAATAGACGGCGAACCAAATAGTCGTATAGAGAAGATAAACTGTCTACTAATTCGCCACCTTGTTCATGATTGAGTCCTGCCTTCAGACCGTTATCAATAATATTGATAGCTTTGCTCAGTGCTTCACCCTTCGCTGCCACCTCTCCTTGCTGCATAAACAAGCGAGCTCTAACCAGGGCGCTTAATGCTCCATCGAAAAGCAAAACAATCAATTGATGAGGACTCGCGCTCATGACGGCGCTTTCCACACCTATCTGAGCATATGCTTGTGTACCCCGCGCGCTGTACATAATTACCCCTTGTTATCAGGAACTGCTGGATGAGAATTGTTGAGTCAGATATGAACTGGTGTTGTTCAGCTTGCTCATCATTGTATCGAGTTGCGTAAACTGAGCTTTATATCGGGCAATGGTTTCATCAATGCTGGTACTGACCGCCAGATATTGCTTAGTCAGACCTTTCAATGTGGTGTTAATACTGCTAGTAGCATTCTCAATAATACCGTCACTTGCTAGATAGCTTTTCAGCAAATTAACAGTTGTTGTGGTTATGCCTGTATTTTTGCTGTCACCGACTAGTAATTTTTGAGTATCAACGGAATTTTTGGTCAATGCAGCACCCAGTTTATCATCATCAATTTTTAGTTTGCCGGTGGTTGGGTCTTGTGCAATACCGATCTGCGCTAGGGTGCTAAAGTTTGAACCCGTATCACCCGCGGTAAACTGGGAACGAATGCCTGTCTGAATAGTGCGTACTACGCTATCGCCCAGTAAAACGCCATTTCCTGAGTTTTGGTCGGCGCCTGCTTCCACTGCACTGTATTTAGTTAGGGAGCTAAAGTTATCCAGCATTGAGTTATAAGCATCAACCCATGCTTTAATCGCAGTCGTCGCTTTATCGTTGCTTTTGGTTACCGAAACTGTTGCGTTAGTGACTTCTTTATTCAGAGTTAAGGTCACACCTTCTGGTGTATCTTTAATTGTATTGCTGCTGCTAATAACCTGAATATTGTTGATAGTAAGCTCAGCATTCTTTGCAGGTATTGTTTCTTTTAGACCTTTATCTCCAGTGATGAGTTTATCGCTCAGAGCTTGGTCACCTGTGACGGTAATTGCCATTTTGTTATCTTCCCCCGTTTCGGCAGAAGATATAACTAACTGGAATTCACCATCTTTATTCTTGATTACACTTGCAGATACACCGCTGTCGGCAACATTAATAGCATCGCGAATACCATTCAGTGAAGTTTGATCATCGCTAAGTTTAATTTCTAGTGGTTTCTCACGGCCAGGTTGGTTGATTACCAACTTACGATCAGATGACGAAGTACTGCTTTGTTTATCTGTAGCACTAGTAAGGCCGCTCGTTGCTTGCGATTGAGCTTGTGCGAGCTGTGTCACACTGATGGTGTATTTCCCAGCAGCGGCTCCAGCTGTTGTAGTTACACCTAAATCTGCAGTGCTGCTCGTGGCAATGCTACTTTTAAAGAGAGTGGCATCATTTAGTGCAGTGTTTGCGGTCTGGAATTTTTCAATTGCACTTTTAAGCGAACCGTACGCGGTGAGTTTTGCACTATAGCTGGATTGCTGCGCAGTGATCGGCGTCAGGCGGCCTTTCTCTGCTGTGCTCAGGTTGGTTAACAGTGAGTCCAGTGGCAGATTGGAACCGACCCCTAATGAAGAAACGCTAGCCATTATTATTCCCTTTTCATTACTAACAATTATTCACAGTGGTATCGGCAACAAGAGCACAAAGTTTAATGATATTTGTGCAAACTTAATGGCGGGAATAATGAAGGCGTTGCGGGTTATTTCTGCGACTAGTGAAAAAGTGAAATATTCCTAAAGTTCGAAAATAGTGTGCCGATACATGGGTAGACGGTGAGAAACCGTGGGCAACAGCCCAACCACAAAATGTGAATTGATAAGGATAAAATCATGGCACAAGTTATCAACACTAACAGCCTGTCGCTGTTGACCCAAAACAATCTGAACAAATCTCAGTCCGCTCTGGGTACTGCTATTGAGCGTCTGTCCTCCGGTCTGCGTATCAACAGCGCCAAAGATGATGCAGCAGGTCAGGCAATTGCCAATCGCTTTACAGCAAATATTAAGGGGTTAACGCAAGCTTCTCGTAATGCTAACGACGGTATTTCCGTTGCACAAACAACCGAGGGTGCATTAAACGAAATCAATAACAACCTGCAGCGCGTGCGTGAGCTTTCGGTACAGGCTGCAAATGGTTCTAACTCAGATACTGACCTTTCTTCAATCCAAGACGAAATTAACCAACGTCTTGAAGAAATCAATCGCGTATCACAACAAACTGATTTCAACGGTAAAAAAGTACTCAATCAGGATGGACAACTGACAATTCAGGTCGGTGCTAAGGATAATGAAACTATAACTATCGATCTTAAAAAAATTGATAGTACAACACTTGGCCTTGCAGATTTGAATATCACAAAAATGGGCAAATCTGTAGGCAATGGCGACACAATTAATGTGCGTCATGCTTTGGCAGCTCCAGCGGATTTTAAAGATAGCAAAACAACTGGTGGGGTTACGTTTACAGCTACCGCTGAGCTGAAACAAGACGCATCAGGGAACTATTATGCGACTGAAGACGGTACAACATTTTACGCTGCTGCAGTAGATAATAAAGCCGGTACAGTTACTATCGATAGTAATCTTCCTCCAGCTACTGTAAATGCTGCGAATCTTAAAGATGTTACTGAAGTAGGCAAAGATCTGAAAGTTGACACCACAGCGCTTGAAGCTGCAGGAAAAACCTTGGTTAGTTACAAAGATGATAAAGGTAATGCAAGTTATGCTGTTCAGTCTGTCGATGCTAATGGGGTCAGTAGTTTTGCAAAAGCAAGCATTGATGAAACAACAAAGGTAGCTTCTGCTACAACAACTGCTGTTACTTTAGGTACAACGGATCCACTTAAAAAGATTGATGCTGCATTATCTGAAGTGGACCAATTCCGTAGTTCTTTGGGTGCAATTCAAAACCGTTTCGAATCTGCAGTTACTAACTTGGGCAATACAGTAAATAACTTGACCTCTGCTCGTAGCCGTATTGAAGATGCTGACTACGCGACCGAAGTTTCTAACATGTCCCGCGCGCAGATCCTGCAGCAGGCTGGTACTTCTGTTCTTTCTCAGGCAAACCAGGTTCCGCAGGGCGTTCTGTCTCTGCTGCGTTAAGTTTCATAAAAAAACGCACATTCCTGACCAAACCCCGCGCTTGCGGGGTTTTTTCTTTATGCTTGTTACCCATAACCCCCAAATAACCCCTTATTTCACCCACTATTCTTGCGATTAAAAACCCTCCAGAAACGGATAATCATGCCGATAACTCAACTAACGCAGGGCTGTTTATCGTGAATTCACTGTATACCGCTGAAGGTGTGATGGATAAACACTCGCTGTGGCAGCGTTATGTACCGCTGGTGCGTCACGAAGCATTGCGCCTGCAGGTACGCCTGCCCGCGAGTGTGGAGCTTGACGACCTGCTACAGGCGGGCGGCATCGGGTTGTTAAACGCAGTGGACCGTTATGATGCCCTGCAAGGAACGGCATTTACTACCTACGCGGTGCAGCGCATCCGTGGGGCGATGCTTGATGAGTTGCGCAGCCGTGACTGGGTGCCACGCAGCGTCAGGCGTAACGCCCGCGGCGTTGCGCAGGCAATTGGTCAACTGGAGCAAGAGCTGGGCCGTAATGCTACCGAAACAGAAGTGGCAGACCGGTTGGATATCCCGCTCAACGAATACCGTCAGATGTTGCTCGACACCAATAACAGCCAACTCTTCTCTTATGACGAGTGGCGTGAAGAGCATGGCGATAGTATCGAACTGATTACTGAAGAGCATCAGCAGGCAAACCCGCTTCAGCAACTGTTGGAAGGGAATTTGCGTGAACGTGTGATGGGCGCAATTGATGCGTTACCCGATCGCGAAAAGATGGTGTTGACACTTTACTACCAGGAAGAGCTGAATCTGAAAGAGATTGGCGCGGTGCTGGAAGTAGGGGAGTCGCGCGTCAGTCAGTTGCACAGCCAGGCGATTAAACGTTTACGCACTAAGCTCGGTAAGTTGTAAATGCCCGTCATACTTCAAGTCGCATCTTTGTTGGCAGCGTTCACGCGCCCGAATCACTTACTGATGTAAGCTCATTGGGACTTGTTCTCTTGCCGTAGCGCTGCGACTCGAATTATTTGGGTATTTGGCGAGATAATCGGGATTACATAATGACGGTGCAGCAATTAAAAAAACGGCCATTAAGCCGTTATTTGAAAGACTTTAAACACACACAAACTCATTGTGCGCAGTGCGCAAAATTGCTCGATAGAATCACGCTTACGCGTGGGGGTGAAATTGTCAGCAAAACCGCCATCGCCCAACTTGATACCTTAATAGATGAAAATGGCTGGCAGGCTGAACGCCAGTCCTGGGCGGCACTGTGCCGTTTTTGCGGTGATTTGTACTGCAAAGAGCAGCAACACTATTTCGATATCATTGGCTTTAAAGAATACCTGTTCGAGCAAACCGAGATGAGCCACGGCACTATCCGCGAATATGTGGTGCGCCTGCGTCGTCTGGGGAATCATTTTGCCGTACAAAATATCCCTTTTCCCACATCAACTAAGGCCTTCTTCGACGATTCCCTCGAAGAATGGTTACCGCCAACCAGCACCAACAATTACCGTATTGCACTGCGCAAGTACGGGCAGTTCCAGACCGTGAACCAAAATACCCATGCCCATTTCCAGGAAAAAAAATCAACTTCTGATCATTACCCAAAAGATTTCATGTTGCAGGAAGGCGGCAAGCGAGTGAATCCCGATGAGCTTACTGTAGTAAGTGATTCGGGTGAAAGAGAGCAGCCAACGCACCTGCAACTTGAAAGATAAGGGTATATATTAAAATGGCATAACTTGTAGCGTAGTGGTTTTGATTGATTATATTAAGTCGTTACACTACATCAAATTATCGACATTCGGGGTATCTATGAAATTAGCAATGGTGGGGCGTCAGGCGCTGATGGGCGTGCTGGCTGTGGCAATGGTAGCTGGCGCGAGTGTGCAGACGTTTGCGGCGGAAAACTTACTCAATAAAGTTAAAGAACGCGGCACGTTGCTGGTTGGGCTGGAAGGGACTTACCCTCCGTTTAGCTTCCAGGGTGATGATGGCAAACTGACCGGTTTTGAAGTGGAATTTGCGGAACAACTGGCACAGCACCTGGGCGTGAAAGCCGCGCTTAAGCCGACTAAATGGGACGGCATGCTGGCGTCACTGGACTCCAAACGTATCGATGTGGTGATTAATCAGGTCACAATTTCCGATGTGCGTAAGCAAAAATATGATTTCTCCACGCCATACACCGTTTCTGGTATTCAGGCGCTGGTGAAAAAAGGCAATGAAGGCAGCATTACCGGGCCTGAGTCGCTGAAAGGTAAGAAAGTGGGTGTTGGCCTTGGGACAAACTACGAAGAGTGGTTGCGTGCCAATGTGCAGGGCGTTGATATCCGCACTTATGATGATGACCCAACCAAATATCAGGATCTGCGCGTAGGTCGTATCGATGCCATTCTGGTTGACCGCCTGGCGGCACTGGATCTGGTGAAGAAAACCAAAGATACCCTGGCAGTAGCTGGCGCTCCATTCTCTCGTCAGGAAGCGGGTGTTGCCGTTCGTAAAGGCAACGAAGACCTGGTTGATGCTATTAATAAAGGTATCGCTGAAATGCAGAAAGATGGTTCTTTAGCGAAGCTTTCCGAGAAGTGGTTTGGCGCTGACGTGACTAAGTAGTTTACGAAAGCCTGAAAAAAGGTGCTGATTTCAGCACCTTTTTTTATTTGCATTTGCGGGCATTCGGCCAGGCTCGTGCATAATGAAGAGATGTGAATTTTTAATAAGTGTATGGAGTTGCTCATGTCACTGCACAATCTGACGCGTTTCCCGCGTCTGGAATTTATTGGCGCCCCGACGCCACTCGAATATTTGCCGCGTTTTTCTGACTATCTCGGCCGCGAAATCTACATCAAGCGTGACGACACAACCCCTATGGCGATGGGCGGGAATAAGCTGCGTAAACTTGAGTTTCTGGCGGCTGACGCCTTACGTGAAGGGGCTGATGTACTGGTCACCGCAGGGGCAATTCAGTCGAATCACGTTCGCCAAACCGCAGCGGTTGCCGCAAAACTCGGCCTGAAATGTGTCGCTTTGCTGGAAAACCCGATCGGTACACAGGCAGAAAATTATCTCACCAATGGCAACCGCTTGATGCTCGACCTGTTTGATGTCGAAATTGAGATGTGTGATGCGTTGCATTCGCCGGACCAACAACTCGAAGAAATAGCCGTTCGTCTTGAAGCACAGGGTTTTCGCCCGTACGTGATTCCGGTGGGTGGGTCGAATGCACTGGGTGCGTTGGGTTATGTGGAAAGCGCGCTGGAAATCGCCCAGCAGTGCGAAGGTGCGGTGAGCGTATCGTCTGTTGTTGTTGCGTCCGGAAGCGCGGGAACGCATGCGGGGCTTGCCGTCGGGCTTGAGCAAGTGATGCCGGATGTTGATTTAATTGGCGTTACCGTGTCGCGCACCATTGCTCAGCAATTACCGAAAGTGGAAGCATTACAGCAGGCTGTGGCGCAGTCGCTTAGTGTCAGCGCAAACAATCCGATAAAACTTTGGGATGACTACTTCGCTCCGGGCTACGGCACGCCGAACGAAGAAGGGCTTGAGGCGATTAAAATTCTCGCCCGTCTGGAAGGGATACTGCTCGATCCGGTTTACACTGGCAAAGCGATGGCAGGGTTGATAGACGGCGTTGCGCAGAAGCGTTTTAAAGACGAAGGCCCGATTATCTTTATTCATACTGGTGGGGCGCCCGCGTTGTTTGCTTACCATCCCCATGTCTAAGTCATAATAAAAAAACAGGGTTACTATGCAAGAAAGTATTCAACTGGTGCTGGACTCAGCGCCATTCCTGCTCAAAGGTGCGGTGTTCACGCTGCAACTCAGCATCGGCGGTATGTTCTTTGGGTTGATTCTCGGTTTTTTACTGGCGCTGATGCGCTTGTCTCGATTCTGGCCGTTTTCACTACTTTCACGTTTCTATGTATCGATTTTTCGTGGTACGCCGTTAATCGCGCAGCTGTTTATGATCTATTACGGCCTGCCGCAGTTTGGTATCGAGCTTGATCCTATTCCGGCCGCAATGATTGGTTTGTCGTTGAATATGGCGGCATATGCATCAGAAACTCTGCGTGCTGCCATTTCATCAATTGAGAAAGGGCAGTGGGAAGCGGCGGCAAGTATCGGTATGACGCCGTGGCAAACTTTGCGCCGGGCGATTTTACCGCAGGCTGCTCGTGTGGCATTACCACCACTGAGTAATAGCTTTATCAGTCTGGTAAAAGACACCTCGCTTGCAGCCACAATTCAGGTTCCCGAGTTGTTTCGCCAGGCTCAGCTTATTACTTCGCGCACGCTTGAGGTGTTTACCATGTATCTCGCGGCTTCCTTGATTTACTGGGTGATGGCAACGGTGCTCTCTTCGTTGCAGAACTACTTTGAAAATCAACTCAATCGCCAGGACAGGGATCCAAAATGAGTGCCATCGACGTAAAACAACTGGTCAAGAAATTCCACGGGCAGACCGTGCTGCATGGCATCGATCTGGAAGTAAAAGCGGGTGAAGTGGTCGCCATTATTGGGCCAAGCGGCTCAGGTAAAACTACGTTATTACGTTGCATTAACTTGCTGGAACAGCCGGAGTCGGGAACCATCAGGGTTGGTGATATCTCCATTGATGCAGCGCTTTCGCTGAATAAGCAAAAGAATAAAGTGCGCGAACTGCGCCAGCATGTTGGTTTTGTATTCCAGAGTTTCAACCTTTTCCCGCACCGCACGGTGATTGAAAATATCATTGAAGGGCCGGTGATTGTTAAAGGTGAGCCGAAGGAAGAGGCAATAGCACGCGCCCGTGAGCTGTTGGCGAAAGTTGGCTTAAGCGGCAAAGAAACCAGTTACCCGCGCCGCCTTTCAGGTGGCCAGCAACAGCGCGTAGCGATTGCCCGCGCGCTGGCGATGCGCCCGGAAGTGATTCTGTTTGATGAGCCAACTTCAGCACTCGATCCGGAGCTGGTTGGGGAAGTGTTGAGCACAATCCGCCAGTTGGCTGAAGAGAAGCGAACCATGGTGATAGTGACCCATGAAATGAGCTTTGCTCGTGATGTTGCTGACCGAGCTATTTTCATGGACCAGGGACGCATTGTGGAGCAGGGGCCGGCTCGTGAGTTGTTTGCTAACCCTAAGCAGGCTCGTACCCAGCAATTTCTTGAAAAGTTCCTTACGCAGTAGCTTGAATGGCCCCAATCGGGGCCATTATTTATAGTCAATTAACCCTGTAATTAATAAGCGTTATAAATAAAAAATAACTATTGAGTAATGATTTTCAATATTCAGCTGTTGTTGCAGTTAAATCATATAAATAATTTTGGTAAATGTGATAGCGTTAAGCATTACATTCGAAAATGAATTCAATGTCAGGAGATTCGCCAGATATAATGGATGATCGTAACTTTTTTAGCTGGCGGCTGGATGCGCTTAATATCTTCCAGTCTGTCACTCAGGCTGATGAAATAACAAAAATTCTGCATCAGCAAACTGAGCTGTTGGAGTTTGACTATTACTCGCTATGTATACGTCACCCGGTGCCATTTACTCGTCCTAAAACCTCTTTAAGATCGTCCTATCCGCAGAGCTGGCTCGACCACTACCATGCAGAAAACTACTTCGCGATTGATCCAGTGCTGCGCCCGGAAAATTTCATGCGTGGTCATCTTCCCTGGGATGACGAGCTTTTTAGTGATACCCCACAGTTCTGGGATGCGGCAAGGGATCACGGCCTGCGCCGCGGCATTAGCCAGTGTGTAATGGCACCTAACCGGGCAATTGGTTTTTACTCAGTTTCACGTACTCAGGGCAAAGGGAAAGTATTACCTGGCGATGAGCTTCAGTTACGCCTGCAGTATTTGGGTGAATTGAGCCTGATGACATTAACGCGTCTCAACGATCCGTCTATGGATGCGCTGACATTAAAACTCAGCAAGCGCGAGCGGGAAATATTGCAGTGGACGGGCGAAGGAAAAACATCGGCTGAAATAGCTATTATTTTGTCGATATCAGAAAATACCGTCAATTTTCATCAGAAAAATATGCAGAAGAAATTTAACGCGCCAAATAAAACACAAATTGCCTGTTATGCGGCAGCGATTGGAATAATTTGAAAGGGGAGTTAATTCGATGACTCTTCAATGAAACGGCTGGAGAAACATTCCTCATCCAGCCGCCTTTAACGATTACTGACGGTAAGCCTGTTTAATTTGCTTAACAGTATTACCAAAGACTTCTGCGTGCGCCGAGTCATCCATCTGAGCAATTTGCTTTTCCATTTTAATGATAACCTTGCCTGCATCGGCTTGGCCCATGGCTTTCAGCATCTGAGTCAGCATAGCTTTCAGGCAGGTAACTTCAATAGCCAGTTCACTACTGTTGTCTGCGGTGGAAAAATCAGGAGTGCTCATTTGTGTTCCTCGGTCTCGGTTGGTACACCGTTGAATTGTGTAACGGTTTCGTAAGGCGGCGGAGTATAGCACAATCGTAAACCATTTTATTAGTGCTAACGCTAATCGTGCGGGTTGTTATCTGTACAATGCTGTTAAATTGTTTTGATTATGTTTGTTTGTGGTTAAATGTTGCGGTTTATAAGCATTATTTAATACGTCTAATATTAATGGATTATCGTTTTTTTTAATGTGAAAAGCATTTTTATTATTTAAAGACATAAATTAATCAAATTGCTTGTACAGTTTCCACTGTACAATTAAATTTCCAAAAACAGTGGAAACTCTGAAAATCTGTTTTTGCATTTTAAAGTTACCGGAAAACCCGTTAATATAGCGTGATAATTTTTAGTAGCGTAATTCCTTTTCTGGAGAGTCCCCTTTGATCAACGTACTTCTTGTTGATGACCACGAACTGGTGCGCGCAGGGATACGACGCATTCTTGAAGATATCAAAGGGATCAAGATATCAGGTGAAGCAAATTGCGGTGAGGATGCCGTTAAGTGGTGCCGTAGCCATCAGGTTGATGTTGTCCTGATGGACATGAACATGCCGGGCATTGGCGGCCTTGAAGCAACACGCAAAATCGCGCGATATTCAACTGATATCAAAGTGATTATGCTGACTATTCACACTGAAAATCCGCTACCTGCGAAAGTCATGCAGGCTGGTGCTGCGGGTTATTTAAGTAAAGGTGCGGCACCGCAGGATGTTGTTAATGCGATTCGCTCAGTAAACGCGGGTCAGCGTTACATTGCATCAGACATCGCCCAACAGATGGCGTTAAGCCAGATTGAACCGGAAAAAACGGACACACCGTTTGCCAGTTTGTCTGAGCGTGAATTACAGATTATGCTGATGATCACCAAAGGCCAGAAGGTCAATGAGATCTCTGAGCAGCTTAGTCTGAGCCCAAAAACGGTCAATAGTTACCGTTACCGCATGTTTAGTAAACTGAATATCAGTGGCGATGTTGAGCTGACACACCTGGCCATTCGTCATGGTTTATTTAGTGCGGAGACGTTAATCAGTAGTGAGTGAAATCTTTGACCCACGAGCTTTTCTCAAGACAGTAACCAGCCAACCTGGCGTCTATCGTATGTATGACGCCAGTGAGACGGTTATTTACGTTGGTAAAGCCAAAGACCTGAAAAAACGCCTGTCGAGCTACTTCAGGAGCAATCTTGCCAGCCGTAAAACGGAAGCTCTGGTTGCGCTCATCCAGCATATCGACGTGACGGTAACCCATACCGAGACAGAAGCGCTGCTGCTTGAGCATAACTACATCAAGCTTTATCAGCCTCGTTATAACGTATTGCTGCGTGATGACAAATCCTATCCTTTCATTTTCCTGAGCGGTGATACTCACCCGCGGCTTGCTATGCATCGTGGGGCGAAACATGCGAAGGGTGAATATTTCGGGCCATTCCCAAACGGCTACGCAGTACGCGAAACGCTGGCGTTATTACAAAAAATCTTCCCGATTCGTCAGTGCGAAAACAATGTCTATCGCAATCGCTCTCGTCCATGTTTGCAATACCAGATTGGGCGCTGTCTTGGGCCGTGTGTTGCGGGTTTGGTCAGTGAAGAGGATTACGCCCGGCAGGTGGAATATGTGCGCTTGTTTCTGTCAGGAAAAGACGATCAGGTTTTGAACCAATTGATCGCCAGAATGGAAGAGGCGAGCAAAAACCTGGAATTTGAAGCCGCTGCGCGAATTCGTGACCAGATTCAGGCAGTCCGCCGTGTGACTGAAAAACAGTTTGTCTCTAATACCGGCGACGATCTGGATGTGATCGGCGTGTCGTTTGATTCGGGTATGGCGTGTGTACACGTGCTGTTTATCCGCCAGGGTAAAGTATTGGGCAGCCGCAGTTACTTTCCGAAAGTACCCAATGGCACGGAACTGTCAGAAGTGGTTGAAACTTTTGTTGGCCAGTTCTATTTGCAGGGCAGCCAGATGCGCACCTTGCCTTCTGAAATTCTGCTCGACTTCAATTTGCCGGATAAAAACCTGCTTTCAGACTCCCTGACGGAACTGGCGGGGCGGCGCATCAACGTGCAGACCAAGCCACGAGGCGATCGCGCTCGTTACCTTAAACTTGCCCGAACTAATGCGGCTACCGCACTGGTGACGCGTCTGGCGCAGCAGTCGACTATCCACCAACGCCTGGCGGCGCTCGCCAATGTGCTGGAGCTGCCAGCGATTAAAAGGATGGAGTGCTTCGACATCAGCCACACCATGGGTGAGCAGACTATCGCTTCTTGTGTCGTTTTTGATGCGAACGGGCCAGTACGTGCCGAATATCGACGCTATAACATTGAAGGGATTACACCTGGCGATGACTATGCCGCGATGAACCAGGTATTGCGTCGTCGTTACGGTAAAACTATCGATGAAAGTAAAATCCCGGACGTTATCCTGATTGACGGTGGCAAGGGGCAACTCGGCCAGGCAAAAACCGTCTTTGCAGAACTTGATGTGGAGTGGGATAAAAATCATCCGCTGTTGCTCGGCGTGGCAAAAGGCGTGGACCGCAAAGCTGGACTTGAGACGTTGTTCTTCGAGCCAGAAGGGGAAGGGTTCTCACTGCCGCCAGATTCTCCTGCCTTGCATGTTATCCAACATATCCGTGATGAATCGCACGACCATGCCATTTCCGGGCATCGTAAAAAACGCGCAAAAGTGAAAAATACCAGTGCGTTGGAGACAATCGAAGGGGTTGGGCCAAAACGTCGCCAGATGTTGTTGAAATATATGGGGGGATTGCAACCATTAAAGAATGCATCCGTAGAAGAAATTGCAAAAGTGCCAGGCATCTCGCAAGCGTTGGCAGAAAAGATCTTCTACTCGTTGAAACATTAAGGGCTCTGTAGCAACATAGAGACAATTTCCACTTACGACAGACAGTTAACCAGCACTATGCAATTTAATATTCCGACATTGCTTACTCTGTTTCGTATCGTCCTTATCCCATTCTTTGTGCTGGCTTTTTATCTGCCGTTCAGTTGGGCACCTTTCCTATGCGCGTTTATCTTCTGGTTCGCTGCAATAACAGACTGGTTTGATGGCTATCTGGCGCGGCGCTGGAATCAAAGCACGCGTTTTGGAGCATTCCTTGATCCGGTAGCGGATAAAGTCATGGTCGTCGTTGCGCTGGTGCTAGTGGTGGAACACTACCACTCATGGTGGGTGACGCTACCTGCGGCCACTATGATTGCCCGTGAAATTATTATCTCTGCGTTACGCGAATGGATGGCTGAAATTGGCAAGCGCAGCAGCGTTGCTGTTTCCTGGATTGGTAAGTCCAAAACCATGGCACAAATGCTGGCGTTGATCGGTATGCTCTGGCGTCCAAATATGTGGATTGAGTATGCGGGGATCGGTTTATTCTTTATCGCTGCGGTACTAACTTTCTGGTCAATGTTCCAGTATTTAAAAGCGGCAAGTAAAGATCTGCTCGATAGTTCAGGCACTTAATAACCGTATCAGACACAAGAGATGAGCTCCTGTCGGGCTCATCTCTTAAAAGCACCAAACTCCCCCCAGTTCCAAATACCGAAATCCTCACTGAATCTCAATAGAAGGTTATATTTAACCTATCGATACCATGTACGATAATAGGGAAATTATGATTCGCTTATCCTCGCTTGCCCTTGTGCTTGCCGCCGTTACCAGTAGCGCCCAGGCCGTTACCTATATGCTTCCACCTGAGGGTAGCCGCTTGGTCGGCTCGCCGCTAACCGTTAGCGTACCTGAAGGGAATACCCAGCCGCTAGAGTACTTCGCCGCGTTATATGGGCAGGGGCTAAGCAATATGCTGGAAGCCAATCCAGGGGTCGATCCATTTTTGCCAAAAGCCGGTACCCAGTTGACGATTCCGCAACAAGTGATTTTGCCAGATACCGTACGCCAGGGCGTCGTGATTAACGTCGCCGAAATGCGGCTTTACTACTATCCGGATCAGAGCAACACGGTTGAGATCTTCCCCATTGGCATTGGACAGGCTGGGCGAGAAACCCCGCGTAACTGGGTGACGAGGGTTGAGCGTAAGCAGGAAGCTCCAGGCTGGACACCAACACCGAATACCCGACGCGAATACGCGAAAGAAGGGAAAACTCTGCCAGCGTACGTGCCACCGGGTGAGGATAACCCGATGGGGCTGTATGCGATTTACATCGGCAAGCTTTACGCTATTCACGGCACGAATGCCAACTTTGGTATCGGCCTGCGCGTTAGCCAGGGGTGCATCCGCCTTCGCAAAGATGACATTAAGTATCTGTTTGATAATGTGCCGGTGGGGGCGCGTGTGCAGCTGATTGATCAGCCGGTGAAAGCAACTGTCGAACCGGACGGAAGGCATTGGCTGGAAGTGCATGAGCCTCTGTCCCGTAACCGTGCGGAGTTTGAATCTGACAAGAAAGTGCCGCTACCCATGACACCAACTCTGCGCGATATGACGCAAGGTTCTGGCGTAGATGCAGGCATGGCGAGCGCAGCGTTGACCCGTCGTTCCGGGATGCCGGTGCCAATTAGTATTGAATCTGGAAAAGCCGGTCAGCTATAAAACGCAAATTCTAAAAAGCAAAAAGCCCGCTTAGTTTCCTAAGCGGGCTTCTCTAATATGGCTCCTCTGACTGGACTCGAACCAGTGACATACGGATTAACAGTCCGCCGTTCTACCGACTGAACTACAGAGGAATCGGTTAACGGGGCGCATAGTAACTAGCGGCTACTGGGTTGTCAAAGGCTGATTAGGTGAAATGTGTTTGATTGCTGTTTTAATCATCAAAAAGAAGAAAGGAGCCGCAAAAACACGGCTCTTTGAGGGATTTACATGCGCTGCGTTCTGACTGGCGCTGTTGCCTCTATCAGCCATGGCCGCGCAGTACTGGAAACGAGCGGTGACAATGTGTCCCGCACCAACTGGTGGTAATCATCAAGCCAGGCAATCTCTTGCTCACTTAACAATGGTAATTCCACAGCGCTTAAATCAATCGGGATCAGTGTCAGCGAAGCGAATTTACAGAAACCAGGAACAGAGGCGACAACTTCCACCTGGTTTTCAATACGAATGCCATGGCTGCCAGCGAGGTAATAACCCGGTTCGATAGTCAGTACGTTGCCCGGCAGCATTGGCCACGGGTTCACTTTTTTCGCCATACGGTGTGGGTTTTCGTGAATCAACATGTTGTGGCCGACACCGTGACCAGTTCCGTGGTCATAATCCAGACCCAGTTCCCACAGTGGACGGCGAGCAAATGCATCCAGTTGGTGGCCCTGTGCGCCTTGCGGAAATTGCAGCGAAATCAGCGACAGGAAGCCTTTCAGAACCGCGGTGTAGTGCAGGCGGCGTTGAGCATCGAGTTGCCCAAAGTTCAGCGTGCGGGTGGCATCGGTGGTGCCGTTGAAATACTGGCCACCGGAGTCATTGAGATAAAATTCATTACCGACGATCGCGAAGTTGGTTTCCGGTGCGCTGTGGTAATGGCACATGGCGGCATTGCCCGCTGCGGCGGAAATGGTGCCAAAGCTTTGCTCGATGAAGTTGTCACATTCCTGACGGAAAGCGAGCTGTTTTTCCTGGGCTTCAAGTTCAGTAATCGGATTGCCAGAGGCTTCACGCAGCGGTACTTCATGGCTGAGCCATGCAAGGAAATTAACCCAGGCGGCACCATCCTGAACATGGCTTGAACGATAGCCTTCCAGTTCGATATCGTTCTTATTGGCTTTCATTAGTGTGATTGGATCTGGCTGCCATTCAATGTCACCGCCGCCTTGTTCCACAGCAAAGCGCACAGCGACAGGCGTGTTGTCGCCATCAAGCAAGAAGCGCTTCCCGGCCGCAAGCTGCTGGCAACGTGCGAGGAAGGCATCCGGGCTGTGGACGGCGATTGACGCCGGCACTGAACTGTCGAGTTGTTGCAGCTTCGCCTCGTCAACAAACCACTCAACTGCACCGTCATTTTTAACCAGCGCAAACGAAAGCGGCACTGGGCTTGTTGGGATGTCTGAACCGCGCACGTTAAGCAACCAGGCAATGTTGTCTGGCAAAGTGAGCGCAAGGTAATCGACACCCTGGCGCGTCAACGCTTGCGCGACTCGGGCACATTTAGACTTAGAAGATTCACCGCTAATCACATCAGGCATCTGGCGTATCAGCCCACGAGGTATGGCCGGACGTGTCGCCCAGATTTGATTGATCGGGTCATCATTAACGGCAACCAGGTCGCAGCCACTGGTACGCAGGCTTTCATACTGGCTGTTGACCATCAGCAGCGGTTCAAACGCGATGCGTTTACCAGCTGACAAATTTTCGTGAAGCCAGAGATGAATTGGCTCATCGTGCAAATGGTGGATTTCAAACTCGTCCAGATTCACCTGCTGGCGCGCCTGAACCTGATAGCGGCCATCAACGAACAGCAACGCGCGGTCAGCCAGAATCAGAGCCAGGCCCGCAGAGCCGTCAAAGCCGCTGATAAACTCCAGTTTGTCGTCATAAGGCGCGCAATATTCACTTTGCCAGGCGTCGGTGCGTGGAACCAGCATGCCATCCAGTTCGCGCTCTTTAAGCAGGCTGCGCAATGCAGCCAGGGGAGTTGTGTGTTGCATTAGTATTTTCTCTTAACGGAAAGGAGGTTCATTAAAAGTACGTAATTTGCGTGAGTGCAGGCGTTCGCCTTCAGCGCGCAAGAGATCAATCGCGCAGATACCAATCTGCAAGTGCTCCGAAATCGCCCCTTCATAAAAGCGGTTGGCCTGGCCGGGGAGTTTAATTTCACCGTGCAGAGGTTTATCGGAAACACATAACAACGTGCCATACGGTACGCGGAAGCGATAACCCTGTGCGGCAATGGTGGCGCTTTCCATATCAATAGCGACGGCGCGGCTGAGGTTAAAACGCAAGGCCGAGGCGGAATAGCGCAACTCCCAGTTACGATCGTCGGTAGTGACAACAGTCCCGGTACGTAAACGTTGCTTAACTTCTTCACCCGGCATGCCGCTCACCAGCTTGGTTGCGTCGTAGAGGGCACGCTGCACTTCGGCAATGCTTGGGATTGGGATATCCGGCGGCAGCACCGCATCCAGAACGTGATCGTCACGCAGATACGCATGGGCCAGAACATAATCGCCAATTGACTGGCTTTCACGCAGGCCGCCGCAGTGGCCAATCATCAACCACGCAGCCGGGCGCAACACCGCCAGGTGGTCGCAAATAGTTTTTGCATTCGACGGGCCAACACCGATATTCACCAGCGTGATGCCGGTACCGTTGGCATCGATTAAGTGCCAAGCAGGCATTTGGTGTTTTTTCCAGGCGAGATCTGAAATCGCTTCTTCAGGGGCCTGGCTGTCGGCCGTCAACCACACGCCACCGGCGCAGGAAAGTGCGACATACGGGCTTTCAGGGTCAAGAATTTGCTGGCAACCCCAGCGCACAAACTCGTCCACATACCGGGTGTAGTTGGTAAACAACACGAAAGACTGGAAGTGTTCTACCGGGGTGCCGGTGTAGTGGCGTAAACGCGCGAGCGAAAAATCGACGCGTCGGGCATCAAAATGCGAAAGCGGGTAGAACTCGCCAGGGTGGAACAACCCATCCGCTGTCTCATCGCCAATTTGCGACAGTTCGGTGGTGGGAAAATAGCGCGGCAAACCGGCGCTCATTGAGCGGTCCAGCGACAAACTGGAACCATCAATCACATACGGATACGGGATTTCATGCTGCGATAACCCCACTTCTATGTGTGCGCCATAGTCGTCATAAAGCAGTGTGAGTTGTTCGGCGAGATAATGGCGGAATAAAGCAGGACGGGTGACGGTGGTTGTATAACTGCCTGAATGGGTAAAGCGAGCATAGGCACGGGTTTTATTTGGGTGATGTACGGTGCCATCCCAACTGACGCGTAACTCCGGGTAGACAAATAAACCAGCGGCACGTTTTTCAATTTCGGGTAGTGCGCCGTTCTCAACATACTGGCCAATAGCGTCGCGCAGTGCGTTGACCGAGGCATCGTACAGCTCCTCTAGTTTATCGAGGGCCTGGTTCGGGGTAAGGGCTGTGGCGGCTGTCTGATGCGTCATCTTTTCTCCTCATCCTGCTGATTTTTACAGGGCTGTTTGCAGCTTCGATAGTATGTCATCGGGAGGAGGGAGCGAAAGGGGTTGGTAAGGGTTGAAAAGCAAAAAGCCGGCTTAATTTAGCTGGCTTTACACATTGGGTGCCTTCATGGGCTGTTAACGAATAACATTGACACCTGCCTGAAGATAACGCTTAAACAGCTGATCGGATAGACCTTTGTCAGTTATCACACAATGAATACAAGAAAGCGTGCTGATGTTATAGGGATTGGTTTGTTCAAATTTGCTGTGATCAGCCAGCAGGATCACTTTTTTGGCGCGCTGGATAATGGTTTTTTTTATGCCGACTTCAAACAGGGTAGCGTTGGTGATACCGGCATCGAGAGATAACGCATCGCAGGAAATAAATGCCTGTTCAATAGAAAAGGTTTTCAGCATATCCGTAGCGAGGCTTTCTCCCACAGTGAAATAGCCGGGGCGGATCATGCCGCCGATAATATAGCTCTCCAGATGACTCATCTGCGCCAGATGATGTGCAATATTAACATCGGTAGTGACCACGCTTGCCGGTATATCCAGCGACTTTGCCAACGCAAGGCAGGTGGATCCGGAGTCAAGAATAAGAAAATCGTGTGGACGGATGTACTGACGTGCCAGCAGGGCTATCTGTTTTTTTGCTTCGACATTAATATTTTTTTTCATGTCGAAGACGAATTCTTTATCCGCGTTATTGACGTTAAAGCGCAACCCTCCATGATAACGTTCCATGCCGGGATAGTGGGCCGCAATATAGTTAAAATCGCGCCTTAAAGTGGCATCGGCATAATTCAATAATTCATGTGCCTGTTGAATGCTGAACTGATGGTGTATCCACAAGTAGTGCAGGATATTACCGATACGTTCACTACGCTTTTGGCTCATCGGATTCATCCTGAAACTGGCGTAGCGCGTATGCAATATCGTTCTCAGCAAATAGAGCCCGGCCGAGTACCAGATGGCGAGCTCCCGCATGAATCAGCGTTGAGGCAACATTGAGATCAACACCTCCGTCAGCCCAGATTTCAGCCTGTGGGAATAACCGCGCGGCTTCGGCCACTTTATCTGACATTGCCGGAATGAAACGTTGCCCTTCACCATCCGGTTCGCTGGTCATTATCAACAAGCCATCAAGTTGTTTATTCAGGTAGCGGTAATGGGCAACGGGCGTTGCCGGATTAAATGCCAGTCCGGCTTTGGCACCGGTCAGACGGATAGCGTCCAGATCTTCTGATGGGTTAGCCAGCGCTTCAGCATGCAGAAAAATCCATGCCGGTTTTAGCGGCGCAATCCAGGTTAGCCAGCGGCGAGGCTCCGCCAGCATCAGATGAAATGACAAACAATGTTGCGTCTCACGGGCGATGGCGGTAACGGTCTTCATCCCGAAGGTGATGTTGTTGATAAAGCTGGTGTCTTCGATATCAATATGCAGGGAGCTTACTTTCAGGCGCGCCAGCGAAGAAAGTGTCTCCCCGAGTGTCAGCGGGTCGGAGGAAGCCAGGGACGGGTGGAGATAGACCATCTTTAACGCTCCTGTAGTGTGGGAGAACCGATCAGTTGAAAAAGTTCATGGTCAGTTTTTGCCTGTCGCAACCGGGTGAGTAACTCACCATCATCAAGCAGCGTTGTGATGCTCTGAATGGTT
The DNA here is from genome assembly GCF_021282405.1 of Buttiauxella cochleicola. Taxonomy (NCBI): domain Bacteria; kingdom Pseudomonadati; phylum Pseudomonadota; class Gammaproteobacteria; order Enterobacterales; family Enterobacteriaceae; genus Buttiauxella; species Buttiauxella cochleicola. Next base: position 42,928 of record NZ_JAJSOU010000006.1, read on the forward strand.
GCCAGGTGGGCATTGGCATCCGTGGCGCTAAGTGCAATCACCAACCATACCGGATCACAATCTTCATGGCCGAAACAAACCGGGCTCTCAAGCGTAGTGATGGCGATGCCATTCGCCAGTACGCCCTGTTCGGGGCGTGCGTGGGGCATGGCGATACCGGGTGCAATGACATAATAAGGGCCCCATTCAAGCGTATTTTCAATCACGCTCTGATAGTAGCGGCGGGTGGTGTAACCGGACTCCTCCAGCGACTGCAGGGCAATTTGAACCGCCTGCTGCCAGTCTGATGCTTTTCTCCGGGCTTGGGCGAGTTGGGGCTGATGTATCAGCATATTGACACCTGTAACGTAATAGCGATAAATAAAGGCCCGGTGTACTTTTGGCGAAGGCGCCGGGCCGTTAGTGATGACGGAGGGGCCGTTGAAAAACGGCCTCGTTTTACCTTCTGAGTTGGTGCACTTTTTCCATAAAGCGCGCGACCCGCGATTCATCGACGAAGTTATCGAATATCCCGTCTTTCTTGAAATGTGTTGCGGTGACACAACCGTCGGCAATGGCCAGCTGTTCTTCTACGTTATCCAGACACACCCCGGTATTGGCCAGCACGACGGTATCCGGTACCGTCTCTTTCACTATTTTGAGCAGGGCGGAATCCGTTTTGCTACCCGCGGTCAGGCCCGAAACACACAGTGCATCAGGATGGTTGTTGAACACCGTTGATTTAGCGATAGCGCGAATATCGCGGTTCCCCAGATAAACGGCGGCTTCTGGCACAATGTTGAATAAGGTTTTGACATGTGAGGCACCAATGCTGTGCTGGTGGCGAATCGTTTCGCCGACATTGGTATCCCAGATACCGAAATCGCTGGCGTAGGCACCGGTAAAGATTTCACGAATAAACTTACCGTCTACGGCCATCGCCAAATCAAACGAAGCGACCGGATCCCAAAGTACGTTGACCCCGTAAGGCACCTTAATCTCAGCCATCAACTGCCCGATAACGCGCGCCATAGCAGCGGTCGTTTCCGTTTTTACGCGCGTCAGATAGGGCAGGCTGAATTCGTTGGAGAACATGACGGCATCTACGCCCCCATTTTGTAGCGCAATCAAGTCATCGCGGGCTTTGTCGATAACCCAGTTCATGCCTTTTTTGCTGTCATAACCCGGATCACCAGGCAAGGCGCGCAAATGGCACATAGCAATAACGGCTTTCTCAGTACCAATAACGGTTTTAAGCCAACTCATATTTCACTACTCCTTTTTAACGATTGATAAATCAGGCAGATAACTCACGTTTACCCAGACCAATAACCACCAGCGCCGTGATACCAATGCAGACAATAGTGCCAATTAACCCCATGCCGACGAGTTCGGTAATCGACCAGCCGAACGGGTTGCCAACCGAAAGCGCGGTAATTTGTGAACCGTCTTTAGCCAGACTGAACCCCCCCTGTGCGGCCATCTGGGTAAAGTACGGGGCAAAATGGGTGGAAATCAGTAATACAAAAATCATGGTGATAAAGCTGGTGATTACGGTACGCAGGAAATCTCCGCGATGGATAACGGTTGCCATACAGACAAAGAAAGGTGCAACGGGAAGGTCGGCGAGTGGCAGCACCTGATTCCCCGGTAACAGCCCGGCGGTGATGAGCATGATGGGGATTAGCAGCAGGCCGACGGCAATGGTGGTGGGGTGGCCAAGTGTGACGGCACTGTCCAGGCCGATATAAAACTCCCGACCATGAAAATGCTTTTGCAAGAAGGTGCGAGCCCCCTCGGATATAGGAAGCAAGCCTTCAACAATCAAACGGATCATGCGCGGGAACAGCACCATGATGGCCGCTACGGTGATCACCAGACTTGCCAGATCTTTGAATCCGTAACCGGCTGCGAGGCCAAAGATAATACCCAGAATCACGCCAATAATTACCGGGTCGCCAATCATGCCAAAGCGTTTTTGGATTTCGCTGGCATCAATGCTGTGGTTTTTCATAAACGGAATACGTTCATAGACCCACTCCAGCAGCAGCGCAATGGGGACTGAGCTGGTTCCCCAACCCTGGGGGATAGAAATGCCTTCCAGACCGACAATCTTTTGTACGCGACGGGCAGTGAGATCGGCCACTTTCAGTGACAATGCCGCATGGCAGACCGCCGCTATCACGCCATAGATCATGCTGCCGGTAAGAATATTGGCAATAGCACCGGTAATGGCGTAATGCCAATAGTTGTAGATATCCACGTTCATGGTTTTGGTCAGGCGCGTAACCAGTAACACAATGTTAAACAGGAACACCACCGGGATCACCACCGCCCCGACAGCCGTGGCATAACCGACACCAGAAGCCGGGCCTGCTCCTACATCCAGTAGATTCAGATGCAGGCCGAAACGCTCGATCATCAGTTTGATGGCGGGATTCAGGCTATCTATTGCCATGACAATCACTAGCCCCATTCCCACGAAGCCAATGCCGATGGTGACGCCAGCTTTAACTGCCTGGAAAAACGGGATACGGAAAATAAGCGCGATGAAAAACATGATGATGGGGACGAAAACTGTACCCCCGAGGGATAAAATATAATCAATCATGACGGTACCCTCTGATGTTATTTCAGTAACTCAAGCAACTGCTGCTTAAGTGGTTCATCGTTAATTCCCGTCAGAAATGCAGCACCATTCAGGCACGGTACTCCGTAATCAGTACTGGTTTTCATGGCCGTGACGATAAGATCAACCCCTTGTTTATTGAGTGGAATTTCACTCAGACAACATTGATTGGTGGTGGCGTGAATACCTTGCTCACTCAGGAAACGGCTTAGTTTCTGGGCAATCATGGTGGACGTGGCCATGCCGGTACCACAGGCAACAAGTATTTTTTTCATTGCGGTGACCTCTTTTCTTTCACAGTTAATGGAAACGTTTCGGCTTTCGCTTCAACAAGATGTGCCAGCAGATTGATGCAGTGTTGCAGGTCGCTCAGGCTGGCAACTTCGCCAGGAGAATGGGTGTAACGACAGGGAATAGACAGACCCGCGCAGAGGATACCGTCCTGCTGAAGCTGGATGTACCCGCTTTCGGTAATCACGCCAGGTGCGACTTCGCGTTGAACCGGGATTTGATGCTGCACGGCGGTCGTTTCCAGCCAGTGAATGACTTTGGGTGAAGTAATAAGACCAGCCAGCGTGCCGCGTCCATGGTAGTTCAGACAGGTGATGCCGGGTCCCTGATTGATCACCAGATCAGAATAGTCGGCGAGATCCGGGGTATCGCATGAAGGCGTGATATCAATGCCGATCGTCAGGTCAGGGCTGATAGCATTTACGGCGGGAAGAATGCCGCGAATATTAAACTCTTCCTGTACCGCAGCGACGATAAACAAAGCCACTTCCAGCGTTTTTCCGGCGATTTTATCCGCCAGCCCAAGCAAGGCTGTGCAGCCCAGACGGTTATCCAGTGCCTTGCTGCAAACCAGATTATTGCCGAGTGCACGCGGTGGATTATTGAGTGTGATGGGCGTCCCAACATTAACCCCCATCGCCAGCGCATCCTGTTTGCTGCTGGCCCCGATATCGATCCACAGTTGGTCGATTGCAGGTTGATGGGTGCGTTCATCCCCTTTACTGAAATGGTAAGATTTGGTCCCGATACAACCCGGCACACTGCCTTTACTGCCCTGCAAATTCACCGTGGAGCCGGACATGGTTATCTGTGCAGGCCCGCCGACGCGTTCAAAACGAATAAAACCGTTCTGCTCAATCTTTCGCACCATAAAACCGACTTCGTCCATATGGGCGAACACCATCACGCGCAGCGCATCGGGTTCTTGACTGCCAAACTGTGCAATGACATTGCCCAGAACATCCCGACTTGTTGTGATAGCACCTTTTGCGAGAAGGGGTTGTATCACGTCAGCAACAACGGTTTCGTGGCCGGGGATGGCATCCAGCGACAGGAGATGCATCAGGGTGGAACGGGTATCAAAGGGCATAAATAACCTCAGAAGTGATTGACCGAGGGGATGTTATGCGGTGTATCTGATTGATTAAATGAGATGAAAATCACATTAAAAAACGAAGCGGATGCTTTTACCTGAACGATGAGAAGTGGTTAAAACTAAATCGCTCATTTAAATTGTACATACGGTGAAATCGCTCAATGACGTTGAGTGAACCGGGGGAATTACCCTGAGGGATCCCCACTCATTATCAGTAAACCAGTACCATAGATGTATTTCGCTGGACAAGTAGTCTTAACGACTTATCCAGCGACGTTCTGACAAACAATTCTGGTGAATGCCTCTTAACATTTTCTGCCAGTGTTAACAGGGATATTACTCTGCGGCTATGGGTTGTGTTGGCCTGATACCTCCGCTGCAATCCCTTGTTTTCAAAGCTATAACCACTCAGCCACATGATTATGCTTGCCAGTGTGGCTATCAGACTCAGTACTGAAAGCCGTCCAACTGTCTGGCTCCCTCCATCCCGTAATCCAAATCCATATCTGGCACTTTTTTCATCCCTGAAATTTTGCTCAATCTGCATCCTTCTGCTGTAAATTTTCATTACTTGCTTTGCGCTATATTCCGTCGTATTCGTAAAAATTAACCAGGGAGATTTTGCTGAAGCGCGGCTTTTCATCTCCTGACCGGGTCGACGCTTTCGTTCTTTGGTACTTCGTCCTTTCCGTCCTTTATCTTTCTGTTTATACAGATAAAAATGGCCGGGATGTTGAGCGCACTTATTTCGTCCGAGAATACCTTCACCTAAATACTGAGGTCTATCTGTGGCTTTATTTCCCGACTCACTGACTTTCTCCCACTCAGTTCCGGTGCGGTAATAATGATTTCCCTGTATCCGGCTGATATAAGACCAACCGCGTTGACTGATTTGCCTGAACCAGCGTCCATGAAAAACCGAATCGGCAATAATAACGACTTTTGTATCCGGTTTGAGGCAGTGTGAAAGTGATGTAAAAAACTGGTCATGTATATCCGGATTCCCCTGAAGAGCTTTTGGTACCACCCGGCTCATCAGTGGAAGATAGCGGCCATCACAGGCGAGGCTCGCACGCAACAGTTGTAAGGCTTCACAGTGATAACTACTCCAGTCCACCAGAATAAAAACACGGGGCATCTGCTGAACCATTCGCCGGGTAATTAAGTTGAATATACCGGGGACTTCCTGCTGAATACGGGGATTAGCTCCCGACCCTGTTGATAATCGCCGATACGGTCAAGCAGTTCAGGCAACCGTTCCAGTGGCAGTGCGGGATAGTGATTTTTAACGGGAGGTGCGACAACGCCTTCCAGATGCTGCGCCGGGTTATTTTCGGTCATTCCCTGCTGTACAGCGTAACGCATGATGTTGCAGAGCTGCTGCCGGGTTCGGGACGCGACCTCAAGGAAGCCTTTATCCTCGTAACCCGAAGTAATGCCGTGAAATGCTGCGTTTTAAGAATTGTGACGGGCAAATGACCTATTGCCGGAAAGATATGATTGTCCATGCTGGCGAGAATACGTGCGGCGTAATCGGTCGACCATTTTTTGTTGGTTTTATGCCATGCAAGCGCCACGGTTTTAAAGCACTTGCCAGGTGAAGACGCTGCTTTATCCGCAATACGTTGTTGCGCTGGATTGATTTTCTGTGTCAATAGTTTGCGAATGCCATCGCGCTGCTGTCTGGCTTGCGAAAGTGAGATGAGTGGATATGCACCCAGACTGACTCTGGATTCTTTTCCACTAAAGCGATATTTGAGATACCAGATGCGCGAACCAGCCGGATTGACAAGCAAATACAGGCCATGTGAATCGGTGAGTTTTACGGGACGGGAAGAAGGTTTTAAATTGCGGATTTTAGAATCGTTTAAAGACATTTGGGGGTCACTCCAATATCGAACCAAACTGACCCCAAATCTGACCACCAAATTCACTGGATGCGTAGGGAAAACTAAACACGCATCGGGAAGGTTTTTCACGCTAACTTACTGAATCAAAATCATATAGAGATTCGCAGGGATGCATGAAAACAAGAATTTGGCTCCTCTGACTGGACTCGAACCAGTGACATACGGATTAACAGTCCGCCGTTCTACCGACTGAACTACAGAGGAATCGGTTAACGGGGCGCATATTAGCGATGCGCTTCGGGGTTGTCAAAGCCTGTTATCACACTGCAGGTTTGTTTGCTGATAAAACAATCAAACCCGGCAATGCAGGCGTGCAGACATATCTTTACAGCACATCAGTTGCCAAACGAGAACGACTGGTTAAGATATGCGGTTCATATAGTGCGAGGGATTCATGTTTAAACGGAAGCATTTTGCAAAGTGGTTTTTATTGCTGGCATGTCTGGTGGTGTTAGTTTGCACCGCGCAACGCATGGCGGGATTGCACGCTTTGCAAATGAAAGCTGCCCAAAGCATCATGCTCTCGCAAAGCAGCAATTCCGAAGTTGAAGATAACGCGCCGGTTACCCCCTGCGAATTGAGTGCAAAGTCATTACTTGCCGCACCTCCAGTGTTGTTTGAAGCTGCATTTTTTGTTTTCAGTCTACTTCTGGCGCTGATTGCACCATTACAAGCTGAACGATCATCTGTTTCTCCTGCCAGGGCATTTAGTTCGCCCACCCTCAGAGTCCATCTCAGATTTTGCGTTTTCCGTGAATGAAACACCGGCTGTTTAACACAGTTCGATAATTCATTTACGGAGAAAAAATATGTTGAGTCTTTTTAGGCGAGCGTTGCTCTGCCTGCTACTGCTATGGCTGCCATTTTCATGGGCTGCGGAACCCGGCTGGCTTCAATCTACGGATAATCAACACGCCAGCGTTCGGCTGCGTGCAGATACCTCACTGCCAGGTGAAACCCGCGTCCTGCTGGATGTAAAACTGGAAGAAGGGTGGAAAACCTATTGGCGGTCGCCGGGTGATGGTGGCGTTGCGCCGACTATTGTCTGGAGCGAAGCCGTGAAATCTGCCCAGTGGTTCTGGCCGACGCCACAACGTTTTGATGTGGCGGGGATCACCACTCAGGGTTACCACAATGCGGTAAGTATTCCGCTGGTCCTCGATGGTGCTTTTACAGGGAAAATCACAGGCGTACTTACGCTCTCGACCTGCAAAGATGTCTGTCTGCTGACAGATTTTCCCTTTGAAATCACACCTGAGAATGGCAACGCAGCTTTTGCCCACGATTATGCACAAGCGATGGGTAAAGTGCCGCTTCATAACGGGCTAACCGATAGCCTGAAAGCGGGGTATCGCAGCGCTGAACTGGTGGTGCAAGCCACACGTTCGGCAGGCTGGCAGAAACCCGAGTTGTTTTTTGATATGCCAGAGGATGCCAGTTTCGGTAAACCAAAATATCGTGTCGAAGGTGAAATGTTATGGGCAACCGTACCGGTTAGTGATGGCTGGGAAGGCGCCGGGCCCGATCTCCGTGGGCGCAATCTCTCTTTGGTTATCGCCGATAATGGCATTGCTCAGCAAAGCAATATCACGATAGCTGAAACGCCAGTTGTACCTGAGGCTGGGGGTGACTTTGTACTCTGGCAAGTGTTACTGCTTGCCCTGCTGGGTGGGTTCATTCTTAACCTGATGCCATGTGTGTTGCCCGTTTTGGGGATGAAACTCGGTTCCGTGTTACTGGCTGAAAAACAAGAAAAGCGCGTTATTCGCCAACAGTTCCTCGCCTCATTTGCCGGTATTCTCGTTTCGTTTATGGCGCTGGCGCTATTAATGACGGTACTGCGTTTGACAAACCAGGCGGTGGGCTGGGGGATTCAGTTCCAGAATGCCTGGTTTATTGGCTTTATGGCCGTAGTGATGTTGGTGTTCAGTGCCAATCTGTTTGGACTATTTGAATTCCGACTTTCTTCAAAAGTGACAACCAGGATTGCTACGCAAGGTGGCAATGGCATAAGTGGGCATTTCTGGCAGGGAGCGCTGGCAACACTGCTGGCAACACCTTGTAGTGCTCCATTCCTCGGTACAGCCGTTGCTGTGGCACTTGGTGCATCTTTGCCAACATTGTGGGGTATCTTTTTAGCTCTTGGTGTGGGAATGAGCCTGCCGTGGCTGCTGATTGCCATGCGCCCTTCATTGGCATTACGACTGCCGAAACCTGGACGCTGGATGGTCTGGTTGCGCCGCATCCTGGCAGTGATGATGCTGGGCTCAGCTTTATGGCTGGTTAGTCTGTTACCGGTGCATTTTGGGTCAGCAGTAAATACTCCCGTTAAAGAAAATATTGCCTGGCAGCCGCTAAGTGAGCAGGCAATTCAGGATGCAGTGGCGCAAAACAAGCGTGTGTTTATTGATGTCACCGCCGACTGGTGTATCACCTGCAAAATTAACAAGTTAAACGTTCTTTCTCGTGAGGATGTACAGGCTGTGTTGCAAGAGCCTGATGTCATTGCATTACGCGGAGACTGGACACTCCCTTCAAAAGAGATAACCACATTCCTCAAACAGCGTGGACAAGTTGGTGTGCCATTCAACCAGGTCTATGGGCCGGGTACACCCGAAGGAAAAGCCCTGCCAACTCTGTTGACACGAGATGTCGTATTGAACGCGCTAAATGATGCGAAAGGAGATAAAAAATGAAAATGATCATGACGCTTGTACTGTTGCTGGCGACCACTTTTGGTGCCACTGCCGAGACCCAACCTAATAATGAAGAACAAATACAGCAGATGATCTATCAAGCGTTGTATCACGATCCTGCCAGCCCACGGATTGGTGCAACGTCACCGAAATTAATCATCATTTCGTTTACCGACTACAACTGCCCGTACTGTAAAAAGTTCGACCCAATGCTTGAGAAGATTGTCGAGAAGTATCCCGACGTGGCGGTGGTGTTCAAGCTGTTGCCATTTCGTGGTGAATCATCATCGCTGGCAGCGCGTGTCGCCTTAACGACCTGGCGCGAGTACCCGCAACAGTTTCTGGCATTGCATCACAGTTTGATGTCGAAACAGGGTAATCACACCGCAACCACTATTGATGCGGCATTCGTCAAAAGTGGGGTACCAGTGGTTAAGCCTGATGAATTGAGTAGGGAAACACTGAATCTCAACCTTCAACTGGCTCGGGTCGTCGGTGTGGAAGGCACGCCGGCAACATTGGTTGGCGATACCTTACTGGCAGGGGCAGTGCCATGGGAGTCTTTGGAAACGCTGGTGATAGAAAAGCGGGCGCAGGCCAATGAAAAGTAAATTAAAGCGCTGGGGACGGGAAGCATTGGTGATGGTGGTAGTCCTCCTCACCATTGTCTTTCTGATGGACTGGTGGCGAGCGCCGAAAATGCCCACGACTTTCGACAGCACACCACTTCATACACTGGATGGCCAGGCAGTCACGTTGAGCGCGTTGAGTGAAGATCGTCCATTACTACTTTATTTCTGGGCTAGTTGGTGCGGTGTGTGTCGCTACACCACACCTTCTGTTGCGCAGTTGGTGGGAGAAGGAGGGAACGTGATGACAATTGCGCTACGTTCAGGTGGACCACAGGATGTGACGCGTTGGTTGGCCCAGAAAAAGATCCATCTCCCTGTGGTCAATGATGCCTCAGGTGAGTTATCTCGCAACTGGCAGATTGGCGTCACGCCTACGTTGGTTGTGCTTTATAAAGGAGAGGTTGTCTCGTCAACGACCGGTTGGACCAGCCTTTCAGGAATGAAATTACGTCTTTGGTGGGCAAGTTTGTAACGAGGTGGTTTGGCGCACCGTAATGGTGCGCCTATACCTCTAATGGGGCATAAGAGAACCACTGTTTCAAACTCATTTTTCCTCTTTTCAAATCACTTTCGCTTATTATCCAGCTTGTTAGGACATCTGGTCGGATGTTTCTCAAAAGTGGCAAGCATATTGCAATTCTTAGAGAGACATCACTGCCGAGACTGGCGTTGGCATTCCGTGTAGGGGGCAAAATGAATTTAAGACGACTGAAGTACTTCGTGAAAATCGTCGATATTGGTAGCCTGACTCAAGCCGCAGAAGTGCTGCATATTGCGCAGCCGGCACTGAGCCAACAAGTTGCTACCCTTGAAGGTGAAATGGATCAGCAGCTATTAATTCGTACCAAACGCGGCGTAACGCCAACAGAAGCAGGAAAAATTCTCTATACCCATGCGCGAACTATTTTGCGCCAATGTGAACAGGCTCAATTAGCGGTTTGCAATGTGGGCCAAACTTTAGGTGGTCAGGTTTCTATTGGTCTGGCTCCCGGTACCGCAGCGTCTTCAATTACCATGCCTTTATTACAGGCAGTACGTGCGGAATTACCCGACGTGCTGGTCTATCTGCATGAGAACAGTAGTTCTGTCCTGAATGACAAGCTGTTAAGCGGCCAGCTTGACATGGCGGTCTTGTATGACCGTTCTCCAACGGCGGGCATCACCAGCCAACCGTTACTTAAAGAGGAGTTGTTTCTGGTCGGCACCCGCGACTGTCCAGGTCAGACAGTCGATCTTTCTGCGGTGGCCGAAATGAACCTATTCCTGCCGCGAGACTACAGCGCCGTGCGTAAACGCGTGGATGAAGCTTTCTCATTACGCCGCTTAACGGCAAAAATTACCGGGGAGATTGATTCTATCTCGACGCTGACGGCTGCTATTGCCAGCGGTATGGGGGTGACCGTGTTGCCAGAATCAGCGGCACGCTCGCTGGTGAGTTCAGCAAACGGCTGGATGGCTCGTATCACCAGCCCATCCCTGAATTTACCACTCTCGGTTAATTTATCGGCCCGTAGCGCGCTGACCCCGCAGGCGCAGGCAGTAAAAGACATTTTGATGTCGCTGGTGGTTCGTCCTGCACAGGAAAATCGCGAACTGCTACTGGTAGGATGATTCGGCTTATTGCTAAATCGAATAAGTTGCTGGTTTTTATTATTTGTTATATCGGGGTTGCCACTTTAACAATAGTGTAAAGAATGGTTATGCCCCGGGGGCAATGTGAACTTCCAGCAACTCAAAATCATCCGCGAGGCGGCCCGGCGGGACTACAACCTGACCGAAGTCGCCAATATGCTTTTCACTTCGCAATCGGGCGTAAGCCGCCATATTCGTGAACTGGAAGAAGAACTCGGTATCGAGATTTTCATCCGTCGCGGTAAACGTTTATTGGGCATGACAGAGCCGGGTAAAGCTCTGCTGGTGATTGCTGAACGTATTCTTAATGAAGCCAGTAATGTACGTCGTCTGGCCGATGTATTTACCAACGACACCAGCGGTGTACTCACCATTGCTACCACGCATACTCAGGCACGCTACAGTTTGCCGTCGGTTATCAAATCGTTCCGCACATTATTCCCAGAAGTACGTCTTGAGCTAATTCAGGGGACACCGCAAGAAATCGAGATGCTGCTGCATAACGGTACTGCAGATATTGGTATTGCCAGTGAGCGCTTAAGTACCGATCCCTTAGTCGTTGCTTATCCGTGGTTTCGCTGGTCTCACACTTTATTGGTGCCGCGCGGTCATCCACTGATCCATGCTAATCCCCTCACACTTGATGATATTAGCCATTGGCCGATTATTACTTATCGTCAGGGTATTACCGGACGTGCGCGTATTGATGAAGCGTTCTCACGCCGTGGACTGACTCCAGATATCGTGCTGAGTGCGCAAGACTCAGACGTGGTGAAAACTTATGTTGAACTAGGACTGGGTATCGGTCTGGTGGCATTTCAGGCAAGCAGCGAGGAAGGGGAGTTAGTCAGGCTCGATACTCGCCATCTTTTTGACACTAACACCGTGTGGCTCGGATTGAAGCGAGGTCAGCTACAACGGAATTATGTCTGGCGATTTATTGAGCTATGTAATCCGGAGCTTTCGGTTGCGGATATCAAAAGGCTGGCACTTGAACCAGAAGAAACGATATTGGATTATCAAATTTGATTCCCATTTACTGGTTAATGCATCAATATTTGGACGCAGCAGAGGCTTATTTGCTCGAACCGTGATCGGTGCGGTGCAAAATTCAGCAAACGGAGCGTGATGACGGAAAATTTCATTGACTCATCGCGTCAGGTAAGTAGAATGCAACGCATCGAACGGCAGTACAGCTTGCCAGAAGATAGTAAAATCAAATGATTAGCTTTAAGGTTAATTAGTAAGATTTTGCGGGAATAGCTCAGTTGGTAGAGCACGACCTTGCCAAGGTCGGGGTCGCGAGTTCGAGTCTCGTTTCCCGCTCCAAATTTATGTAGCAGAGTTTCTGTTACAGCCTGCGAAGGTAAAAGGTTTTGGCGCGTTAGCAAAGCGGTTATGTAGCGGATTGCAAATCCGTCTAGTCCGGTTCGACTCCGGAACGCGCCTCCACTTTCTTCCCGAGCCCGGGTGGTGAAATCGGTAGACACAAGGGATTTAAAATCCCTCGGCGTTCGCGCTGTGCGGGTTCAAGTCCCGCCCCGGGCACCATGGGAAACATAAGAATAATCAAAGCAATAAGCAGTGTCGTGAAACCACCTCCGGGTGGTTTTTTTATGCCTGAAATTCACGTTTTGTGCTCATAGGCTCCAATCAACGACAAACCACAGCCTGATAATGTAAAACCAGCCCGGCAGCCTATTAGGATTTTAGGCTGCCGGGTTGTTGAGCGGTTTCTGAGTCAAATGCGATAATTAGCTTAATACAAAGCTACAGCTCTGCTTGCTCAACGGGGATAGGTTTTCCAATATGGTATCCCTGTAACCAATCGATACCCATCTCAGTTAGCATCTGCGCGATTTCTTCGTTTTCAACAAACTCTGCAACTATCTCCATATTTTTCAATTTCGCCATTTCGCAAAATGATTTAACGGCACAGTAGCTAAATGGATCATCAATAATATTTTTGATAAAAGAACCATCGATTTTTAGAATGTCTGCATTCAGAACACGCAATCTGTCATAACTTGAGGAGCCGGTGCCAAAGTCATCAATGGCAATTTTACTGCCCGCATTACGCAGACTTCTCAGGATGTCTGAGACATTGTCGTTATCAAGAATTTCAGATTCAATAATTTCAAAAATAATACGGTAAGGAGCTATGCTGTACTTCTTGAATAATGTTGAGACATTATCCAGAAAGTCAGTTTGGTAAAGTGACTCTGGCGTCAGGTTGATTGAAAAATAACAATCAGGATCTGAGACTTTCCTTGTCTGCATAAAGCGGAATGTTTGTTCAATTACCGTAATATCCAGTGCAGGCAGCAGGCCACCTTTGCGTGCCAGGGGCAGAAAGGTATCAGGAAAAATTAGTTTACCATCTGCTGTTTTGAGGCGAATAAGGATCTCATGGTAATGAATTTTACCCCGAACAGAGATAACAGGTTGTGCGGTGAGCACCGTGGATACAATTGGCTGTGCCATTAGCAACAACGATTGTCTGTCGATAGCTTGTTGCAGAACATCGCGTATCATCCCTGACTCAACAATGTTATCCCCAGGAACCGTCGGGCTCAGAGATAACGGTCTTCCATGCAACAAGGAAATATAACTGTTAATGTTTAACTGTTTTATTGCTTCTGATAAGTTGCGGATGATTCTTTTATCACTAGTATAAGCCACCCCACAATTGAGCCCGAGGATAGATGTTTTCCATTGAAAGCGGAAAACCCTTAGTGATCTGTAAAATACGGGGACGTCTGGGAGCGTGTTTAGCCTTAGAATTATACCATGACCAGGGCTGTAATAAACCTGGCCACAACATGGCAATAAGCCTGTTATATACGAACTTAACGCTTTAACAAATTCAAAGCGAAACTCCACACCATAAGTCTGTTCAAGCTCATTTAGCTCTGGGCAACGAATCAGGCATAATGCTTCAGCTGAGTGTTTATCTATATCCATACTCAGAGCCTGAAAATTTAGCAGCCCTGTGTTTGGCTCGGAGCGGTACAGTCTGCTGACATGCTGGGAGTATTTTAGGTTGTGCGCAGATATCACTCCTGTTGCAACAATGGTCAGGGAGAAAATGAAAATTGTTGTGGATGATATGATTAAGCTGTGCAGATGGTTGGCATCTGTAAGGGTATTTGCTATTGAAATATATCCATCAATATAATTTCCCAGCAATGCCAGTATGATGACCCATACAGGAGCCACCAAAGCATGCCCAATACGAACTGTCCCCCATAACATTACCGGTAATAACCACAGTAAAGAATAATCAGTAAAGAGCAGCGTATTGAGATTTTTTGAAATCAGGCAGTACATAATTATCAGCAGTAAAAACCACCAGATTGCCTGATATAAAACGGATGGGCCTGATTTTACTGATGCTTTTACGTGTCTTAAATATTGAAGTCCCCATGCAGGCTTATGGCAGACCCGAAGTAAAAGATAACAAAAGGGAATACCCGTAATACAAGAGTTCATCATCCACTGCAGGTTAATCAGAGTCTGTACTGTAAAAATTTCAGTGGCTGATTCTGGATCAAAATAAGTCTGAAGTGAGTGATGAAAAGTTATACATAACAAAGAATTACAGCAAACAAGCCAACCAATGCGTCGGGGAGTTAACTGACTTCGCCCAAAACTGACCGTACCACGTTTTCCTGTGTGCCAGTAATACAGTAGCTGACTGATGAGTGCTGCCAGCAACTGGGACGTTAGAGTCAGTTTCGCTGATAACGGATGACAAGAAATCGAATAAAGGAAAAATATCCCCAGGATGGGAAGTGCCTTCTTTCTGTATAACACCAGCAAAGCAGAAATCAGCGGTAGCGTAAGGTCATAAAACCGAATTGTCGCATCTGCAATCTGTTCCTGAGCGGTAAGGGACTCGGCCAGAAACTGAAAGAAGAAAAATGCCACTCCGATACACAAAGGGCCTATCATTCTTTTGATTAAAATATCATCTTTGGCTTCTGCCAATAACATGCTTTCTTCTCTGTTAAATAATTTTTTATAGATGGCTATAATTAATGTGTAAAATTACACATTAAATGTGCTCGAAATATCAGAAATTTTCTTTACTGCTACTTGAAGGGGTGATACGCCGTGAAAAAATGGTTCTGAATCGGATCGGTAAAACCGTCGTAACCATCCACCCAACCAGATGAAAGAGATATTTCTGTATCATGTAAATGATCGTTCAAAATGTTCAGTGAATCAATATAAATAGATTTTGTGATAGGTTTTTAAGGTCATCAACTCTAAAAATAGCAGTTAAGAACTATCAAAATGTCACTTGTTAAGTTAATGTTATTTGATGGTTTCGATATGTTGGATTGATGAGTTACACCAGCACGTGTGCAACGAAGACTCAATAAGTGATAGGGATGTGCTAAAACTTTATCATTTTTCCTGGTTCAAATGCTTTCATATATTAAGGTCAGTATTACCAGTGAATATTGCTAATAAATTAATCTTGAGTATTTGAATATTTTATACTCAAAGCTTGTTTAGTTTGGGCTATATAATTGTACTCGATTTTACTTGCTGATATTTGTGCTATAGAGAAGGCTGCTCTTTTCCTCGCTATGGCCATCTATCGCCCGCACACTTATGTGTAGCTGGGCGACAACTCCCACCTTGAGCACCCTGGTAATAAAATCAATGATAAGCCTTTCCGTTAGATCACTTTTGGGTGATTTTTGTTCTTATGGTTATCGGAGTTTTATGAATGCAATCTGACAAATCTTTCATTCTTAGAGGAATATCACGGCATACTATAGGCTGAAATCAATCGTATGAGTCTTTGCATCAACATTGGCTTAAAAATCGCACAAACTCTGGAGAACTCAGTATGAATCAAGGGCCACTAAACGAAGAAGAATTGGAATGGCTGGATGATACCCTCACTCAGTATGGTAACGATGATTCCGTACTGGATGTGTCCGAGTTGGACGGGATGCTCACTGCTATTCTTTCTGCCCCTGGAACGATTCAACTCACGCAGTGGCAAACTGCACTTTGGGGCGGTGAATCACAATTGCCTCATTGGGAGAGTGAAAAGGAGCAGCAACGCTTTAACGATCTCGCATGCCAGCATATGAACGATATTGCAGAGCGACTGTGTCATGCTCCGGATCAGTTCGAGCCGCTATTTGGTTTACGCGAAATTGATGGCAAGGAATACACCATTGTAGAAGAGTGGTGTTTTGGCTATATGCGTGGTGTTGAACTGAGTAACTGGGAGGCATTGCCAGAACAACTGGAAACCGCGCTGGAAACGATAGCTCTACATGGTGATGAAGCGCATATTGCAAAGCTTGAGCAAATGACTGAGCAAGAATATGAAGCCAGCCAGGCAGCAATTGGTCCTGCTGCGTTACAACTGCATCGTTACTGGCAAGAAAAGCGTGAGGCTGGGTCGGAAGTTTTACATTAATTACACGCCACAAAATCTTTCTTTTAATAACCAGGCAGCATTCGGTGTGCTGTCTGGCTGCTGTAAAATGCTTATAACCGCAACTACTTCCCATCTGTAAAAATGGCTTAAATCGCTATATAAACTTATGTACTCCCTAATAAACTCTATTAAAACAAATATCTATCTCATACTCCGATAGTGCTTAAGTCTCTTCGGGAAGCTAACATTTAACTTTACATTTTCTAACAACTCGCCCGCGTTTTTTACATCTATGATATAATTAGATCGGAAAAAGAAAATTCAGAAACGATAATTCAATGAATAACGAGTCTAATTATGCCGAGAAATTCTTTGAAATTTACCCATGGAGGGTATCCAGTATTTATTAAATTTGCTGATTTTCTCTTTATAAACTTGATTTTAATATTGAGCGCATTGCTATTAGCACTCGAGTCAGCGAGTACTGTTTTGATGCTTAGCTTTCTTTTTTCTACCTCTTTCTTACTATTTGGCGAGTACACTGAACTTTATCTACATAAACCAAAGAAATGGGGTGTACGTGGTCAACTAAGATTGATCCTGTGCTCATTTTTAACTATTGTTTTTGTTGAGTTTGTCAGGTTTATAACTGGTGGCTTGCATTCTTTAGGCTATTTAAGAATTTTTGAAAATAGTTTTTTCCCGGTAACACTTTTTTGGTATGCCATTCCTCTTTTTTTACTCTATTTGATCCATTTAATTGTTCTGAAATACTCCGTTAAGAAAAGTATACATGTGGCGATTGTGGGCGTTACAGAGAATGGTCTGGCGGTCGAAGAGGCACTTCTTAAAGAATACTCGGATATGAAATTGGATTTGGCTTTTTATGATGAACGTGATGTATCAAGGTTCAGCGCACTTATCGGCCAAATCAATAGCCCCTTTAAGGGGTCAGTAAGTGGTCTTGTTGATGAGGCCAAAGCGGGAAGGGTCGATGAGATCTATATCGCATTACCACTAGTGGCGTTGGAAAGAATACGTCACTTTTTGTCGATGATGTCAGATACCACGGTTAATACTTATATCGTTCCCGATTTTAACTCCTACAGTACCCATATGTCGCAGTTGCGCTCTATCGATGATTTGCAAACCATCAGCATCCTGAGTTCTCCGTTTGAAGGGTTTGGCTCTTTTATTAAGCGTGCCGAAGATTTAGTGATTGGCAGCATTATTATGGTATTGATTTCCTCGTTGTTATTAGTGATTAGCATCGGGATAAAACTAACTTCACGAGGGCCGATATTTTTCAAGCAAGACAGGTACGGTTTGAGCGGACAAAAAATTAAAGTCTGGAAGTTCCGTACTATGCGCGTGATGGAAAATTCTGATACGGTGGTACAAGCAACAAAAGATGATCCACGAGTCACTCGGTTTGGTGCATTTTTACGTCGCACCTCGCTCGATGAACTGCCGCAGTTTTTTAATGTATTGCAGGGCAGTATGTCAATTGTTGGCCCCAGACCGCATGCAGTCACACATAATGAGCAATATCGCAAGCAAGTCGAAAACTACATGATTCGCCATAAAGTTAAGCCTGGGATCACAGGATTAGCACAAATTAACGGTTATCGCGGCGAAATTGATGCACTTTATAAAATGGAAAAGCGTGTTGAGTACGATATCGAATACATCCAGAACTGGTCGCTATGGCTAGATATTAAAATTATTATAAAAACTATTTTCAAAGGATTTGTCGGTAAAAATGCATATTAAATATTTTATTATTGCCGCAATGGTTTTATCGCCGCCGGCCATGGCAGACCTAACACCGAAATCACATATCGGCATTGCGGGTATAGATTTTCAGAGCAACGTTGGTGTGAATTATGGTTATGAAGATAATGTGACTTATCAGCCACATAAAAGTGATGCTATTGGTTCAAACTTTATCAGTGCTACACCTGAGTTAAGTTTAACTGGCCAACGGTATCAGGATAAATATTTATTAATGTACTCAGGTGATTATCGCAATTATAACAATGATTCAACTGATAATTACAACGACCATTTCTTTCGTTTCAATGGCGCGTGGCGCTATGGGTTAATGCATGGCCTCATGTTAAATATTGAAGATGCTCTTGGACATGAAGACCGTGGTCGTGGCATAACGGAAGGTTTTATACCCAAGCAATTTCAAGAATTTGGCGTTAATTCTCCATTAAGCACTAACTTATTAAACAGTGAACTACGTTATAGTTACGGTGCTCCTGAAGGGCGTGGCAAAGCAGAAGTTGCGTTGATTTATAAAAAACTTCGTTTCGGTAATACGCAGGATGTGCAGAATACTGATAATGATTTTTACAACTATATTCAGCAGCAGGAATGGCATCAAAACAGCCTCGTTGCTGAAATTTTCGACCAGTACACACCGCAAACGCGTTTCCGTTATAGCTTTATTACCAACCAGATCCATTATGATCATGCTTCTGAAAAAGACAGTGACGAATATTATTTGCTTTATGGAATAAAATCACAGGTTACCGGTAAAACTAACATCGATATGAACCTGGCATGGTTGTATAAAACATTTGAGAACAATCCCAACTCGCAGGATTTTAATGGGCTAAACTGGGATATTAAGGGTGAGTGGAAACCGCTTAAACAATCTATTTTTACAGCACATACCTCACAACGCATTAAAGACCCTTCAGAAGTGGGGGGATATATTTTGGTTTCACAGTACGGCATTTCGTATCAACACTTTTGGTTCGATGACCGTTTCTCCACTTTGTTAGATTACTCATACACCACGGAAGACTATAAGAAGCAAGATAAGGACAGAAATGACAAAGATGGTGTGTTCACCTTCACCATGAGCTATGACTTTAGGCCCTCTATTAATTTTGAGTTGAAATATCAGATAGATACATTGCACTCCAATAAAGAGACCGATTCGTTTTATATCGGACCTGACGACGACAGAGAAGTCTTGAGAACGTTAGGTTATGACAATTCGCTGATTATGTTTACAGCTAAGGTGCAGATTTAAAATGAAAATAATGAAACTGTGGGTATTTTTATTTTTCAGTGTGCTTCTGGCAGGATGTTCTGCATCTAAGCCGCCACTAATGGATAATCCTGATTCTGAATCAAAAGGCTATCTGCTTGATGCAGGTGATGCCGTTAGTATTAATGTGTACGGCGAACCTGATCTAACAATGAAATTTATACTCGATAAAAGCGGAACTATTACTTTCCCTTATATTGGGCAACTCACCCTAAAAGGCAAAACTCCAGAACAGGTAAGTGCAGAGTTAACTAATCGTCTGCGAGGAGATTACCTGCAAAATCCAATGGTGACGGTGAATATTGCTGAGTTCCGTAAATACTATGTTTCAGGGGAGGTAAAAAATCCGAATGGATTTTCCTATGAACCTGGACTCACAGTTGAAAAATCGATTGCGCAGGCCGGTGGCTTTACAGATAGAGCCGATCGCAAAGATATCAATATTCGCTTAGCAGGCACAAACCAATTGCTTGAGAACGTGGACGTAAGACATTCCGTTCACCCTGGTGATATCGTGATTATTGGCATGGGCTTCTTCTAACTATGAAACTATCAATAGTTGAAAATGGCAAGAAACGAGAAAGCTCTATCGATTTCTCCCGGTTTGCTAAGGAAATTAAAAGAAACAGTTGGAAAATCCTCCTCGGCGGTGTGATTGCAGGGGCGATTGCCTGGCCACTTATCAACATGATGACATCGAAATATGTCTCAACGGCAACAGTGCTGGTCAAGGCACAGCCTGATAATGTCTCACCGTTCCCGCAAGTCGATGGCTATGACTCGACACGTAACGGCTACTACGAAACACAGTACGCGTTGATGCAGTCACGTATTGTGCTTACACAGGCCGTTCGAAATCTGAAACTGGATGAAAATCCAGATTTCAATGGTGTTAAATCAGACAGCAAAGATGCTAACACCCCGGAAAATCAGCAGCAACGTATTGATAATGCTCTTAAAACCATGCTGAAGAATCTTTCTATTACCAGTATTCGCACGACGCATCTGGCATCTATTTCCTATGAGTCACCTTCCCCAGAAATGGCAGCAGAGGTGGCTAACGGTGTTGCGCAGGCGTTTATTAACTACACGGCTGAGCAAAAACGTATCAATACGCAGAAAGCTCGAGAAAGCAATCTGCAGAAAATGGACGAGTTGCAGAAACAAATTGCCGAACAAAAGCAGGCAATTGATGAGTACCTTAATAAAGAAGGGCTGTTGACCTTCCGTGGTGTAGATGGTTTTGAAACAGAGCAGTTAGGTATTGTGACTAACCGTTTGGCTGATGCGACCCAGCGCCGCGTGGCCGCAGAATCGCTTTATAACGAAGTTCGGAGGGGGGCTGGAAAATCCCTCGAAGATGTCATTTCTCTTCCGGTAATTTCGGATCACGCACAAATTCAGGACTTACGTATTGCCTTGATCCAGGCGAAACGTTCGCTTTATGAATTACGTAAGTCCTATGGGCCTAAGCATGCCAAAATCCAGGAAGCTCAGGCTCAGGTTCAGGCGATCCAGGATCAAACCTATAGTGTGCTGGGTGAGCTTGAAACGGGATTGCGTCAGCAATATCAAGCAGCGCTGGCAGATGAAAATAGCTACCAGAAACAGTTAGATCAGCAAAAAGAGATATTCCAGAAACTGGCCACCAAGCGCGATGGTTATAACAGTTTGAAACTGGCGCTGGATAAAACAGAAGAGTCATATAAAACGCTGTACCAACGCACTCAAGAGCAGTCACTTTCGAGTAATTATACTGAGGCGGACGCTGTATTGTATGACCCGGCAGTACCGGCTGAACGCCCATCGAAGCCTAATAAATCGCTGCTGTTTATTATGGTGGTCTTGTTAGCGCTGGCATTTTGCATCATGTACTTCATTGTGAAAGCCGCCATGGACAGCACGATTAACAACTTGAGCCAGGTGAAGAAGCGTTTGAACCTCGAACCACTCGGTGAGATTCGCCGCTATAAGGGGCTCGGGAATCGTGCGCAAATCCGCGATATTATCTCCAATAATCCGCTCAACGCCGACATCATTCACAGTATCCGCACCCATATTATGCTGGATAATCGGCAGCTTCAGACGATTGCTGTGACATCAGCGGACCATGGTGATGGGCGTACACTGCTGGCAAATCTGTTGGCTAACTCATTTAGCTTCGATCAAAAAACTCTGCTTATCGACCTGGATTTTTACAATAAAGAGGGTTTGTCGAGCGAGCTTGCTAAGCCTTCCGCGCAAGGTGTTGCCGAGTTGCTTCGTGGTGAAGTCACCTCCGAAAATTTGATTGTTAAAGTGAATGAAAATCTTGATTTCCTGGCGCGTGGTAATGCGACGGTTTCATCATTGCTAATGCTGTCATCAGAAAATCTTGAGCACTTAATGCGTGAGCTCCGCAGCAAATATCAGCGCATTATTATCGATGCCTCAGCGGTGAATCAGAGCCAGGATAGCCAGTTAATTAGTCGGGTTACAGATGGCCTGATATTCGTACTAAAAGCAGGTTCGGCCCCGGCCGAGCACATTATCCAGGCCCTGGATAAACTCGAGACCAATCAGTCTGTTGTTATCGGCGTAGTCATCAATCAAGTTTTTGATAAAAATCTGGAAACCAAAGAGGGATTACGTTCACTCAACCTGCAAACTAACGAACTGATGAATGGCACAGGCCGGGTATGAGTTTACTGAAGAGCGCGTCTACGATTGCTGGTTCATCAGTCATTTCGCAATTGATTGGTGCGCTCTCTATTTGGTTGATTTCTCACAAATATGATCTGGCAGAGGTAGGGCTTTACGCGCTTAATTACAGTATTGCGCTAATTGGTGCCCAGGTATGCACATTTGCTTCGCAACTTTTGATTCCGAAGCAACATGATGATGAACTGGCCCAAAACGTCGTATTTTGTTTACTGCAAAGTCTGATTACTGCTCTGCCGTATGCTTTGCTAACTGCGTGGTTATTTGACCAGAATATCTTCTTCCTTTATCTGCTCACGCTTTCTAATACGTGGGTGTTGATATCGGAGAACTTATCGTTACGTACGGCTAATTTTGGCTTTTTAGTCTTTCAGAGGATATCTGTTTCCGTAGTGGTGGTGCTTTCTGTCATGCTCACCACACATGTCCAGGCGTTCTATTGGGCATGGGCAGGTTTGATGATGCTGCTGACGATTGGCTGCATTCTTTGCGCGTTTGATATGCGCTCGGTGACATTGCAGCATTTAAGTCCGAGAAATAATCTGGCGTTCTTTAATAAACACGTTCATCACATCACCAAAGTAGGCAGTGCTGAAGTGCTGGCAATGGCAAACGGCAATTTACCTATTATGCTAATTAACTTTTGGTTCTCAGCACTGACGGCAGGCTATTTTTCTATTGTCAGCCGCTTCTGTCTTGCTCCGGTGGTGATCGTTGGAAATGCCGTTCGCAACGCTATTTTTTCAAAATGGTCTATCGATTTTAGACATAACACCTTCAATTATGACGAGTACAAAAAAGTACGCTTGCTGTTGCTGGTACTGGGGGTGATTTGTACCTTGGGTGTATTTATCTTCTATCCAATAGTTATGCACCTTGGTTTTAGTGAAGATTGGATTAACTCAATTCCGACCTCGCGATATATGTTGCCTTATTTGTTCCCGGCTTTGGCTGTCTGCCCACTGACAGTGATTGAGCTTATTTTTGGCTCTCACCGTTACTTTTTGCGCATTCAGTTTGAACAATTGGCTATCGTGTTGATTTCGTTTGTTGTTGTACCCTATTTTTATAATGACTATGCCACATCAATCATTCTGTTCTCAGTACTAACATTCATCCGCTATGCGTTTATTTATCTGAAGGTCAATAAACGCGCCAACCTTTTAAAAGATAGACCGGTTGTATTATGAATATTAATACAGGGCACTATTTACAGACCTACTCTTTAATTACCCTGGTGTTTTGTGGGGTGGTTCAATATTTCACCGGCGTATTATCGGTGCTGTGGATCCCCTTTTTTCTGACATTGCTGATGTTTATCCTATTGGTCATGCAAACTCGCTACGAAGCACTACTGCTGGATAAGCAAGAAATAATCGTGCTCACGCTTTATCTCATCTTCCTGGTCATGGCGGGCGTCTCAACAATTTTACAGGAAGGGATAACGGATGCGATTGTCGGATTTAAAAATGAAATTGCACTATCTCTAATTATGCTCTGTCTGTTACTGGGATTCTGCCGTGAATCGCAGGTCTACCGTGTAACCAAAACTTTATACTGGGTATTTTACGCACAATTCCCGTTGGTCCTTTACCAATTGTTGTTTGTGGTTCCCCAGCGTGTGGCCGCGTATGGTGAGGAAGATAAATGGGATTCAGTGGTTGGAACCTTCGGCGGTGACCCGATGGGCGGCGGTAATACTGCGGCAATGGGGCTGTTTTGCCTGCTGATTATGCTGTTGAAAATCTCTGAATTTAAGCATGGGCTAACGACATTTAAATCAATGGCACTGCATATCATATTGGGTTTTGGCTTATGTATTGTTGGCGAGGTAAAGTTTGTTATCTTGTTATCGCCAATACTCATGTGCTGGGTTTGGCTAATGCCAAGCTACGTTAAAGGGATGAGTAAAGTAAATCTTAAAGCATTGCTGCTTATTTTTGCAGGCATGGCTCTATTGATTGTATTTGCGATAATTATCCTGGCTTCTGGTTATTCATCTGCATTTGGTAGTGACCCAACCGAGAGTTCATTAAGTGTCTTCCTGTCTTCGTTAGACTACATTTTTGATCCCAATTATATTCTGCCATCAGGGGAGGTTGGTCGCTTTACCACACTGACTTTCTGGCTTAAAAATAACGATCTTTGGGGGCTTTCTGGCACGTTATTTGGCTATGGTCTGAATGCGACAAACAGCGGCAGTATAGTCTCGCAGGGATTTTTAAACCTTACCTATAATTTGATTCTGGATTCGACTTCTTTGAGCATGTTGCTTTGGGAAGTGGGTGCAGTAGGAACAATGCTTTTTATTGGCCTAATTATTTATACGCTAAAAATCGTGCAGCCTAAGCCCTTATTGGAACGCGAGAATTTAGACCAGCAAGACCTCCAGTTACTGAGTTTTTCACCTGCTTTTAGTGTTTTTGCGATTAGCTGTTTATTGAGCCTACCCTATAGCCAAATACTCACAATCACCCCAATGCTGCAATTTGTTTTTTATTTATCGCTGGGTTCGAGTCTGGTAATTCGTCGATCCGTTTATCGCTATGCGGAGCAATAGTATGGCTAATAAACCGTTTATTACAGTGAGTATTAAAACCTTTAACGAAGCTGAATGCATCGAGAAAACCATCGATAGTATCCAACAGCAGATTGCTGAATATCCGCATAAAATCATCGTAGCTGATAGCTTATCGACCGATAACACTCAACAATTAGCAAGCGCTAAAGGTGTGACCGTGGTGTCTTTAACGCAGCCTGCGGATCGTTGCTGTGGGGTTGGGCATCAACTAGGTTATCTGTATAGCGAGGGTGAATATCTGCTGTTAATGGATGGCGATATGGAACTGGAAAAAGGGTTTATTGATAGTGCAGTTACATTTCTTGAGGCACATCCAGATTATGCGGGCGTTGCGGGTACCGTTGAAATGGATGATGCGGCAAATTATGAGTTTAAGTCACGCAAGCAACGACTACATGAAATATATCCGATAGGTGATTGCGATCATTTAGGGGGCGGAGGATTATATCGTCGCGTGGCAATTGAAAAAATTGGTTATCTTACCAACCGTAATCTGCATGCCTTTGAAGAGGCAGAGCTCGGGATGCGTTTATTACATGCCGGTTATAAACTACATCGCCTTAATGTTCCTTATTTCAGCCACACCTCTCATAACATGTCGACATTTAAATTATTAATGTACCGTTGGCGCAGTGGCTATAACCAGGCAACAGGTGAGTTATTACGCAGTGCATGGGGAAGACCCTATCTGAGTCATGTTTTCAGAATGGTCAAAAACGAGATTATTTTTTCCATTTATATGTTTTTGCTGTTGGTTTCGATATTGACATTCAATGTTGAAATTGTAGGTGTAGCTCTACTGCCATTACTTGCATTTATTATCCTGAAAGCGATCAAAAATCGCTCATTAACTAACGGGTTGTATAGTGTAATAAATTTAGCCGTACTCTCTGCTGGGTTAGTCAAAGGGCTGACTCACTCAGTACGAGATCCTATGGTTCCACCCGACAGCAAAGTTATTCATGAATAGGCGGCCATGATGAAAATATTACTAGTAAATAAATTTTTCTACATCAAAGGTGGCGCGGAAACAGTTTATTTTCAAGAGCGCGATATGCTGAAGCGGGCCGGTATCGAAGTTATTGATTTTTCAATGCACCATGAGAAAAACTTCCCGTCAGATTATGCAGAATATTTTGTCAGTAATGTTGACTATCATAAAAGCGGTAACTTGTTGGGCGGGGTTAAAACAGCTGTAAATTTTATTCATAACGCTGAAGCATGCAAGAAAATGAAAGCGTTACTGGAGAAAGAACGCCCGGATATTGTTCATTTTCATAATATCTATCATCAGCTAACACCTGCAATTATAAAAGTTGCCCGTGATTTTGGTTGTAAAACGGTGTTAACTGCTCACGACTACAAAATTGCTTGTCCTTCATATGCGATGTTGCGCGATGGCAAAGTGTGTGATGCTTGTATCAACGGTGCCGTCTATAACGCATTCAAATATCGTTGCTATGAAGGCTCGGCATTTAAGAGTTTATTACTTTCTTTAGAAGCAACCTGGCAATATATTGCAAAAAACTATCAGGCCATTGACGTTATTATCTCTCCTAGTGAATTTTTGCGGGGGGTGATAAAGCACACATTACCCAATTCGCGCATTGACGTTATTGTTAATGGCATTGATGACAGCCAACCATTTGATAATATTGAAGATAGAGGCTATTTGCTTTTTGTTGGTCGTATCAGCCCTGAAAAAGGGATTGAAACCTTAGCGCAAGCGCATCAGATGATGCGTAATAAAATACCACTAAAAATTGTCGGCCATGGTCCTATCTACAATGAATTGATTGAGAAGTATCCCGATGCTGAGTTTCTTGGTTTTGTACATCAGGGTGAAGAATTAGACAATCTGATAAAGCACGCGCGTGCGATTATTGTGCCTTCGGAATGTAATGAAAATTGCTCAATGTCAGTACTTGAAGCCATGTCTTTTGCGCGGCCAATTGTTGGGTCACGCATTGGCGGAATACCTGAACAAATCCGGGATGGTGTTGATGGGGCCTTATTCGAACCAGGAAATTCGCAACAGCTTGCCGATATACTTGATGACTTGGCCATTAATCCAGAAAAAGCCCAACGCATGGGGCTAAATGCCCATGATCGCCTTTGCGGTAAATATGCAATGCGCGATCATATTCAGGCATTACTAAATCTGTATCAAGAACTGTTAAGTAAGCCATAACATGACCAGGAAAATTACGGTTCTGGGCACTCGTGGAATTCCTGATGTACTAGGTGGGGTAGAGACGCATTGCCAAAATCTCTATCCCGCGATCAAACAACAATTTGATGTCGATATCTGTGTTATCGCTCGTGCTCCTTATGTCGATTACCGTCATTCTCGGTACAAAAATATCGAAACTCGCGCACTCTGGGCACCGAAAAAACGCTCTTTAGAAGCCATTGCCCATTCAGTTTTAGCAGCATTTAGCACCGTGTTTGATAAATCATCAATTGTTCATGTTCATGCCATTGGCCCAGGGCTTGTCGTGCCGTTACTGCGTTTGCTGGGCAAGAAAGTGGTATTTACTCATCATGGCCCTGATTATGAGCGCCAGAAGTGGGGATACATTGCAAAACAGACTTTACTGATTGGCGAAAAGCTTGCCGTTAATTATGCCAATGAAGTCATTGTTATTTCCGAAGTTATTAATCAGCTGATCCAAAAAAAACACAGGCGTATGGATGCACATTTAATCTACAACGGCGTTAATATTCCGGAACCGCTGGCAGTAGAAACCATCAGTAAAACACTGGATCGCTACGCATTAAAACCTAAGAACTATCTTGTAGCGGTAGGGCGTTTTGTGGAAGAAAAAGGGTTACATGATTTAATTGTTGCCTACCAAAAATCTGGTGTCTCAGAGACATTAGTATTGGTTGGTGATGCGGACCATCCTTCTGACTACAGTATGCAGCTGAAGCAATTAGCGATAAAAACACCGAATGTTATTTTGACCGGTTTCTTAAAAGGTGATGCACTGAAGGCGGTATTTTCCCAGGCTAAGCTGTTTATAATGCCTTCGTATCACGAAGGATTGCCGATAGCTTTGCTTGAAGCAATGTCGTATTCACTGCCTGCTGTGGTCAGTGATATTCCGGCGAATTTGGAAGTAGGGTTGCCAGCTGAAGCCTATTTTAAAGTTGGCAATGTAGCTGAGTTAGCCGAAAAAATTAAGACAAGAGTTGTACTCAACAGTACCGATTACAGTGACTTCCTGCGAAATTATAACTGGCTTGAAATTGCCAGAAAAACAGTCAATGTGTACCACTCAATAAACAAATCAATAGGTTAAAATTGAGCAATTCAACCAGACGCCCACTCATACTTGATCATTTTTATGAAGTGCTTGATGAGCAAACCCAGGCACAACTGACTGCTGAACAAAAGCAGGACATAGAAGATGCGATAGTTTCAGTCACGTTGTCGTCACGTCACCGCATCGATATCCGCAAGAGCTTCCCATTTTTTGGCACGCGCTATTATCTGGTCTTTTTGCTAGGGCGAGATTTCCGCAAGCGACTACGTAAAGAATCGACACTGGTGCGCATCGTCGTGACGATTCTGATCCTTTCTGGCTTGCTGTTCGCAACGCTCTGCGTGTTACTTA
Organism: Buttiauxella cochleicola; assembly: GCF_021282405.1. Classification (NCBI taxonomy): domain Bacteria; kingdom Pseudomonadati; phylum Pseudomonadota; class Gammaproteobacteria; order Enterobacterales; family Enterobacteriaceae; genus Buttiauxella; species Buttiauxella cochleicola. Next base: position 71,171 of record NZ_JAJSOU010000006.1, read on the forward strand.
CGCTATATATGATCAAGTCTGCAGTAGGCATTGATCTCATTCATGATTTCCATGTTGGGATTTGGGACTGGTGGCTCAGTCTGAGGAACAAGTAGCTTTTGGGTCAATAACCCACTACGGATAACGGAGTCTCATGAATATTAAAACTTTTATAGCGTTGATGTGCATGGTCGTACCGGGAACCGTACTGGCTGAGTCGATGACAGTCGTTACACCGATGGCGCTATCTGGTCCGCTCACCAACCCCGGCATGGGCATTGCCAGTTTTCACCAGGGTTACGGCGAGCAACACACCGAGGCCGACTACCCGAATCCTGGCATTGAATACGAGCGCTTCTACTGGAGCGAGCTTGAACCGGTTGAAGGGCAATTTAACTACGCGCTGGTTGACGACGCTTTTAAATTCGCGGCGATGCACACGCCTGCGATGAACGTTGGGCTGCGCTTTATGGCGCTCGATGGCCCGGAAAGCGATTCAAAAATCCCTGACTGGTTAATTAAAAAAGTTAAGGGCGTCTGGACTTCAGACGGAAAAACCTTCGCTCCCAATCTGGATGACCCCGTATTTCTCCAATATAGCCAGCGTTTGCTCAATGCTTTCGGCAAGCGCTACGACGGAAATGAAAACCTGGCATACCTTGATATTGGCATGGTGGGGTCGTGGGGAGAGTGGCACAACAGCAATTTCCCCTCACTGAAACCGCTCGATAAACGCTACACACCAGCGCAATTAGAACAGTACGTCAGAATGCATTTTGCCGCGTTTCCAAAAACACCGAAAATTATGTTGATTGCCGGTGGCGACAATCTGGTCAGCGCCGTGAAGCAGGGCGCAGGCTGGCGGGCTGACTGTCTGGGCGACTGGCGTAACTTTTCGTCGACCTGGAATCTGATGGAAGATGATTATCCGCAGCGCTTAGAGGCGGCTCAAGCTGCGTATTCCGGTTTTAATGATGCCTGGAAACGAGCGCCTGTGAGTTTTGAAATCTGCGGGTACATGCCGGAATGGAAAACCGAGCAACATTACACTCTTGCCGAAGTACAACGGACATTTGACTGGGCCATCGCACAACACGCCAGTACGATTAATTTGAAGTCACGGGCGGTGCCAGAAGAGTATCGCAGCATTGTCGACCGGGCGCTGACCAAACTGGGTTATCGCTTTCGTTTAGTATCATTGAGCCATAATTCTGCTGTCGCAAAAGGCGGTATCCTGACGCTAAATAGCCAGTGGACTAATGACGGGATCGCACCCATTTACTTGAAATATGACGTGACATGGCGTGTGGTCAACGAGTCGAACAAAGTCATTGCTCAGGGGAAAACCAGTGATGATATTCGCACCTGGTTACCTGGAAAGCGACCAACCATTTATCAACTGCCAATACCTTCGACGGTGGCTAACGGGCAGTATTATATCGAAGTGGCAATGCTGGATGGGACGGGGAAATCGAGAATTAATCTGGCTAACGAAGGGAAGCGAGGTGATAGCTGGTATCGGATTTCTAAGTTAAATGTCAGTAATTAATTGGCTCTGAGTCTGGAAAGACAGACTCAGAGTGTAAATACCCGTCATACTTCGAGCTGCATATGCGTTGGTAATACTTGGCCCATTCATGGGTCCCGCCATACTAAGAACTGTAACCATTCGGATTATTTTTCTGCCAGTTCCAGGTGTCACGCATCATCTCATCAATCGTTCGCGTGGCCTGCCATCCCAATGATTGTTTTGCTAAAGATGAATCTGACCAGCATTCCGCAATATCACCGGCCCTGCGTTCCACAAACTTATAGTTAATCTTTGTCTGAGATGCTTTTTCAAATGCCTCAATAAGGTCAATGACGGAATAACCCACACCAGTACCCAGATTAATCGCTTTAAAAGATGAATCCTTGTTTTGATGATCCAATGCCGCCAGATGACCACTTGCTAAGTCCAGCACATGGATATAATCGCGAACGCCTGTGCCGTCAGGTGTAGGGTAATCATTGCCATATACCGACAGATATTCGAGTTTGCCGATTGCCACTTGCGAAATATAGGGAACCAGATTATTTGGAATACCGTTAGGATCTTCGCCAATTCGCCCCGATTGATGAGCACCAACCGGATTGAAATAGCGCAAACAGGTAATGCGAAACTCCGGTTGTGCGAGGGAGAAATCACGCAGAATCTGCTCAACCATCAGTTTGGATGTGCCGTAAGGGTTTGTGGTTCCACCGGTCCGGCAATCTTCACTCAACGGCACTTTTTCGGGATTCCCATAGACGGTGGCAGATGAACTGAAAATGAGGCTATTAACACCGGCATTTAGCATCTCACTAAGTAACACTATTGTCCCAGAAACATTATTCTCATAATATTCCAGTGGTTTTTTAATTGACTCGCCAACAGATTTTAAACCAGCAAAATGAATCACATCAGTAATCGCATGTTTTAAAAAAATAGTTCTCAAAACATTCTTATCTAAAATATTAGCAACATAGAGAGTTGTTTTTTTTCCTGTTAACTCTGCAACCCGGTCTAAAGATTCTTGAGATGAGTTAGAGAGATTATCGATAACGATGACGTCATCACCCCTTTCAAGTAAAGCCAATACAGTATGTGAGCCTATATATCCAGCACCACCGGTTACAAGAATTGCCATAATATCTCCAGATAAATATTACAAAACTAGTGTGGTATTAGGTGCTTAATTTACTGTCAACTATTGAAAGCGTAGCACCGGTCGACGGGTTGTTCTTATGTTTATTCAGGCAAACGATTTTTACGGTATTTAACCCAAGCCTTAAATAGAACCTTTTTTAAAGGAGATAAAAGGCTGAATACCCAATTTTTGGTGTCATAAACAAGATGGTTATTCGAAAAGTTTAACGTGTGAATACCTGCGCTTTGGTTGATTTCAGGTGTAACGTGCGCCACCAATTTTTCTTCAAAAATCAGTGGGTTGAGGTTGGTTAATTCTTTGATAAAAATGGATTTTCCGTAAGAGTCAGCCGTGCATTCTTGAGTGAGGATATATTTCTTATCATTGATAAAATAAGAAGCGCCGGCCCCACGGTGATGGTGGTTGCACAGTTTTAAAAACGGGTTTATTTTTTTCCACTCACCGAGGATTTGATCTGCTGTATGAATAATCATCTCATTTTTCAGCGTGGTAGAAATGAGGTAACAGGTATTATCTAGAGTGAAGAATATATTATCGGTAAATTCAGCGTCAGAAATTAGCACCTTTACCTTTTTCCAGTGAGTGGGAAACTCAGTGGATTGGAAGAGTATCACTTCTTTTCGCTCCGAAGACTCCGGAATCATAAACAGATTATCGTTAAGATAAAAAATATATGGGAAGGATAAATGGCACTTTAACTCATCAAACCCTTCTAGTTTGATATCCTGAATCTCATTAAGATTATCGTCAAGAACCCGACATCTGAGAATGCCTCTAGAATTTAGAAAGCTAAGTGCTTCATAGAAAAGGTAGAGTTTATTATCTTTCTCTATAATAAAAGGATCTGCCTGGAAGGTATATTTTTTCTTAAGTAATTTTGCTTGTGAATTATTTAGAATATCCAGGGTGTTGTCAGGGAAAGAATGAGAGTTATTTTTGATGATCATAATATCCCATGATTCATGGAAAAATAGCTTTCTAATTAATTTGTTGTTTTTGCTTAACATTTTATCATATTGTCCATATTAGTTATTGCAAATAACAGGAAAAACATGACGCTTATTATTATAAATAATGCTTAACAATTTATGTGTGGAGCAGTTCATTGCACCCAGCAAGTAGCCATAGAAAAACTGCCATAAGAAGGTGCTGATTTGGAGTATAGACGCTTAACTGATATCCGCCACAGTGTAAGGTTTGTAGCAGAAAAGTGATTGTCAGGAATGACAGAGGGGAGAGAGAGTTTTAGCTAAGGAGAACCGGCAAGTGCAAAATATACTTGCCGGAAATATTTTATTAAGCTTGAGTATCGAGGGTAGAAAGCTCTTTATCTACGAAATACAGACCTTCACCGCTTTTTCCAACCAGACTTAATTTATCCAGTACGGACTTGAACAGCTTCTCTTCTTCATGCTGCTCAGAAACATACCATTGCAGGAAGTTAAAAGTTGGATAATCCTGAGATGTCATCGCAGCATGAGCCAATTCATTAATCTTGCGCGTAATTAACTGCTCATGTTCGTAAGTGGCGTTAAACAGGTTATCTAAAGATGAGTAATCATGGTCTGGTGCCGGGACCGCATTAATGCGTGGCAAGCTTCCAGTGTCAGTCAGGTAAGCAAACAGACGCTGCATATGCTCCATCTCTTCCTGAGCATGGCGACGCAGGAAAGCGGCAGCCCCTTCAAAGCTATGGTAGCTGCACCAGGCACTCATTTGTTGATAAAGCAGGGAGGAATAAAGCTCAAGATTCATTTGTTCGTTAAGTTTTTCGATCATTTCAGCTTTTAGCATGGTGTGCTCCACAAGAATGTATATTTAACAATGTCGCTACTTTAATTTTATTATTTCTAGAATGCAAAGGAATTGTTAATTATATTATTGTAATGAGAATGGTTGTTAATATTATTTCTTTTTTATAATTAATTCGTTCTGAAAATAAGAATTATTACTGTTTATTTATGGGTCAGAAGATAAATCTTAGCCAACCCTAATGTTAATGACGTAAAGATAATTGTTCTATTATTGAACGACACTCTCATCTTTCAGATACCGCTCCATTCCCACACCGCGACACTGGTACTCAAGCGTCACTTTTTGGCTCAGGCACACAGCGCCACTGGTCACGCTACAGGTTTTGATTGGCTCTCCGTAAGGATATGCGGCGATATAACCCCACTGCTGGCATTGGTGGCTGGCTGCAGATTGCGCAACATAAGTATCCACTTTTGCCGTTTGTAATGGCGCGAGGTCAAATCCCAGACGAACCACGCCCACCACTTCACTGCTTTTTACGGGCACAGGCGTTTTATTCACCGTACATCCAGCTAATAACGCCGTGGCTAAAATTAAATAAACAGTTTTCATTATGCTGATGCTCGAATGACTTTTTAATGATTTTAGCACGCACAAAAATGAAAAATGACCAACAGCATAAAGCTGTTTAATTTCAATTAGGGCGATGTAAATGGATTTTCCTAACATAAATTTTAGTACTTCATAATCTTGAAAATGGGCATCACCAACATTTGTAAGGTGATTAAATTTTGATCATAACTGCCATCAAGTTTGGCTGAATCGTGCCGACAATACTGGTAATGCACGGTCTACTCTCAGTATTGGTATACAAAAACCGAATAAACGGAGCTGAGGTGACTACAGCTGGTGCAGGAAATACTTTTTATTATTTCACCAGGAAAATACAAAACATGAGGTTTATTCGTAATATCAAAATCCGCGTCATGGTGGTGCTGATACTGATCTTCTCGTCAGTGGCGTGGCTGGGTGTTTCCGGACTAGCGCTGTGGTTTTTACATGATTTGCAGCAAAACCTGGTACTGAATGCGCAACAAGAAAAGTGGATCGGTATCGTTCGTTTCTTGCTCGGGGCTTCGGTGTTAGCAAGCATTGCCATTACCTTGTTAACTGAACGCTATCTTTATTTCTGCCTGGTGAAACCGGTCGAGAATATTCGCGCACATATGCATATTCTTGCGCGTGGTGAACTCGAAACTCAATTACCTGATTTAGGCAGTAACTGCATTGGTTTGATGGTTTCACCGATCCAAAAAATGCAGTCGAATTGGGAAAAAGCCGTTTCTAATATTCGTTCCAGTGCCCACACCATTCGCGGAAATGCCACGGAAGTGGCTGGGGTGAACAACGAATTGTCTTCTCGTTCTGAGCAACTCGCCGCAGCGTTAGAAGAAACGACTGCCAGCATGGAGCAATTGAGCAGCACGGTTACGCTGAATGCGGAAAATGCCAGCCATGCGAGCGTACTGGCAAAAAATGCGACTAAGACGGCAGTTAACGGCGGGGAGTCGGTGAAAAAAGTGATGACCACGATGGAGACGATAACCAGTAGCTCTCACAAAATTGTCGATATTACGACCGTGATTAACAGCATCTCCTTCCAGACCAATATCCTGGCGTTAAATGCGGCCGTTGAAGCAGCACGGGCCGGTGAGCAAGGGCGAGGTTTTGCCGTTGTAGCGAGTGAAGTGCGTAATCTCGCGCAACGTAGTGCAGTGGCGGCGAAAGAGATAGAAACCTTGCTCAAAGAGTCCGTAGATAACATTCATACTGGTTCTGAACAGGTGAAGAAGGCGGGGGAAGCGATGGGTGAGATTCTGAATGCGGTCACTCAAGTGAACAATATTATGGGAGATATTGCCAATGCTTCGGGTGAGCAGAGCCAGGGTATTGGGCAGGTGGGGGTTGCGGTAAGACAGATGGATGCGGTCACTCAGCAAAACGTCAATCTGGTTCATCAATCTGCACTGTCGTCAGTGGAGCTGGAAAAACAAGCGCACCAGCTTAACGATATTGTGGCGATGTTCCGCATCGCTAAACCCGCCTGAAAATGTGGGAATGCTCTCAGTCGAATGCAGAAGTGTGAGCGCACCTTAATTTTTTAAAACAAAATTTCATTAAATTTGAAAGTGTGTTTGTGAGCTAGTATCGTTAGTACATACCAAAGCTATTCACCGCGGGAAATCCCGTGACCCAATCAGGAGACGGAAATGAAAATAGCACTGATGATGGAAAACAGTCAGGCTGGCAAAAATGCAATCATTCTTAATGAGTTGCAAGCGGTTGCTGCTGAGAAAGAGTACCCGGTTTACAACGTAGGTATGAGCGATGAGCAGGATCACCACCTGACCTACATCCACCTCGGTATTATGGCCAGTATCCTGTTGAACTCTAAAGCTGTAGATTTCGTTGTGACCGGTTGCGGCACAGGTCAGGGCGCAATGATGTCTCTGAACATCCACCCAGGTGTGGTTTGTGGCTACTGCCTGGATCCTGCTGATGCTTTCCTGTTCTCACAAATCAACAACGGTAACGCGTTGTCATTGGCATTCGCTAAAGGTTTCGGCTGGGGTGCTGAGCTCAACGTTCGTTACATGTTTGAAAAAGCATTTACTGGCCGTAAAGGCGAAGGCTACCCGATTGAGCGTAAAGAACCACAGGTTCGTAACGCCGGTATCCTGAACCAGGTTAAAGCTGCAGTTGTTAAAGAAAACTACCTGGATACCCTGCGTTCTATCGACCGTGAACTGGTGAAAACCGCGGTGACCGGCGAACGCTTCCAGAAATGTTTCTTCGAAAACTGCCAGAACAAAGAGATTGAAGCGTTCGTACGCGAAATCCTTGCTTAATCTCTTTTAGTCATGCTTACGGCCAGCCTTTGCTGGCCGTATTTTTTGTGCCAACACCGCTTTAACTCGTGGCGCTTTTAGCGCCATCCTTCGATTCGCCCGCTAAAATGTGGAACTGGCTCTTGTGGCCATCTTTGATGTTCGGCAGCCATATGCTGCTCATCCCAATGTTTACTGTTTATTCCTTGCTCCGGCATCATCTCCGGCCAGTCTCGCTGCACAGCACTGGTTTTTGGGTAAGGGTTATGCAAAGAAGGGTTGTTAAGAGGTTGGATCTCAACAGCAAAAGCTTGAGACCCTATCAGTGACAACATCATAAGTAAGTATATCGATAAGCGTTTCATAGTGGCCTCACACACCTGACCTATCGTTAAGTGTAATTGAGGCCAGCGACCGGGTTAGTGTTTTTTCGACACACTGCTGCCCGCATTGTGTGGTAAACGCAGCAGGTCAAACAAACCTGCCAGGCAAATGAGCGTAATCATCACAAACGAAATCTTAATAGAAATGCCAGGGATTGCGGTTAAATCGAGCCACTGGCTGACTTTCTCCCCCAGACGAATCCCTATCGCACCAAGCGTAATCCCAAGCCCTACAGAAAGCTGCGTTGCGGTACTAAATAGCGTGTTGGCGTAGCTCATTTGCGTGGATGGCACATCTGAAAAGGCGAGGGTGCTTATGCCTGTAAACTGCATCGAACGGAACATCCCGCCAAAGAAGAGTATCGCTATGGTCACCCATATTGCGGTGTGCGGGGTAAGAAACGCACAAGCCAGCAGAGAAGCGACGTTCAGAAGGCCGTTAATAATGAGTAATTTCTTGAACCCTAATGCGCGAATTAATGATGTCGTTGCAGGTTTCATCGCGAGATTTCCGGCGAAGACTGCCAGCACCAGTAAACCCGAATGAAAAGCATCCATTCCGAAACCGACCTGGAATAGTAACGGCAATAAAAAAGGCACTGCGCTGATGGATGTACGAAATAAAGAGCCTCCATACATCGTCACACCAAAGGTCTGCACCTTTAAAGCATCAAGGCGAATCATCGGATGCTTAGCGTGTTTAAAGTGCCACAGTGAGAACCACAGCGCCGCTGCACCTAATACCAGCAAGCTCACAGTTGGCAGCACATTAATTTGCGATTGCCCAAGCATTTCCAGGCCGTACACCAGGCTAATCATTACCACCGCAGTGCCGGTAAAACCAATGCCGTCAAATGGACGACGGTCGTCGTCATGAATATCGGGAATCAATCGCCACGCCAGCGCCATGGCAATTAACCCAAGTGGCAAGTTGATATAGAAAATCCAACGCCACGAGGCGTAGCTGGTGATAAATCCGCCCAATGGTGGGCCAATAATGGGGGCAACCAGGGCGGGCCAGGTGAGAGTGGCAATCGCGGTGATCAGTAAATGTTTAGGGGTTGTACGCAGCACAGCCAACCGCCCGACAGGCACCATTAGCGCTCCACCGACTCCCTGTAAAATGCGCATCGCGACAAATTGCTCAATCGTATTGGCAATGCCGCACAGTACCGAGGCGAAAGTGAAGATCCCGAGCGCCAGGGTGAAAACTTTACGTGCGCCAAATCGGTCTGCAATCCAGCCGCTGGCGGGTATTAATACCGCCAGAGTCAACAAGTAGGCACTCATACCGATATTCAGATCAACGGCATCAACACCAAAAGTTCGGGCCATTTCCGGCAGCGCGGTGGCAATGACCGTCCCGTCGAGAAATTCCATAAAAAAAGCGCCAGCGACCAAGAGTGCCATTCCTGAAATGCCACGTTTTGCTGCTGGAGAAGGGGAGTTAGTCATGAGTGAAATTCAAAATTAAAATAATGTTTTAAAAAATTGTTGAGCCAATTAACCAGTTAAGTCGTGGATATGCAAGCCATTTTGTGTGAAGAAGATGTAAAATCCACAAGAAAAATATGTGATACGCATCACAAAACTATTGATTTGTGTGACGGATGTCATATTATTAGCCGCATAACGAGCAACACCTGCAAAACAAAAAACCGGAGCACACAATGAAAATGCGCAAAATTCTGAAAAGCATGTTCGAGCAATACTGCAAGACTTTTAAAGATGTACCGCCGGCTGGCATGTTTTAATCTGCCCGCTTGAAAAAAAACCTGCTGCGGCAGGTTTTTTTATGTCTGAAATTTGCCTTTTTAACTACGATATTAATCTTTATATCCACAATTTCTTCTTTAGCACTTTTTCGCATAACGTTATGCGTTTTACACTTATTTACATTGTGGGTATGGCTGGTGCACTATGCGGTCTCTAATTGAGATGGAGTCCGTGAATAAATGCGTAAACCCCTGTTGTTATCTGCGCTGTTTGCCTCTTTGGCCCTGGCCCTTTCTGGCTGTGATAATGCAAAAACTGAAACTGCTCCTGCGCCGGCTAAACAAGCAGCCCAGGATGGCGGCAATTTAATTGTTGGCGTGACCACTGGCGATCCGTTAGCGATGAACCCGCTGTATGCCAGCGACCGTACTACGCTGACTATCATGCAGACGCTATACGCACCGCTTTATAGCTTCAATGGCGATAAAATTGAATGGGCTCTGGCAGAGAGTCTTACGCCTTCAGAAGATAACCTCTCATACATCTTAAAACTCAAACCAAATCTGAAATGGCAAGATGGCAAGCCTATTACCGCAGGCGACGTGGTGTTCACTTTCAACAAGTTGCTTGATGAGAAACAGCACAGCTTCTTCCGCAGCATGTTTGTGTACGGCGACAAGCCAATTCAGGTCAGCAAAGTTGATGACCTGACAGTGAAATTTACTCTGCCACAGGTGAGTGCTGCGTTTGTAGGTACGCTGGTACAGATTTACCCAATCCCAGAACATGTGTTTGCTAATGACAGTGGCGATCTGGAAAAGAGCACCAAAAACGATACTCCAGTCGGTTCAGGCCCGTTCAAATTCAAAGAATATCGTGCCGGGCAGTATTACTCGCTGACACGCTTTGATGATTACTGGAACGGCAAGCCAAAGCTTGACACAGTAACTTACCGTTTCGCTAAAGACAGCAACTCTGCCAATCTTGCGCTGCAAAACGGCGAAATCAATATGAAGATGATTGACCCTCAGGATGTCAATCGTTTGAAAAGTAGCGGTAAATTTGACTTCGTTATCTACCCGGAAGGGCGTCTGGCATATATGACGTTTAACCAGAATATCGACAGCATGAAGAACAAGGCGCTGCGTCAGGCCATTGCTTATGCCATCAATAAAGATGAACTGGTTCAGGCTGCATTCTCTTCGCTGGAATATGCGCAACCTGCCGCATCTATTCTGACGCCAGACACGCTGTATCAGACCAACGATGTTGAACCCTACAAATACGATGTTGAAAAAGCGAAAGCATTGCTGAAAGAAGCGGGCGCCCCTGCGGATCTGAAACTGCGCCTCGCCTACATCAATAGCAATAAAACTCAGGAAAGCATGGGGCTGTATATTCAACAGCAGCTGAAAAACGTGGGTATTGCGGTTGAGCTGATGCCACTGGATGCTAACGCCATGTCCCAACGCAGCCTGGATATGAAAAATACCTCTTATGAGCTGAGTCTGGGTGGCTACATCATGGGTATGGAACCTGATGGCTATAAGTCTTTGTACCTGAGCAACGAAGCTTATAACTATGCTCACTACAAAAACCCAGCGTTCGATGCTTTATGGAACCAGGGCGCAACTGAAACTGACAAAACCAAACGTGCTGAAATCTATAAGCAAATCCAGCAGACCGTTGCAAACGACATGGCATGGTACCCAATTGCTTATACCAATGCGGTGGTTGCGGTAGATAAACGTTTTGCCGGAACCAAAGAGGCTGAACCAAAGCCTGTTTATATGTTCCAGGATTGGTCGAAGATCTATCAACAATAATTAGCACACTGCCCTGAGGTAGTCGTAGGGCGGGTAACGTAAGCTACCCGCCCTACAGTTTCCCCCTTTCGGGGGCTTATTTTTTGGAAAGCAGTATGAACAATGTGTTAGTACGACGCCTGGCCCAACTGGTGCCGATGCTGTTCTTCATCTCGCTGGTGTCGTTTCTGCTGGTCAAACTGGCACCCGGCGACCCGGTGCAGGCTTATATTACTCCGCGTATGAGCCCGGAGGATATCGAGCGTATCCGCCATAGCATGGGGCTCGATAAGCCCATGTTTATGCAATACCTGTTGTGGCTAAAAAACGTGCTGCAAGGGGATTTGGGTTACTCACTAATTTACCATCGCCCGGTGTTAACTATGATTGCCGAGCGCATTCCCGCAACTCTTGGCCTGATGGGTGCATCACTGATTCTGGCTATGGTGTTGGCTATCCCCCTGGGTTTAGTAGCAGGTGCTTTCAAACACCGCTGGCTTGATCACTTCCTGAATATGTTTGCTTATATCGGTATTTCAGTGCCTATCTTCTGGTTTGGTATTCTGCTGATAACCGTGTTTTCGGTGCAGCTAAACTGGTTGCCGAGTATGGGCATGCGAACAATTGGTATGGAAGACTCGTGGCTTGATGTGGTTCGTCACGGTATTTTGCCGTGCATTGCACTGAGTTTTTATAACCTTTCCAATTACGTGCGTTATATCCGCTCCAACACCATTACGCAGTTGTCGGCTGATTATGTGCAAACACAGCTGGCGTACGGTGCGACACGTCGTTCAATCCTTTTCCGTCATGTCCTTAAAAACGTACTGCTGCCAGTTATTACACTCTTTGGTATCTCTTTTGGCGAGCTGGTGGTGGGGGCGTATGTGACTGAAAGCGTCTTCTCATGGCCAGGCATGGGGCTGTTGGGGATCCAGTCGATAACCTCCCTGGATTACCCGTTAATCATGGCGATGATCATGCTCTCTTCAGCGATGCTTATCGTCGGCAATTTATTGGCTGACATGTTATATCGCGTGGCAGACCCGCGCATTAAGGCGTTGAGGTAAGACGATGAGTAGACGTTGGCAACAAGTTAAACATGGCCTGAAACGTAATCGTCCAGCTCAATTATCACTTCTGGTTCTGGTCATTTTCAGCATTGCCGCATTACTGGCAACATTCAGTCCCTGGGACCCAAACCAGATGTCACTGACCGCAAGGCTCACACCGCCGGGTGCGCAACACTGGTTCGGAACTGATGACTACGGACGTGACTATTTCACTCGCGCTTTATACGGCGGCCAGATTTCGTTAATGGTTGGTTTTCTGGCAATGATATTTTCAACGTTGATTGGCACGCTGGTAGGCGCTGTCAGCGGCTATTTTGGCGGACGAATCGATAACCTGATGATGCGGGTAGTCGATATTTTAATGTCGATCCCGGCATTCTTCCTGTTGTTGGTATTGAACGCATATCTGAAGCCCGGTATCGCCAATATCATCCTGATTATCAGCGCCTTGACCTGGATGAGTATGTCGCGCCTGGTGCGTGCTGAAACCTTGTCTGTGAAAGAGCGTGAGTATGTGGTGTACGCTCGTGCGTGTGGTGAGCATCCGTTAATCATTATTGTGCGCCATATCATCCCGAATATTTTGCCGACCATTATGGTTGCGGCGACGCTGAATATCGCCTCAGCAATCCTGATGGAGTCGACGCTGAGCTTCCTCGGACTTGGTGTGCAGCAGCCAAATGCTTCATGGGGAAGCATGCTTAACAATGCGCAATCCTTTATTGGTGAAGCAACATGGCTTGCGATGTTCCCAGGGGTCCTTATTTTGCTGACGGTGCTGAGTTTTAACGTATTGGGCGATGTATTACGTACTGCCTTTGAGCCCGGAGCTAACCGCGATGAATAACTTACTGGAACTCGATAACCTGCAAACGTCCTTCTTCACCCGTGAAGGGGAAGTTAAGGCGGTGCGCGGTGTAAGCTTTGCAGTCAAACGCGGTGAAGTGGTAGGGATTGTGGGTGAATCAGGTTGCGGCAAGAGTGTTACCTGTAAATCAGTGCTCAAACTGTTGGGTAGCAACGGTAAAGTCGTCGGCGGCTATGTCCATTTTAAGGGCGAAGATTTAGCTCGTAAAACACCCGAGCAAATGCGCCATATTCGTGGCAACGATATTGCGATGATCTTCCAGGATCCCATGACGGCACTTAACCCGGTGTTGACCATTGGTAAGCAGATGAGCGAAATCCTGATTCGCAATCAGAACCTCAGCAAAAAAGCGGCCAAAGAAAAGTCGATTGCCATGCTGCAACAGGTGGGGATTGGTAATGCGGAGCAGCGTTACAACCAGTATCCGCACGAGTTCAGTGGCGGTATGCGCCAGCGCGTGATGATTGCTATCGCACTCTCATGCCACCCGGCGTTACTGATTGCTGATGAGCCAACAACCGCACTGGATGTCACCATTCAGGCGCAGATTTTACGCCTGCTAAAACAACTACAACAGCAAACCGACACCGCAATTATGCTCATCACACACGATCTTGGGGTTGTAGCCCAGGTTTGTTCACGTGTGGTGGTGATGTACGGTGGGCTTGTGATGGAGCAGGGGAGCGTGGAGGATATTTTCTACCGTCCAGCGCACCCTTATACCCGCGGGCTTTTGGCATCGTTGCCGCGGCCAGGCGAGGCAAGCGCTCGTTTGTCACCTATCGAAGGCTCGCCACCAGGGTTACTCAACCCACCACCTGGTTGCCCATTTGCAGAACGTTGCCCGCAGCGCATGGAGCGTTGTAGCAGCCTGCCTCCGATGTACCAAACCGGAGAGGGTCATCAGGCAATGTGCTGGTTATGGGATTCGGAGGTGAATAATGCAGGACGTTAAGCCATTAGTCCGTGTAAAGGGCTTACGCAAATATTTCCATAGCCAACAGGGATGGTTTAATAAAACGCCACCGGTGAAAGCTGTCGATGGCGTGAGCTTCGATATCTATCCAGGTGAAACCTACGGGCTGGTTGGTGAGTCTGGGTGTGGGAAATCAACACTTGGGCGCAGCGTACTTCGCCTGTTTGATATTACCGATGGCGAAATTGAGTTTGCAGGCCAGGACATTGCAAAGATGAGCGACAAGCAACTTAAACCGTTGCGCCGCCGCATGCAGGCAATTTTTCAGGACCCATACTCATCGCTAAACCCGGGCATGACTGTCGCGCAGTTAATTGCCGAGCCGATGAAAATCCACGGTTATGGTAAACAACAGCGCGCAACCCGCACACTCGAACTGCTCGAAAAAGTAGGGTTAAAAGCGGAACACTTAAACCGCTTCCCGCATGAGTTTAGCGGTGGCCAGCGGCAGCGTATAAGTATTGCCCGAGCTCTGTCAGTAAATCCTGAGTTTGTACTTTGCGACGAACCACTGTCGGCACTGGATGTATCCGTGCAGGCGCAGGTGGTCAATATCTTGCAGGACTTGCAGCAGGCATTGGGGCTGACATATCTGTTTATTGCACACGACCTGTCCATGGTGCGCCATATTTCAGACCGAATTGGTGTGATGTATCTTGGCACTCTGGTTGAGGAAGCACCGGCTGAAACTCTATATACAGAGCCGGCGCATCCCTATACCAGGGCACTGCTTGCCTCAATCCCGGTGGCCGATCCGCATGTGCAAATGCTTGACCAAGGTGGCATTAAAGGCGAATTACCAGGTGCTATGAGCGACTGGCCAGGCTGCAAATTCTGCAATCGCTGCCCAAGGGCGATGGATAAATGCCAAAGCCAAATCCCGGTGATGCAAGAGATTTCACCCGGCCATCGCGTGGCTTGCTGGTTATTTGAAGAGAAGTGATTAATCGCGGGGGCTTATTCAAGCTCCCGCACTACTTTGCATGGTTGCCCCATTGCCAGCACACCCGTAGGGATATCTTTGCTGACAATGCTTCCCGCGCCAATGGTGGTGTTATCACCAATTGTCACACCGGGTAAAATAACCACATTGCCGCCAATCCAGACATTGCTGCCAACAACAATCGGTTTGGCGCTGGTCAGGAATGGATAATCGGGATTTCCGGTCAGGCGCTCTTTCGCCGACAGTGGATGTACAGGGGTGTAGAACTGAACATTTGGCCCCACCAACGTGTTATCGCCAATTGTCACGGTATTGCAGTCAAGAAACACCACATTGGTATTAATAAAACAATTACGGCCAATGGTGACGTGCTTTCCGTAGTCACACCAGAACGGTAATTCAATCCAACTTTCATCACCAAAACCACCCAGCATTTCCCGCAGCAGCGTAAGTTTGGTTTCAAAATCATGAGAATCCAGCTGTGCCAATTGCTTGGTTATCGCCCGTGCGTTGTGATACATCCCGAGCAATTCAGGATCCCGGGTGTTGTATTGCAAACCCGCCAGCAATTTTTCATGTTCTGTCATTGTTCTGCCCTTATGTCTATTGGCAGCATTCTAATCGTGTGACCATAAAAATACTGTTGTAAAAACCACAAAATTCTCTTCGCGAATAAAGTAATGAATGTCGATTACCGATACCGTTTCAGCGTGCAGAAATGTACTATGTCGCCCATTGCGAAACAGGAGAGAAATGATGTCTGAACAATTATCTGCCGACCAGGAACTGGTTTCCGATGTGGTGGCATGCCAGCTGGTGATTAAGCAAATTCTGGATGTAATTGATGTGATTGCACCGGTAGAAGTGCGCGAAAAAATGGCTAATCAATTGAAGACCATTGATTTCGCCACTCATCCGGCAGCGGCAGATCCGGTGACCCGCCGCGCAATTCAGAAAGCGATTAGCTTGATTGAGTTGAAGTTTACGCCCCAGAACGAAGCGCACTAATTCCATCCGTTAAATCGCCCATTTATAATGGGTGATTTACGCTTAAAAGAACGTCATCACCAGCAAGTAACTCGCCGCGCACGCGCAGCTTACGCCAATCAACCCAGGTAAAATGAAGCTATGGTTGATGATGAATTTGCCAATCTTCGTGGTGCCAGAACGGTCAAAGCCGATGCATGCCAGATCACTTGGATAGGTAGGCAGGACAAAGTAGCCGTAAGACGCCGGGAAAAAGGCAATCAGCATTTTCGGCTCAACACCCAGCATCAATCCCATTGGGGCCACAGCGGTTAATGCAGCAGCCTGGCTATTGACCAGTTTAGAAACCAAGAACAGCACGATGGCATAAGTCCACGGATGGCTTTTCACCACCCCTTCCAGCGCCATTTTCAGCTCTTCAAGATGCGCCTGGAAAAACGTGTCGCTCATCCATGCCACGCCGAATACCGAGAAAATCGCCACCATCCCGGCTTTAAATACCGCGCCATTAGAGATAGCGGATGCATTTACTTTGCAGACTATCAACATTACGGCACCCGCAATCAACATCATCATCTGGATAACCAGATTCATTGATAGCGGCTTTAGCGCACCTTTAATTTCAAAAGCTGGACGCAGTGTCGGAATAGCTCCCAATAAGACCACCACCAGGATCCCAGCAAAGAAAATCCACGTAGACCAGTAGGCTTGTTTTGGGAACACCTGGTCCATCAGCGTTTCGCTACTGCCGTAAATAAATTCACGCTGTTTAGGGTCTTTGAGCTTCTCCTGAAACTCTTTATCGTCTTGCAAATCTTTACCGCGACGCAAACTCCATAGCGCAGCAATTAACACGCCAAATAAAGATGCCGGCACAGAAACGCAGAGAATATCGAGAATGCCCCACGCCTGACCCACGCCATGATTAGCCCCAATAATGGAAATCAGCGAAACCACCGCCACCGAAACCGGAGAGGCCGTAATCGCCATCTGCGAAGCAATCGATGCCACCGCCATTGGGCGCTCCGGGCGAATCCCTTTTTTAAGCGCAATATCGGCGATAATCGGGAACATGGTGTAGACCACATGCCCGGTTCCACACAGGAACGTCAGCATCCAGGTAGTGAAAGGAGCAAGTAGTGTGATGTGTTGCGGGTGTTTACGCAGCAGGCGTTCGGCAAACTGCATCATGACATTCAGGCCGCCCGCGGTTTGCAATGTAGCTGCACAACCGATTACGGCAAGAATGGTGAGCATTACATCAACGGGTGGCTTTCCTGGTTCAAGACCAAAAATGAAAGTCAGGATAAACAACCCAATTCCACTGATTAAACCAAGCCCCATCCCGCCAAAGCGAGTCCCGACCAGCAGGCATAAAATAATGACAATAAATTCAATAGTAATCATGACAATCCCTTTTAAAATTCTATCGCATAAAGCATTACAGATTGTAAGTATTACCATTGAGACGCAGATCGGATTTGTTAAAACTCAATGAAAACAATTGATTATAACAAAAAATTAACAATTTAACGGACGATGTTTATGCCGACTGAGCAAATTAAGCGATTAATTGAGTTGGGCGGAGAATCATCCGCCCAAAGATTTAAAAGGGAATGTGCGAGGTTTTAAGTTGCGGGAGCACTGCATATTCTTCGCAAAGATCAACTAGTAACGTTCTTTCTCCACGTCTGAGTTGAATAGTCATACCGTTAGAATCCGGTGTGACGTGCATATCGGTTATCGGTTGTTGATGGTCAAAATCCCAGACGCAAACGAACTGAGAGGTTTGTTCTTTGCTACGCAGAACCAGATAGCTCAGATCTTGAACCGCCGGGTTATCCGGAGCATTTCCTTGCCATAACTCACCATGACCGTACAGCCATAACGCTTGCCCATTATCAGTGGTGGTAAAGTGACGTGGCTGGCTATTGGTTAACTGTACGCAACGGGCATCCTTCATAATCACCAGCGGGCCTTGAGAGCTAAATTGCGCACATTCTCCCTCGCTATCCAGCGCTTTTCCCTGAAGATGCAACGTCCAGTCGATTTGTTGGCTATGCGGGTTTTGCACATTGCTGATATCAATAATCGCGTTATCCAGCCACAGTAAACGACGGCGAAAACGCACATCGCGCCAGGCTTCACTATCCCACTGCACACGCGTGTGGCTATCGAGATCCGGGGGAATTTGCCGCCAGTCTACTCCGGTATCCAGCCAGCAAAATGCATCACTTTCGTAATAATGATGCACCACAGGGACTGCAGGCGGTTGGTTGGTTTGATTTACCGTGATCGTATTGTGGGTGGCGCTATTTTTGTAATACGCGTAATGCATGGGCGCGCCATAACCAGTGGTGCCCAGATCGGGGAGGATCTCTTTACCACCATTAAAAAGCAGAATATTCAGGCGGTCATAGTGGTCATGTTCACCGCCGAATGGCGTGTGTTTTATCAGCAATGCGCGTTTTTTTTGCGAGTTACGCCAGATAGTCAGGCCACAATTTGGGGCGTGTAGGTGACCGACAGGGATCAGTTCTGGCAGTTTTTCTGGCAGTGGTGAGTCGTAAACAAAGGTATCAAAATGGGGTACTGGATACTGCTGGCGAATAGCCTTAAGCGCCGCGGCGTAAAGCTCATCCTGGTAGTAATACCAGGCAAACTCATACAGATGGCTATGATCGAGCTTTTCCTGGCCATAGATACAATCATTGATACGTGGAAAGGTGCCATCAGGCATCAGCAGCGCAAGAGGGAAGCTGAGCATTTTTTTATAGTAAGACTCATCAAGCAAGCTCCAGTGCGAACCAATTGCCAACTTTTCGAATGCCAGGAATCCTTGCAGTGCATAGAAGTGGTAATGAATGGACCCTTCAAACCACAATCCCTCTTCAAACAGACCATGTTCAAGTTGATAGCGCAGCCCGTACGGTTCATTTACCGCAAATTCCAGCAAGGCCTCATCTTCGAGAACAAAGCCGAGAACCCCTATGGCACAGCCGATTTTTACCTCATGGTTATGCAATTGGGCAGTGCGATGGGCCATTAGAAATTGCGCACCTTCGCGTAATAAACGGCTAGTAATATATTCACGCTGCTGGGTGGATAAAGCTTCAGCAATGCAATCATAGCCGAGGGTGAAATCCAGCATACAATTGGCTTCGCACAGCGTCTGTGCGTTCATTTTTCCAGGCCCGTTGTAAGGGATACCGCCGTGAATGTCGTAGCCCGGATAATACTCGGCATAGCGCATTAACAGTTCGCGGACCTTATCCAGATAACTTTGTTGACCTGTGAGTTGCCACAACAAGCCAAGCTGGTGGCAGGCTTTGGCATTCAGCCCGTTTAGCTCGCGCCACCAGGCTCCGTCGTAGGGTTCTCCGCTAAACGACTGCCCATCAACCGGGCAGCAATGGGAGGTTGGGGTGTGACGATCCCACTTTAGTCTGACTCCGTGATCCGGGCAGAAATAGTAAAGATTCCAGGTTGCCCGTGCAGTTTCCGGTACTTTGACCGGGTTGTTAAGCACCACGGTATTTTCGGCAATCAACAGCTCCACTATTTCAGGCTGCTGGGTCATGCGTTGGCGAAGGAGAATAAGTTGTTGCGTGGTGAACTGCTTCATCGCTCGATCCTTACTCTCTTTCAGTGTTGTTTTAATGGGGTAATAAGATGAGAGATATCATCAGGATATTTTGCCATTAGCCATTGTGCTTTTTCGGCAAAGGCGCTGTCATCTGGCCATGCACGAGCCGCACTGACTATGTTCACTAGCGCTTTCTTATCATCCATTTTGTCGATATCTTTCCACGGCCATGACTCATCGCTGTGAACATAATTGGCGACATAGGCGTAACCTTTACGCAGGCTTCGGTCATCAAGGGTGAAGTTCCAGACATCCACCTGCGCGATTTCTCCAAGGCGGCCAAGTTTGTTATAGGCTTCCAGATGGAAATTGCTGTAATGCCAGGGACGAGTACGCTCAATTTCTGCCATCTGGCGGCCATCTCTATCGAAATGAGCGGGAATTCGACGCAGTTGGGTGATTTGCAGACGCTTTTTAGCCGCAGCGAGATCGCCACTAAACAGTGCAAAAGACGCTGCCTGCAAATCAAAGTAAGTGCCGTGGTTGTTGTGCCAATTATCTTCTTCAAAACCATTTTGGCTGGTCGTCATCCAGTGGTAGAAATCGCCATACCACTGTTTAATTTTTTGATACTCATCATCACTAATCACGTTAGCCGGGCGGATTAACTCCACGGCATCGATGACTTCCACCAATGCGCGGCTGTCGATGAGGCCAATTCCACGTCCGTCATTAATCCCAGGGATTGCCTGAGCGTGTTGTAGGTTAGGATTCATACGAGTGTCAGGATTAACGAACCAGTTCAGTAGCTGGTCACGCGCTTTTTCGGCATAGGCTGGCTTTTGGGTAAATTGCCATGCAAGCGACAGTGTCCAAACATCATTACTCATATTCACCAGGCGCTTTTTGTCCGTGGCGTCACTGTTGGCATCCGGGTTGGTTTGACCGTCCTTACGAATATAAGGCAGACCATCTTTTTTGTTCGGATCGGGCCACCAGTATGGAGCGAAGCTGTAGTAATCATGTTTGTCACCACTTGCGGCTGTCAGAGTCTTATCCATAACCGAGTAGAGTGGTTTGCCCAGCGCTTTGTCAGCCCCGGCAATGAGCTTTTCATATGCGCCAAGAAACTCAGGGTTTCTCGCCGCAAGCTGTTGTTGGCTGTAACGTAAATCATCAAGCTTAATTTGCAATGGATGTGCATCGGCGGCGTACAGTGGCGATGCTGTTAATACGCTAGCAACCGCTAACGAAAGTAATGACATGCAAGACAACAAAATAGGTTTCATCGGGCGCATATTTTCTCCGTCCACCAATGGAATAATATCAGGTTATTTATACCTATAGAGGTACTGCTAATTTCGTAAAATATAAGAGTGGAAATAATATTTATAATGCTGAGTGCGCAGTGTAAGAGACGGAATGAATTTTTATGTGACTCATATCAAATTAACGCTTTCAAGGGTAAATAGCCTCTGAAAGTGAGGTGGGAGTCACGTAAATCAATGGTTTTAAAATATTTTTCAAATGTTATTCGTATTTTTTATTTACGTAAATAATTGAATTTAATGGTTATATATTTAAGTTGAGTTTTTGACACACTTTGCTGCGTGACTTGAAGCACACTTCTGCATTATGAAACGCTATTTCTGTTTTGCCCCGTTGTTTTTACCTCATGCATTCTATTTAATTACTCCGCAGCCTTTTTTCATTCTCGAAATAATCTGCTTCACTCCATTTTCTCAATAATCAAATCTCTTAAAATAAGGACGTGAATATAAATGTTTTCCACAAAATTAAAATCCGTATTACTGATCTCTGCCCTTGGTTTTAGTGCTTCGCAAACATTTGCAGCTGAAACACTAAATGTCTGGATCCGTGCCAGCAATGACTCTAAAAATATTTATAAGCAAGAGGCTGAAACTTTTGAGAAGAAGACCGGCATTAAAATTGAGTATTTTAATGCTACGACAGACTTTGAACAGCGCCTTGCACGTGCCGCTGCGGGCAACGCATTGCCCGATCTGATCTTCAACGATGCGGTAGCCATTGGCCAGTTCATCCAACTCGGAATAGCTGATGAAATAGACCCGAAATCCATTGCAGGGGGCGAAAATATTTATCCTACAGCCTGGGAAAGTACTCGCTACACCGACGGGAAATTCTATGGGGTGCCTACTTCTGCCCAAACCTTTGCGCTGTTTGTCCGCAAAGACTGGCGTGAAAAACTGGGTATGCCTGAGCCCAAAACCTGGAGCGATGTGGCAAAGTTGGCAAAAGCCTTTACCACACAAGACCCGGACGGCAATGGTAAAAACGATACCTACGGCTTTTTGTTGCCGGGTTCCACCACGCGTGGTTATGCCAGCTGGTTTATGAGCGCATTTTTATGGCAGGCAGGGGGTGATTTCATTCGCGAATCAGGCAAGGGTAAATTCAAAGCTTCGCTTGATGAGCCTGCTGCCGCTGAAACCCTGGCATTTATGCGAGGAATGCTGTGCGACAAAGTTGTTCAGCCAGGTGCTATCAATGCGACAACCGCAGACATTATCCCGTCCTTCCGTTCAAGCCAGACTGGTATGTTTTTCACCGGCCCGTATCACATTGCGCTGTTTGATAAAGATCCCGGCAAAGACAAGTTTGAAGTCGTGACCCTTGAAGGGCCGAAAAGTAGTGCGACTCTTGCCGAAGGCACCACCGTCTTCATGATGAAAAGTAGCAAGAATAAAGAAGCCGCGCGGAAGTTCATCGAATTTATGATCTCCCAGGAAGGCCAGGAAATCGGTATGGGCAAAGGCACGAAACACATACCGGTAGTGCGCTTACCTGTGAATAAACAGGTTGATATCCAGGCTGTATACGACGATGCGCGTTGGGCAACCTTCGCCAAACTTTACGCTGAACACGGCCGTTACGTGCCCCAAGTGCCTAACTGGACGCCAATTCGTCAGATAACCGCCGATGGCTTCAACCGTATTCTGGCTGACTGTAATGGTGATATTGCAGCCGAACTGAAAGTGACCAATGAGAAGGTCAATGCCGAGCTTGATAAACAGCAGGTGCTGGCGAAATAAGTTTGGTGACAAACGGTGGATGACGCTGCGCTTATCCACCCTACAAAACCAGGCGTAGGGCGGATAAATGCAGTGTCATCCGCCACTTAACTGCAAAAGAGCGAAAATTACGATGTTAACTTCCCGCCAGAAACGGAATCTGGTGCCGTGGATATTTCTTGCCCCGGCACTGGTCATCTTCACCTGGTTTAAATTTATTCCCATGCTGCAAGGCCTGGTGATGAGTTTCTACAAGGTGAACTTCAATCAACCAGATGAATGGGTTGGGTTTGCCAACTTTGCCCGTGCGTTTGCCGATATCGAACTGCATTCGGCGGTGTTCAATACCTTCCTTTATGTCGTGGTGACCATGGTGGTTGGAGCGGTACTGGCATTTTTCCTCGCCATGTTACTTGAAGGGCCCGCTCGTCATCTGCGTTTTATCCGCACCGCCATTTTCCTGCCCGCGGTAACCAGTGCGGCTATCGTCGCCGAAATGTGGCGAATCTTGTTTAACCCAACTCCTAACGGTGTGATGAACCATATCCTGAGCTGGTTTGGTATTGCCGACCAGGGATTCCTCGCAAGTTCAGACCAGGCTCTGTGGGTCATCATGTTGCTGCATATCTGGAAAGCGGTGCCGTACAACATGGTTATCTTTATTGCAGGACTGGCAGGCATTAGTCGCGATTTATATGACGCCTCAAACGTTGATGGCGCGAACTGGTGGAACCGTCTGCGTTACGTCACGCTGCCTGGGATGATCCCGGCGATTTCAGTGGTGTTGATGCTCTCCTTTATTCGTGGGTTCCGCGTGTTTGCAGAAGTGTATGCCACAACCGGCGGTGGGCCATCAAACTCCACAGAAATGATCATGACCCATATCTACAAACTCGGGTTTGAGCAATTTGACTACGGCTATGCTTCGGCGGTGTCGTTCCTGTTATTCGCCTTCACTGTGCTGTTGACGATTTGTCACCTTACGTTGAAAAAGCGCATTGCCCGCTATTAAGGAGCCACCGATGTTAGGTAAACGTTGGGATACCGCAGGCCGCTGGATGATTTATGGCTTGTTGCTGATTGTATTCGTTGGGCCATTCTGGGGCATTGTTGCTACGGCATTTAGCGGGGCACCGGTCAAACCGGGCGAGTTGTTGGCATGGCCTAATGAGTTTTCATTCGAGAATTTTATCTTCGCCTGGAACGACATTGGCGTGTGGCAATATCTGCTTAACTCGATGATTGTCGTTTTTGTCGGCACCATTTTGCAGGTGTCGGTGAGTGCGCTTGCAGCTTAT
Source organism: Buttiauxella cochleicola (assembly GCF_021282405.1). Taxonomy (NCBI): domain Bacteria; kingdom Pseudomonadati; phylum Pseudomonadota; class Gammaproteobacteria; order Enterobacterales; family Enterobacteriaceae; genus Buttiauxella; species Buttiauxella cochleicola. Next base: position 95,171 of record NZ_JAJSOU010000006.1, read on the forward strand.
GCCCTGGCGCGTAAAAAGTTCATCGGTGTGTCGCTGGTGAGCCTTGTGATCCTCTCCACCATGATGTTGCCGGAAGAAGTTATCGCTATTCCGCTGTACATGATAATCAACTGGAAGCTGCCGCTGATTGATGCGTCGCTCTATAACACCTATCTCGGGATGATCATGCCGGTAGTGGGTTGGGCATTTTCCATCTTCGTGCTGAGTGAATTTATGGCCGCCATCCCTAAAGAGCTGGAAGAGGCCGCGCGCATCGATGGGGCGAACGAATGGCAAATCTTCTTCCACGTCATTTTGCCGTTGGTGAAACCTGCTCTTGGCACGGTGGTAACGTTTGGCTTCATCATGATTTGGGACCAGTACCTGCTGCCGCTAATAGTCGTCAATCACGACAGCCTGAATACTATTCCAGTGATTCTCGGCAGCTTGCGCACCGATGAAAGTATCACCCCGAACATCTTTATAGCCATTACGCTTCTGGCGATGTTGCCAAGCATCATCGTTTATCTCGGTCTGCAAAAACATTTCAACCGCGGGATTATGTCCGGCGCGGTCAAAGGATAAGGAGAATCTCATGGGTTCCGTTGTACTGAAGAATGTCTGTAAATCTTATGGCGATGCACATGTCATTAAAGATGTTTCTCTCACTATCCCTGACGGCGAGTTTTGCGTGCTGGTGGGCCCAAGCGGCTGCGGTAAATCAACGTTATTACGCATGATTGCCGGACTTGAAGAGATAACGGGCGGTGAGGTGGCCATCAACGAAAAAGATGTGACCGACGTTGAGCCGAAGCTGCGTGATATTGCGATGGTATTCCAGAGCTACGCACTTTATCCGCAGATGACCGTGCGCGAAAACATGGGCTTCGCGTTAAAAATGGCGAAGCTGCCAAAAGCAGAAATCAGCCGTAAAGTTGAGGCCGCAGCCGATCTTCTGGGTTTAGGTGTCTTACTCGACCGTTTGCCAAAAGATCTTTCGGGTGGCCAGCGCCAGCGTGTAGCAATGGGGCGTGCGATTGTACGCAATCCACAGGTGTTTTTGTTCGACGAACCACTCTCAAACCTCGACGCAAAACTCCGCACCCAGGTGCGTGGGGAAATCCGCGAATTGCACCGCCGCCTGAAAACGACATCGGTGTATGTGACTCACGATCAAATTGAAGCCATGACGATGGGACAGATGATTGTGGTGTTGCGTGAAGGGCGTATTGAGCAGGTTGGTAGCCCGCTGGAGTTGTATGACCGTCCGGCAAATCTATTCGTGGCAGGATTCATCGGTTCTCCTGAAATCAATCAGTTAAAAGGTGAGGTCACGCTACAAAATGGTGAAATGATGCTGCGCCTCGCCGATGGCTCCCTGCTAAGCTTGCCGCCGGGTATGCAGGTAAAACCGCAACAGACAGTGGTTTATGCTATTCGCCCGGAACAGGTCAATGTTGTGGAAGAAGGCGAGGGTAATGGGGCACTAAAAGCGACCATTACCGCCATCGAAAACACCGGTTCTGATATGCAATTGTTCTGCAACACTGGAGGCGGTTCATTTACCTCGGTGTTTAAGCAACGCTTAAATGTTCAGGAAGGTGAAACGGTATGGCTACAACCCAAACTGACCGGTATTCATATATTTGATGCCGAAAGCGGGCAACGAGTAGCTTGCCATTAAGGAGTGATAGATGAAGTTGTACACCCTGGATGAGACGTGTCTTGAGAATGCCCGCCGTGGCCTGGAGCAGCCTTTTTCTCCTTTGCAGTTGGCGCTGGGCCGTCTGGTTAGCGAAGCGGATAAACTTCGCGGGCAGCCACCGGAAAGTGTAGTGCATAAGAAATTACGCCCGGTGAGCGGTGATCCTCATGATTATTACAGTCTGGGGACGTACTGGTGGCCTAATCCGCGCAGGCCAAATGGCCTGCCATATATTCGCCGTGACGGACATACTAATCCGCAATGCCAGAATAATGACACGGACACCACGCGCATCATCCGCATGTGCGAACGCTGTTTGACGCTTGGGCTGGCCTGGTATTTTACCGGGCATCGTAAATATGCCCAGGCTGCAGCAGAGCAAATCAAGTGCTGGTTCCTTGACGAACAAACGCGTATGAACCCGCATCTGAACTATGGCCAGGCGATCCCCGGTATTGTTTCCGGGCGCGGTACCGGGCTAATCGATACACGCCTGTTATGGATGGTGATTGATACTATTGGTTTGATTAGCCCTGCGGGGGTACTGGATACCGATGACATTATTGGTTTGCACCAATGGTTCCGGGACTTCAACCATTGGATGTTTTACAGCGATGTGGGTCATTCTGAATACGTGTGGCATAACAACCACGGCACCTGGTATGATGCGCAACGTGTCGCTAATGCGCTGTTTTATGGCGACAAAGGGCTGGTGGCACGCATTATTCAGCAGGGCATTACCCAACGAATGGCGGCGCAAATCGATCAGGAAGGTAAACAGACGATGGAGCTGGAACGTCCGGTGCCATTCCATTACTCCTTATTTAACCTTGAAGCCCATCTGCTGCTTAATCGTTATGCGGAACATGTCGAATTTGACCGCTGGAATGCCGTACAAGATGGCAGGAGCGTGAAGCTTGGTATCGATTATCTGATGCCATTTATCGCAGACCCCGATTTGTGGCCATATAGTGATTTGCAGGGCATCGTCTGGGACAGCGCGTTGCGGCTGTTACTGCAATCCATGCGGGGATATCCAAAAGAGACGGCACGTTATAAAGTCGTGCTGGCTAGTTTCCCGGAAGACACGCTCAGTTTACGTGAACAGTTGATGTGGTGTGCATGACTAAGGCGGATTAGCGCCAGCAACATTTATTGTCGCTCGGGTAATAAACGCTGTATTACCCGACACAATGAGACTCAGTGTTGTTGATGATTCACTAAATTTGTCAGGTGCTCATCTGTTTGGCTCATACACAATCCGGCTTTATGAGCACTACGTACTTCTTCAAGAATAGTGTTGAGCAACAGGCCTTCGTCTTGTTGTTCCTGATCCATAGTTTTCAGGAACGTGAGGGTTGAAAAATCTTTCAATGCTGTTGCTTCAACGGTCAATTTAGTCAGTGTGGCGCAGCGCTGCTGATAATCTTCAACTGTTTTTTCAAATAGTGTTTCTAAAGAGTCACATTCGCTTTGTGGCGCTTCAATCGCCCTTACAATGGGAGTGCCGCCCGCTTGTTTCATAAAATTAAATATACGCATCATCTGCGTAACATTACATTGAGCCTGGTTTCTTAAAAAATTAGCCGTGCCCGTTAAACTCTTTTCTGAGCACCAGTGGCTCAACTGTAAATACAGATTTGAGGAATAAAAATCACGATTTATCTGTAAGTTAAGACTTTGAACCATGCCGGAAGTTGCCATGATAATTTCCTTATTTAGCCGGAACATCGGGTTAGGATTAGAATTTTGTATTGCATGAAATATGACGGGTATAGAGATAAAACAATAAAATTGTATCCATGTCATGTCCTGTGAATCCGCGTCCTGACTGCGTTGTAAAAAATAATACCCCTTTAGGGTTATCAATAAAACAGTTGATTCTGGCGTTTCATTCTTATTTACAAAGTTATTCAACAGGAAATATTAAAAAAGACTAATTAAATAATTACCTCCTTATTTGTCTATTTTAAATAATTTAAATGAAATGACAAAAACTGTGATTCAACACTAATAATTAATCCACTATGAGGTGGTTTATTGTGTCAGATCATATTTTGAGCCCTTCAGTTGAATGAGCCCGTGACCGTTTACGATACTGCAATGGTGTCTGGGACATCATTTTTTTAAAACAGGTGATGAAGTAGGTAACTTCTATAAACCCTACCTCCAGGGCGATAGCTTCAATGCTTAATGGTGAAGTGCGCAATAGATCACAACTTTTCTTTATGCGCCGCGTCAGCAAATACTCATGAATACTGCCGCCTGTTTGTTGACGAAAAATCCTGGAGGTATAGCTGCGTGATAAACCAATGGATTGCGCCAACTCATCCAGAGAAAACTTCTCACTATAGTTACTCTCAACCCACTGCATGATACGGGATGCAACAGTCTGTTGTTGCGGGATCAATAGCTGCGGTTGAGCGGGCAGGAAGGCCATAATTTGCATCACCATAAACGCAACATCGCTGGCGGTGGAGTGCTCCGTGGGGTCGAGTTTGTCGAACTGCTCGAGAATCACTTCCATGTAGCTGGCCTGCTCACTTAAATCGTAAATTTGTGCCGGGACGTTGCTGGCGGCGAGGGCTGAAAATTGAGCCTGCTGGCGTGGAAAACCATGCAATGTACTGATAACAGAAGAGTGTTCAATGTGCATGGTTGTGCGGTGATACTGGTTTTTGTCATTGGCATCGACATGAACCTTATGCAAACGGAAGGGCGGGAAGATAAATAAGCGCCCAGGCCGTGCGGTGTAATGCTGATTATCGACCACCACAATGCCATATCCTTTTGAAATATATAAAAACTCGACACACTGATGCCAGTGATAATATTGCGCGCTGGAGGCTCGCAGACGATGAAATGAGATAACCTGGCTATCAAGCGTAATCCGCTCCATAAATTGCTGTTCGCTCATTTCCCCTCCAGGACAATAATTTTAAGTTTTTACGCCATGATTTGTAATTTATTGCCCTTCGATTTAGAAAAATCCAGTGAAAGTGAAATAACGGTTTAGTTTTGTGATGCGGCTCACTCTGAGCCAGGAATAAAAGCGACTACTCTTTGCATCAACGCGCTGAACCAGCGTGCACAAATTATGAATAACAATAACTTAGATTATTCTCGTGTCTGGCGGGAGGACATTGTGCAACCTGAACATATTACCCTGAACAACCCTCTAAAATGCAGGGATGATCTGCATAAACTGGTGAATGAATTATTGAATGCCGTTTCGCCATTCTTTAAAAAAGAGGCCAGTGGTGTCGACCTGGCAAATTTCACTGCCCATTACGGGCAAAAAATTGCCAATATGGAAACTTTCTCGCGCTTGTTATGGGGCGTGACGCCACTTTTGGCGGGAGGGTACGAGCCGGAGCAACTCTCTTTTTATATCCAGGCAATAAAAAACGGTACTAATCCTGACCACGCAGAATATTGGGGCGAAGTGGCTCCTTACGATCAGCGCATTGTGGAAATGGCGGCCTACGGATTAATGCTGGCTGTAGCGCATAAACCGCTGCTGGCGCACTTTAACGAGCAGGAGAAATACCATCTCTGGCAATGGCTAAAGCAGAGTGAAGACCACGATATCCCGGATAACAACTGGCATTTCTTCCCGATTCTGGTGCAGGTCGGTTTCCACCACTGCGGGATGCCGAACAATGCCGATACGTTGGAAAAGCATTTCGCCGCCATGGAGCATTATTACCTCGGCGACGGCTGGTATTCCGATGGCCCAGGTCGCCCACGTGATTACTATATTTCGATGGGCTTCCATTTCTACGGGCTTATCTATTCCAAATTAATGGCCGATGTTGACCCGCAGCGCTGCCAAAAATTGCTCCAGCGCGCTACGGAATTTGCCGTCGATTTTATCCATTTCTTCGCGGATGACGGTGCGGCCATTCCGTTCGGTCGCAGCCTCACTTATCGCTTTGCGCAAGCCGCATTCTGGAGTGCCGCTGCTTTTGCCGGGCTTGAGGTTTACGAACCGGGCGTGGTGAAAGGCATCGTTCTGCGCCATTTACGCTGGTGGTTGCAACAGCCGCTGTTTGACCGCGATGGCGTGCTGAGCGTGGGCTACAGCTATCCCAACCTGATTATGGCGGAAGATTACAACGCGCCGGGTTCGCCGTATTGGGGGCTGAAAACCATGCTGGTGCTGGCGTTAGGTGAAAACGATGCCTTCTGGCAGGCGCAAGAATTACCGCTACCCGTCCGTGAAGCAGAACACAGCATTCCCCACGCTGCGCAAATTCTGGTTCATCAGGATAACCACTTATGGATGCTGACATCCGGGCAGCTTGAGCTAAATAACTTCGTTAATACCGAAGCTAAATACTGCAAATTTGCCTATTCCACACGTTACGGTTTCACCATTGAACGCGGGCGCTACGGGCTGAACCATGCGGCACCTGACTCGATGTTGCTGCTATCCGAGAAAGATAACTATTGGCGTGGACGTCGCGAATGCCAGCACGTCACCACCGCCGACGGCATGATTTATAGCCGCTGGCTGCCGTGGAATGACGTCATTATCGACACCTGGCTGGTGCCGCTTGGCGACTGGCAGGTACGGGTGCATCACATCAAAACCTCGCGTGATTTGGACTGTGCCGAAGGCGGTTTTAGTTTGCCCAATCGCCCGCTGCCGCACGCCGATCTCTCGTTGGCAAACAGCGTTCTCAAAACGGCTACCGATACCAGCGCTATCACCTGTTTAAGCCCGCAACCGCGGAACGGGGAGCAGGTTTTAACTCCACCAAACAGCAACTTATTGTTCGCCGAACGCGCTGCCATTCCGCTGCTGCGCGGTGAATTAAACGCAGGAACGCATCTCTTAATCAGCGCCGTTTGGGCAGGGGATTGCGACGGCTTTGATGAACACGCTTGCCCGCAAGCCATTATCAGCGAGGGCGCTGTACGCCTGGTGATGGGCCACCACCAAAAACACGTCTTGTTTCTGGAGAACCATGAATGAATAGTTCAACACCAACGCGTACCGCTCAAATAAAAATGAGCACGTTTATCTTTCTCTACTTTTTCACCTGGTCCTCAAGCTTCGGGTTATATGCCCTGTGGTTGAGCCAAAAAGTAGGGTTAGACAGCATTACCATCGGCAGCGTTTTTGCGATTAACGGCGTGTTCGCCGTGGTGATGAAGCCGGTCTACGGCTACATCATGGACAAAATTGGTATGAGCAAGTGGCTGCTCTATTTTGTCTGCGCTATCTCGGCCTTCATGGCCCCGTTCTTTGTCACGGTGTATCAACCGTTGCTGCTGACGCATACCACGATTGGTATTGTGATCGGTGCTTTTTACCTGAGCCTCGGCTGGTACGCAGGTGTTGCGGCTTCTGAATCTTATGCCGACCGATTTAGCCGATTGTATGGTCTGGAATTTGGGCGCATTCGCATGTGGGGATCGCTCGGTTGGGCAATGGCGGCGTCGGTTTCCGGCCTGCTGTTCAACTACACGCCGCTGGCAAACTTCCTTGTCAGCAGCACGACCTCCGTATTGATGTTGCTGGTGCTGATCAGCCTGAAAATTGGCGATGAACAACTGCGCAATAACAATGTGATTTCAGCGAATAAAATCGTCTTTTCCGATGTTCTGATGCTGCTGAAAAATCGTAAGTTCTGGATGTTCAGCCTGTATGTCGCAGGCGTGGCATGGATGATGTTTGTTGCTGAACAGCAATTCCCACGCTACTTCGTCTCTTTCTTCGATACCAAAGAGCAGGGCAACGCCTGGTACGGCTACCTCAGCACGCTGCAGTCCGGCATGGAATTCGTGATGATGATGTTCATCCCGGTGCTGGTAAACCATTACGGTGCCAAAAAAGGGTTGTTGCTCTGCGGCTGCGTCGTCGGTTTGCGCCTGATAGCGTCCGGCCTGACCACCGATCCGCTGGTGATTTCCATTATCAAACCGTTCTACGGCGTCGAAATTGCCCTGCTGCTGATCTCCGTGTTCAAGTACATCGCCGAGCATTTCCACCAGAAGGTCAACGCCACCATGTATCTGCTGGGTTATCAGGCGATGATTTATGTCGGCTCGGTAGTAGTGGCACCGCCTGCAGGCTATCTGTACGACAAAATCGGCTTCGCACACACCTACTTAATGATGGGCTGCTGCGCGCTGGTCTTCACCCTGATTTCCGCTTTCACACTCTCGCGTTGCCAGTCAAAACGCGCTGAATCTCAGACATTCTCACCCGCTTTAGACACTTCACCGGTCGAACCGGTAAAACATTAATTAAGGAGACGTTATGACCCGTTCTGTAGTCACTGAAAAAGTTGTGACCGAGCCACTGCGCCCTATTGAATTGCATCAAGTAGACCGCCTGGCCCTGAAACGCAAGCTGGATGCGGCTTTGCAAAGTGTCACTACAAAGCTGGATAAGACCATTGTTGCCGTAGGAGACAAATTCCCTAACGAAGCCTGCGAAGGCGGCAAATGGAAACCTTCGGAGAATAATGAGTGGACCACCAGTTTCTGGCCAGGGCAACTGTGGCTGGCATGGGAGATGACCGGCGATGAAAAATATCGCCAGGCGGCAGAGCGTTATCTGCCTTCTTTTAAACAGCGTTTAGACAAGCGCATCGAAACCGCTACCCACGATTTGGGCTTCCTTTACACGTTGTCGTGCGTTAACGCCTGGCGTTTAACCGGCAATGAAACCGCCCGCCAGACCGCGCTGCAAGCGGCGGATATTCTGATGGAGCGTTTTAACCCGGTGGCAAAAATCATTCAGGCGTGGGGCGATTTGAATGATCCAGAACAACAGGGAAGGATGATTATTGACTGTAATATGAACCTTCCGCTGCTTTATTGGGCAAGCCAGCAAACGGGCGACGAACGCTACGCGCAGGCCGCTACGGCACACGCGGATCAGGCGGCGAAGTACATTGTTCGCCCGGACGCTTCTACATTCCATACTTACTATATGGATGTAAAAACCGGCGAGCCGCGGTTTGGCAATACGCATCAGGGTTACAGCGACAGCTCATGCTGGTCGCGCGGGCAGGCGTGGGGCATCTACGGTTTCTTGCTCACGTATTTGTATACCGGCGACAAGAGCATGGTGGATCTCACCCGCAGCCTGGCGCATTACTTTATCAACCGCCTCCCGGAAGATGACGTGTGCCACTGGGATCTGGCATTGCTGGGCACCGATGCGGTGCGCGACAGTTCAGCTGCCGCGATTACTGCCTGTGGCCTGCTGGAGTTAGTGAAAGTACTGCCGGTGCTGGACGAACATCGCGCCCACTACGAAGAGATGGCGCTGCGTATTATCCAGTCGCTGACCGATAACTATCTGGCGCGTGACGATGAGCCATGTGAAGGTCTGCTGAAACACTCGGTCTACCACATGGCGAGCGGCAAAGGGGTGGATGAATGTTGCAGTTGGGGAGACTATTTCTACCTGGAAGCGCTGGCACGTGTGCGCCAAGTGTGGAGTCTCTACTGGTAAGTTTATCGCCCCCGTCATATTGCGGGGGCAACATGGAGAGTGATGATGAAAACCGTTGCAGTTTTGCTGGCACCAGGTTTTGAAGAAGCCGAAGCCATTGTTACTATTGATATTCTGCGTCGCCTTAAAATAGAAGTGCGCACACTTTCTTGCGTCGATACCCGTGCGGTGGTGAGTTACCACGATATTCCGATGGTGGCAGACGCTACGCTGAGTGAATGTTTTGATGAAACATTCGATGCCGTTGTGCTGCCTGGCGGCCCAGACGGCAGTGTCTTTCTGGCCCAAAACGCTAACGTGATTGCTTTCGTGCGTCGTCATGACGATCTTGGCAAATTAATCTGCCCGATTTGCTCTGCTGCGGCACGCGTCCTGGGTGGTAACGGTTTGCTTAAAGGTCGCCGCTACGTCTGTTCTGGGGATTTGTGGCAGCAGGTGACGGATGGTGAATATGTTGATGCTGACGTAGTCGAAGATGGCAATTTGATAAGCGGCAGAGGGCTGGGAAAAGTATTCGATTTTGCCCTGACCATTGCCGCGCGCCTTGAAGGCGACGAAGCCCCTGCGCGTGATCACGCGGAACATATCTATTATCAATGGTAATGATCAGAAAGACCGGCGGGTGAGCGCAATACTTACCCGTCTTCCTCAATCTTTATTCAGATAAATCAGCTTATCCACCTTAGCGCTGAATTTATGGATAAACCTGCTAACGCATATTTCATTTGTCCGACATAAACCCCTATTTTTATGTCTTTTATTGCTGAATACATGCACGGTCTAACTGTATTTCTGCCATGTGATTGCGCTCTCTTATGGACTATTAATTTCCCGCTACAACTATCTCCAGCCCAGAAGCAAAAAGCTCATACGGCTAATGGCTTGTTTTAACTAAACCTTACCCTACAGAAAATAAAATCGAGCTGGAGAATACCATGCACAAATTTACTAAAGCGCTAGCGGCAATTGGCATTGCTGCAATTATGTCACAATCCGCTATCGCAGAAACAATGAAGCTGGGTTTCCTGGTGAAGCAACCGGAAGAACCATGGTTCCAGACCGAATGGAAATTTGCTGATAAAGCCGGGAAAGATCTTGGCTTTGAAGTGATTAAAATTGCCGTTCCCGACGGCGAAAAAACCCTTAATGCTATTGATAGCCTGGCCGCCAGCGGCGCGAAAGGCTTTGTGATTTGTACTCCGGATCCAAAACTGGGTTCGGCAATTGTGGCGAAAGCCAAAAGCTACGACATGAAAGTCATTGCCGTTGATGACCAGTTCGTCAACGCGAAAGGCAAGCCAATGGACACCGTGCCATTAGTGATGATGGCGGCGACCAAAATCGGTGAACGCCAGGGGCAAGAGCTCTACAAAGAGATGCAAAAACGCGGTTGGGACGTGAAAGAATCCGCAGTTATGGCGATTACGTCTGACGAGCTCGATACTGCCCGCCGCCGTACTTCTGGTTCAATGGAAGCTCTGAAAGCAGCTGGTTTCCCAGAAAAACAAATCTACAAAGTCCCGACCAAATCTAACGACATCCCTGGGGCTTTCGATGCCGCTAACTCCATGTTGGTTCAACACCCTGAAGTGAAACACTGGCTAATTGTTGGCATGAACGACAACACCGTGCTGGGTGGCGTGCGTGCCACTGAAGGGCAGGGCTTTAAAGCGCCGGATGTTATTGGTGTAGGTATTAATGGTGTGGATGCCGTAAGTGAACTGTCGAAAGCTAATGCCACTGGTTTCTACGGATCTTTGCTCCCAAGCCCGGATGTACACGGCTATAAAAGTAGCGAAATGCTCTACAACTGGGTCACCAAAGGTGCAGAGCCACCGAAGTTCACTGAAGTTACCGACGTGGTACTGATCACTCGCGACAACTTTAAAGAAGAGCTGGCTAAAAAAGGCCTCGGCGGTAAGTAATCTCTTTGGCGGATGAGGTTTATGCCCATCCGCCCTTCAACATTGGGGTATGTCATGCAACATGAGACACCGTATCTCTCTTTTCGTGGTATAGGCAAAACTTTCCCCGGCGTGAAAGCCTTACAGGACATCAGTTTCGACTGCTATGCCGGGCAAGTTCACGCACTAATGGGGGAGAATGGCGCAGGGAAATCAACGCTGCTGAAAATTTTGAGTGGCAATTATGCTCCAACTCAAGGCTGTATTGCCCTGCGCGGTGAGGAAGTGGCTTTTGCCGACACTCCAGCGGCGCTTAATGCCGGAGTCGCGATTATTTATCAGGAGCTTCATCTGGTGCCGGAAATGTCGGTGGCAGAGAATATTTACCTCGGACAGCTACCTCATAAAGCGGGGTTTGTGAACCGCTCTTTACTGAATTACGAAGCAAAGTTACAGCTTGAGCATCTCGGGCTGGATATTGACCCAAGCACTCCGCTCAAATATTTATCCATCGGCCAATGGCAGATGGTCGAAATAGCTAAGGCGCTGGCGCGTAATGCGAAAGTGATCGCCTTTGATGAACCGACCAGTTCTCTCTCCCGTCGTGAAATCGACAACCTGTTTCGCGTCATCCGTGAGTTACGCGCCGAAGGCCGCGTGATCCTCTACGTCTCGCATCGTATGGAGGAAATCTTTGCGCTCAGTGATGCCATCACCGTGTTTAAAGACGGGCGCTACGTGCGCACCTTTGATGATATGAAGCAAGTCAGTCATGACTCGCTGGTGCAGGCGATGGTCGGGCGCGATCTTGGTGATGTCTATGGCTGGAAACCTCGTGAACATGGGGCTGAGCGTTTACGCCTTGATGGTGTAAAAGCCCCTGGTGTACGAACACCTATTTCGCTTTCAGTGCGTAGTGGTGAAATTGTCGGTCTGTTTGGTCTGGTCGGTGCCGGTCGGAGTGAACTGATGAAAGGCATGTTTGGCGGTACGCGCATCACCGATGGCAAAGTATTAATTGATGGCGAGGTTATCAATATTAATAAGCCCGCTGATGCGATTCGTGCCGGCATGATGCTGTGCCCGGAAGACCGCAAAGCTGACGGCATTATTCCGGTGCATTCGGTGCGTGACAATATCAATATTAGTGCGCGGCGTAAGCATATTAGCGCCGGTTGTCTGATAAACAACCGCTGGGAAACAGACAATGCCGCCTCGCATATCCGTTCGCTGAACATTAAAACTCCTTCAGCTGAGCAGCTGATCATGAACCTCTCCGGTGGCAACCAGCAAAAAGCGATTTTAGGGCGCTGGCTGTCGGAGGAGATGAAAGTGATTTTACTTGATGAGCCAACGCGCGGCATTGATGTTGGGGCAAAATACGAAATCTATAACGTGATTTATGCCCTTGCTGCACAAGGTGTAGCTGTGCTGTTTGCATCAAGCGATCTGCCCGAAGTGCTTGGCCTTGCGGACCGCATTATCGTGATGCGCGAAGGGGAAATAGCCGGTGAATTGCTGCATGGCGAAACCAATGAGCAACAAGCATTAAGTCTGGCAATGCCAAAAACCAGTGCGTCTGCCGCATGAGTAAGGAGATAAAAATGTCTGCATTAACTACATCAGGTGACAGCAATAAGAAGTCGTCCCTGAGTCTTGGGCGTATCTGGGATAACTACGGCATGCTGGTGGTGTTCGCCGTTCTGTTTATTGCCTGTGCTATTTTTGTACCGAATTTCTCTTCTTTCGTGAATATGAAGGGATTAGGGCTTGCCATCTCAATGTCGGGAATGGTGGCTTGTGGCATGTTGTTCTGCCTGGCATCTGGTGATTTCGATTTGTCCGTTGCGTCGGTGATTGCATGTGCCGGGGTCACCACGGCGGTAGTCATCAACATGACAGAAAGCCTGTGGATTGGTGTGGCGGCAGGGCTGTTGCTCGGTGTGTTATGCGGCCTGGTGAACGGTTTTGTTATTGCAAAACTAAAAATCAACGCACTTATCACCACGCTTGCCACCATGCAAATTGTACGCGGCCTCGCATACATTATTTCTGATGGTAAAGCGGTGGGCATCGAGGATGAACGCTTCTTTGCACTGGGTTACGCCAACTGGTTAGGGCTGCCTGCACCCATCTGGCTGACCGTTGCGTGTCTGATAATCTTTGGTTTCCTGCTCAACAAAACGACCTTTGGCCGTAACACATTGGCGATTGGTGGCAACGAAGAAGCGGCACGTCTGGCGGGTGTGCCAGTGGTGCGCACTAAAATCATCATCTTTATTCTCTCGGGATTAGTGTCGGCAGCAGCAGGGATTATCCTTGCTTCGCGTATGACCAGTGGTCAGCCAATGACGTCTATTGGTTACGAGTTGATTGTAATTTCAGCCTGCGTGTTGGGTGGGGTATCACTCAAAGGTGGGATTGGCAAAATTTCCTACGTGATTGCCGGGATTTTGATTCTTGGCACCGTGGAAAATGCCATGAACCTGCTGAACATTTCGCCTTTCTCGCAATATGTGGTGCGTGGCTTGATTCTGCTTGCTGCTGTCATCTTCGACCGCTACAAACAGAAAGCAAAACGTACGGTTTAACGGCTTGGTTCTGCTGCGCTGATTTCGGGTAGTGGGAATACATTGTAGCGGTAAAGGGTGTGAGTTCTTTTTTGGGGGTGGATTAGCGAAAGCGACATCCACCATTTTTTTTGTCATCAACATTGTTTAATTTTTACGCAGATAATATATCCAGTGTTTAAATGTGATATTGATTAGATTGTTAGTATTTCCCGCCATAAACTAATTCAAACCAGGATATGAATCACTGTAACAATCACGCGGCTAAAGTAGAGTTGGCAGCCTGAATTCGGCCTCAAGGAGATGAGCCAATGAGCAGTGATGTTAATTACACCAGTAGTAAAGTGCATGTTCCCGGGAATCGTAAGTTTGACACGACCTGGGTTCTTAGCCTTTTTGGTACGGCGGTTGGGGCAGGGGTGTTATTTCTCCCGATCAACGCAGGGATGGGCGGATTCTGGCCGTTAGTGGCACTGGCGGTTATCGTTGGGCCAATGACCTGGCTTGCTCACCGCGGGCTTGCTCGTTTTGTCTTATCATCACGAAACCCTGGCAGCGATATCACCGAAGTTGTGGAAGAACACTTCGGAGCTAAAGCGGGCATCTTAATTACTCTGCTGTACTTCTTCGCAATCTACCCAATTCTGTTGATTTACGGCGTTGGTATCACCAACACCATTGATTCGCTAATGGTCAACCAACTGGGAATGGCTTCACCACCGCGTGTGATTTTGTCGATTGTGCTGATTGTCGCGCTGATGGCGGTGATGCTGACGAGTGAACGTGTGATGCTGAAAATTACCGAGCTGATGGTTTACCCGTTAGTCGGCATCCTGCTGTTCCTCTCTTTATATTTGATTCCACACTGGAACACGGCCGCTCTTTCCCAAGTACCTACTGCGCTAGATTTCACTACAACTATGTGGCTGACTATTCCGGTGTTGGTCTTTGCTTTTAACCACTCACCGGCTATCTCCTCATTTGCGTTGTCTCAGCGTCGTGAATATGGCAACCAGGCAGATGAAAAAGCCAGCCAGACGCTGCGCAAAACATCCACCATTCTGCTGGCGTTTGTTATGTTGTTTGTCTTCAGCTGCGTGCTAAGTGTAACGCCGGCAGATTTGATGGCAGCAAAACAGCAAAATATTTCAATGCTGAGCTTCCTTGCTAACAAATTCGATAATCCGCTGATCTCCATCTTTGGCCCACTGGTAGCAATTCTGGCAATTTCCAGCTCCTTCTTCGGTCACTACCTGGGAGCACGTGAAGGTCTGCACGGACTGGTGAAAAAAATTGCCCGCCACAACGGCAAGCGTTTTGATGACCGCAAGCTGAATAAAGCTATCGCTCTGTTCTTCCTGCTGAGCCTGTGGTTGGTGGCAACACTTAATCCAAGCATCCTTGGCATGATCGAATCTCTGGGCGGCCCAATCATCGCGATGATCCTGTTTATCATGCCGATGTATGCTATCCACAAAATTCCTGCGCTGGCGAAATTCCGTGGCAAAGTGAGCAATATCTTCGTTACGGTTATGGGTCTTGTGGCTATTTCAGGACTTATCGCAAGCTTCTTCTGACACCTGCCATACCGAAACGCCAGGCCATATGCGGCCTGGCGATTTATCCTGGAAAATTGCGACACCCGTCACCCTGTCTATACTTACATGGCTAATCATAATCTACCGTTACGGTAGTAATACTAACTATGTAAGGAGGAGCCGCTGGTGGCTGAAGTTGCATCTGTACCGCCTCTACTTTCAGGAAACCTTGCCTTTTTCTTCGACCTCGATGGCACGCTTGCAGAAATCAAACCGCACCCGGACCAGGTTTATATTCCCGCTGCGGTGCGCACATTGCTGCAAAAAATGTCGCTCATGAGTGGTGGGGCGTTGGCATTGATTTCAGGGCGCTCAATGACTGAGCTAGATAAGCTCGCCACTCCCTTTCACTTCCCACTCGCGGGTGTGCATGGGGCAGAACGCCGTGATATCAATGATAAAACCCATGTAGTGACGCTCCCTGAACCGGTAGTAGCCGCATTACATCAGCATTTAAGCAATGCGCTTTTACAGCTTCCAGGTACTGAACTTGAAGCTAAAGGGATGGCTTTTGCGCTGCATTACCGCCAGGCGCCCGAAGCAGAAGAGGCTATTTTTGAATTGGCACAGCAAATGACACTGCACTTTCCTGAACTGGCGTTGCAACCGGGGAAATGTGTCGTGGAGTTGAAACCTTTGGGCATCGATAAAGGTGCTGCTATTCGCGCATTTATGCAGGAAGCACCCTTTGCGGGCCGCACACCGATTTTTATTGGTGATGATTTAACAGATGAAGCAGGGTTCAAACAGGTTAACGCCCTTGGAGGGGTGACCATTAAAGTGGGAAATGGCGACACGATTGCTAACTTCCGACTGGCAAACGTGCGCATGGTTTATCACTGGCTTGGCAAATTAACGCAACACATAGAACAACAAAAGTCAGATATTTTACGGGGAGAAGATTATGAGTCGCTTAGTGGTAGTCTCTAATCGCATTGCGCCACCGGACGATAAGAAAGGCGGTGCAGGTGGCTTGGCTGTGGGGATTTTGGGGGCTTTAAAGACGGCCGGAGGGCTGTGGTTTGGCTGGAGTGGAGAGGTCGGTGACCCCGATGCTGCATTACAAAAGACTAAACGGGGCAACATCACCTGGGCTTCTTTCAATCTCAGCAAAGAAGACTACGAAAGCTATTATCTGCAATTTTCCAACGCTGTCCTTTGGCCGGCGTTTCACTATCGTCTGGACCTGGTCGATTATCAGCGTGAAGCCTGGGAAGGCTATCAACGGGTTAATACCATGCTTGCGAGCAAGCTTAAGCCATTGTTGGAAAAAGACGATGTCTTATGGGTACATGACTACCATCTGCTGCCCTTCGCTGCAGATTGTCGCAAACAAGGGCTAAATCACCGCATCGGTTTTTTCTTACATATTCCATTCCCAACGCCAGAAGTATTTAACGCGCTCCCGCCGCATGAGGAGTTACTTGAAGCGTTGTGTGAGTACGATTTACTGGGTTTTCAGACGGAAAACGATCGCCAGGCATTCCTGGATTGTGTGGCAAGTCAGACGCGGCTTGATAGCCTGGATAAAAACCAGCATCAGGCGTATGGCAATACGTTTCGCACGGAAGTATATCCGATAGGTATCGAACCAGAAGAAATCAAAAAGAGCGCTCAGGGTCCGCTGCCGCCGAAGTTGGCGCAGCTTAAAGCGGAATTGGGGAGTATCAAAAACATCTTTTCGGTTGAGCGACTGGATTATTCCAAAGGATTGCCTGAACGGTTTCTCGCTTTTGAAGCGCTACTGGAAAATTATCCCCAGCACCACGGGAAAATCCGTTATACGCAAATTGCACCCACTTCGCGTGGCGATGTGCAGGCGTATCAGGATATTCGTCATCAGTTGGAAACTGAAGCGGGGCGCATCAATGGTAAGTACGGTCAGTTGGGCTGGACACCGCTATACTATTTGAATCAACATTTTGACCGCAAGCTGGTAATGAAAGTATTCCGCCATGCGGATGTTGGCTTAGTGACTCCACTGCGTGATGGGATGAATCTGGTGGCAAAAGAGTATGTCGCGGCTCAGGACCCTGCTAATCCGGGTGTGCTGGTGTTGTCGAAATTCGCCGGTGCCGCAAACGAATTATCCTCCGCACTCATTGTTAATCCTTACGACCGTGACGACGTTGCCGCAGCCCTGGATCGCGCGTTAACTATGCCTTTAGCCGAACGGATATCACGCCATAGCGAAATGATGACGGTGATTGAGAAGAATGATATTCACCACTGGCAGAAGCGGTTTATAGAGGACTTGAAGCAGGTTGCTCCACGGAATGAGGAGTTTGAGATGGGAAAGAAGGTGGCGACATTTCCTAAGTTGGCATGACGCTATTCCACCGCCTATGGCCGGACGGTGATTATTCCGTTCGCATAGATGATTTACCTGCATTGCAAACCCGCTAACGGTGAATGTGTCAGGGGGAAATCTTCCCCCTGGCAACCCTCGCCAGATCATTAAATTGCCATTTCACCGTAAGGCTTGGCTATTTAAATCCGGAGCCAGGTCAAAATCGAATAAGCTTTTGAAGTTTTGTTTTGAGGTTAGCTTTGAGTGACATCAATTTTAAGATCAATACCCCTCTTACTTCTGATGATATAAGCCAAATTTAACTTAAATACTGCTTATCTCAGCGGAACGAGCAAAACATCAACCTGGCTGGATGCTACCACTGCTTTCGCGGAACAAATTATCTTGCTAAAAAAGGATTGATTGTGGTTACCACAAATCACTAAATCCACAGATCCCTTATTACATATTGCCAGAATGTGCTCACTTAATTCGCCGGTAGCAATAACCGTTTCTGTAATAGGGTAATTTGCCTTTTTAACCAGCTCATCAATAAAAAGCTGAGTCTCTTCAAGCATTAATTCACGCAGGTTTTCCATCATTGGTGCGGCAAATTGATTATAAAGTTCGGGGTCGGATGCGAGTGTAATCAGCGAAATTTTCCCATTCACCGGCCGGGCGATTGAAACCGCCTTTTCAACCAGGATTTGGCTTTCTGGACTGATGGCGACAGCAACCAATATATGTTGGTAACTCATAACAATCTCCCGCTCGTTGATAACAAATCACTTACATTTTCCTTACTACAACTCACATTCTTACGCAAGAATAGTACCCATGGAAAATGTGAGTCTGCTCATGGAAAATGATTAATAACTCTAATGTAAACAACTTGTGAAGCAGCCTGGGTGCCTGGATAGCTCATTTTTCCATCAAACTTTAGTATTAATTTATATTGATACTGCGGTTGTCATCCTGGTGTAAGAATTTATCGCCATTCTTACACGAAATAGAAAACTTCAAGGCGTAATGTGCTAAAAACAAGCGTTATCAC
This sequence comes from Buttiauxella cochleicola, assembly GCF_021282405.1. Classification (NCBI taxonomy): domain Bacteria; kingdom Pseudomonadati; phylum Pseudomonadota; class Gammaproteobacteria; order Enterobacterales; family Enterobacteriaceae; genus Buttiauxella; species Buttiauxella cochleicola. Next base: position 113,748 of record NZ_JAJSOU010000006.1, read on the forward strand.
AGCGTATTAAATTGCTTGGTAAAAAATGCGATATAAATCACATAGCTAACCAGGTCTTAAGACACGTTATTGATGGTAAGTCATCAGATTGTTAGGCAAACGAAACGGTTTTACCAGATTAACGTAACGGTTATTTCGAGTTTGATTGTTTAATGAGCAAATGAAAAGTCTTGCTGATGTTTTAAGGTGAGTCATAAAGTAAATATATGTGATCTGTGTCACATATAATTCAAAATTCGCAGGCATCCGCATTGTATGTCTAAAGGGCTACGAGTAGAGTTTGCCCGGAATTAGGAAAAATCTTAATTTAATGTCAGAAATTTAAGCTCGGATAAGAACGTACCCACAAGGAAGTCTCCACTGCATTTTCGTGTCGGTGGATTCAGTGCGTGTTATCAGTCAAATGAATTTGTCTTTTTTGGTTGTTTTAATTTTAACCGGGATTTCTCGGCGACTCACGGGGTGCGGTAATACCGCATGTATAAAAGTAAGTTTTTCAGGATGAACAAAATGCATACATCCGAGTTGTTGAAACATATCTACGATATTAATTTATCGTATTTGTTGCTTGCGCAGCGCCTTATTAGTAGCGACAAAGCCTCAGCAATGTTTCGTTTGGGAGTGACCGAGGATATGGCCAATTCCCTGAGTGAATTAACATTGCCGCAAATGGTGAAATTGGCGGAAACTAACCAGCTGATTTGCCAATTCCGCTTTAACGATAACCAAACCATTACCCGCCTGACACAAGACTCTCGTGTGGATGATTTACAGCAAATTCATACTGGCATTTTGTTATCTACCCGCTTATTAAATGAGGTCTCCGCAATAGACGAGGCACCTCGCAAAAAAAGGGCGTAACAAAATGAGCGAAAAAAGTATTGTTCAGGAAGCCCGTGATATACAACTGGCGATGGAGTTAATCACGCTCGGCGCAAGATTGCAGATGCTGGAGAGCGAAACGCAATTAAGCCGTGGCCGACTGATCAAACTATATAAAGAGCTCCGTGGTAGCCCACCACCGAAAGGAATGCTGCCTTTTTCTACCGACTGGTTTATGACGTGGGAGCAGAATATTCATGCTTCTATGTTTTGCAACGCCTGGCAGTTCTTGCTGCGCACCGGATTATGTACTGGTGTCGATGCAGTCATTAAGGCATACCGCTTGTATCTGGAGCAATGCCCGGCACAAGAAAGCGGGCCGCTGTTGGCGCTGACTCGCGCCTGGACACTGGTGCGTTTTGTTGAAAGTAACATGCTTGAATTGAACTGTTGCAACTGCTGCGGCGGTAACTTTATTACTCACGCACATCAGCCCGCAGGTAGCTTTGCTTGCAGTTTATGCCAGCCGCCGTCGAGAGCGGTAAAAAGACGTAAACTTTCTACGAATACTGCCGATATTATTCCACAACTGCTGGATGAACAGGTCAAACAGGCCGTTTAACAGTTCGGTGTGGTAAACACTCCAGCAGCGATAAGCCATTATCGCTGCTTTTTTTTGCCCCGCATCCGACTGTTTGCCCCTCTGATTTGTGATTCCTCGTCACATTTAACAGCAGAAGGATGTACTCGTGCTGATTGTAATAGGTTATCTGGTCGTAATTGCGACAGTATTCGGCGGCTATATGATGACCGGCGGTCATCTTGGCGCACTCTATCAGCCAGCTGAATTTGTCATCATTGGCGGAGCGGGGATCGGGGCCTTTATCGTCGGTAATAACGGTAAGGCAATAAAGGCGACGGTAAAAGCGTTGCCATTACTGTTTCGCCGCTCGAAATACACCAAAAGCATGTATATGGATCTCATGGCGCTGCTTTATCGCCTGATGGCGAAGTCGCGCCAACAGGGGATGTTTTCGCTCGAACGTGATATCGAAAATCCAAAAGAAAGTGAAATCTTCGCCAGTTACCCGCGTATTCTTGCCGACACTCTGATGCTGGAATTCATTATTGATTACCTGCGCCTGATTATTAGCGGGAATATGAACTCATTTGAAATTGAAGCGCTGATGGATGAGGAAATTGAAACCCATGAAAGTGAGGCTGAAATACCGGCAAATAGCCTTGCCATCATGGGGGATTCACTCCCGGCTTTCGGTATTGTTGCCGCAGTTATGGGCGTGGTTCATGCGCTGGCATCAGCCGACAGACCCGCAGCAGAACTCGGTTCTTTAATTGCCCACGCAATGGTCGGCACCTTCCTCGGTATTTTGTTGGCCTACGGATTTATTTCACCGCTGGCGACCGTTTTACGCCAAAAAAGCGCTGAAACGACCAAAATGATGCAGTGCGTAAAAGTCACATTGCTCTCAAGCCTGAATGGTTATGCGCCGCCGATTGCTGTCGAATTTGGCCGTAAAACCCTTTACTCCAGCGAGCGCCCATCCTTTGTTGAGCTGGAAGAACATGTTCGTGCAGTTCGCTCTCCGAACGCGCAATCGCGTGCCACGGAAGAAGAAGTATGAAGCACAACGCGCGCCCGATTATTGTCGTAAAACGCCGTAAGCATAAAGGCCACGGCGGCGGCGCGCACGGTTCGTGGAAAATTGCCTACGCTGACTTCATGACCGCGATGATGGCTTTTTTTCTGGTGATGTGGCTGATTTCCATCTCCAGCCCTAAAGAACTGGCGCAAATTGCCGACTATTTCCGTACGCCACTATCTGCTGCCATTACCGGTGGGCAACGCATCGCCGACAGCCAAAGTCCGATTCCTGGTGGTGGCGATGATGTGACACAGCAACAAGGCGAAGTGAAAAGACAGCCGAATATCGAAGATCTCAGAAAACGGATGGAAGCCAACCGCCTCAAGCGGCTGGGAGACAAACTGGATCAACTGATTGAAGCTGACCCTAAGCTGCGTGCGCTGCGCCCACATCTGCAAATTGATCTGGTTCAGGAGGGACTGCGGATACAAATAATCGACAGTCAGAACCGCCCGATGTTTAAAAACGGCAGTGCAGAAGTTGAGCCTTACATGCGCGATATTCTGCGCAGCATTGCGCCGTTACTGAATGATTTTCCAAATAAAATTAGTTTATCCGGCCACACTGATGACTTGCCTTATGCCATGGGCGAGCACGGTTATAGCAACTGGGAACTTTCCGCTGACCGGGCCAACGCTTCGCGGCGTGAATTAATGGCAGGCGGTTTAATCGACGGCAAAGTCCTGCGTGTAGTGGGGATGTCATCAACCATGCGCCTGACTAATCGTGGTCCAGGTGACGCTATTAACCGGCGCATTAGTTTGCTGGTGCTCAACAAACAAGCTGAGGATGCCATCGTGCATGAAAACGCAGAAAGCGATAACCAGCCAATAAGCATTCTCCAACAACCTGCTGCCGCGGAACCGGCACAGAACACATTACCGCCACAACCCGGTACGAGGTGATAGCGTGAGTATGGATATCAGCGATTTTTACCAGACATTTTTTGACGAGGCCGACGAGCTACTGGCCGATATGGAACAGCACCTGCTGAATCTGCTTCCTGAAGCGCCAGATTCAGAACTGCTGAATGCCATATTTCGCGCAGCACACTCGATAAAAGGTGGCGCCGGGACTTTCGGTTTCACCGTTTTGCAGGAAACCACGCATTTAATGGAAAACCTGCTCGACGATGCCCGGCGCGGTGAGATGCACCTCAACACCGATATCATCAACCTGTTTTTGGAAACCAAAGATATTATGCAGGAACAGTTGGACGCTTATAAAAACTCACAGGTCCCAGATGCTGAGAGTTTCGATTATATCTGCAAAGCGCTGCGCCAACTGGCTCTGGAAGCCAAAGGCGAAATGCCTGCGCCGCCTGCAAAATTGACCGTCGTAGAAAAAGAGTCAGTCGATGCGCTGCCAACAAACGATGGCAATTTGCGCATTGCGATTACCGGGCTTAAATCCACTGAACTGGATTTACTGCTCGAAGAGCTGGGTAACCTCGGTACCTTAAGTGAAGTGGAAAAGGGTGAAAACTCTGTCACTGCAACTATTGAGACGACAGTCAGCGCTGATGATATTAGTGCGGTGCTCTGCTTTGTCATCGAGCCTGAACAAATCGAATTTCTTCCGTTAACGGCAAGTGCGCCAGCCGCTACTGTTGAGCCAGAAGAAGTGCCGGTGGCACTTGCGGTTAACGCACCTCAGCCGGTGGTTGCCGCACCTGTAGCTTCTGTCGCGCCACGTACGGAAAGAGAGAGCAAACCTGCGCGTGTCAGCGAATCAAGCAGTATTCGCGTAGCGGTTGAGAAGGTTGATCAGTTAATCAACCTGGTTGGCGAACTGGTGATTACCCAGTCGATGCTGGCACAGCGATCCAATGAATTAGACCCGGTTGAACACGGCGAACTGATCACCAGTATGGGTCAGTTACAACGTAACGCTCGTGACTTGCAAGAGTCGGTGATGTCCATCCGTATGATGCCAATGGAGTATGTATTCAGTCGCTTCCCGCGTCTGGTACGCGATCTGGCGAGTAAGCTGGATAAACAGGTTGAACTGACTCTGCAAGGTAGCTCCACCGAACTGGATAAAAGTCTGATTGAACGCATTATCGACCCACTGACTCACCTGGTGCGTAATAGCCTCGATCACGGCATCGAAACTCCAGAAAAACGCCTGGTCGCGGGGAAATCAGCAGTTGGTAACTTAATTCTTTCTGCCGAGCACCAGGGTGGGAACATCTGCATTGAAGTTTCTGATGATGGTGCGGGCCTGAACCGTGAGCGCATTCTTGCTAAAGCGTTATCGCAGGGGATGCCAGTGCATGAAAACATGTCGGACGACGAAGTCGGCATGCTGATTTTTGCTCCTGGATTCTCTACCGCCGAGCAGGTTACGGACGTTTCCGGGCGCGGTGTAGGTATGGACGTGGTGAAGCGTAACATCCAGGAAATGGGTGGCCATGTTGAAATTAAATCGCAGGCCAATGTTGGCACCACCATCCGCATTATGCTGCCGCTGACCCTCGCCATTCTTGATGGGATGTCGGTAAAAGTATGCGACGAAGTGTTTATCCTGCCGCTCAACGCAGTGATGGAGTCGCTACAGCCGAAAGAAGATGATCTGCATCCTCTTGCCGGTGGTGAGCGCGTACTTGAAGTACGTGGCGAATACCTGCCGCTGGTTGAATTGTGGAAAGTATTTGATGTTGCCGGTGCGAAAACTGAAGCGACGCAAGGCATTGTGGTGATTTTGCAAAGCGCTGGTCGGCGTTACGCGCTACTGGTGGATCAGCTGATAGGTCAACATCAGGTGGTCGTGAAAAACCTCGAAAGCAACTATCGCAAAGTGCCGGGTATTTCCGCAGCAACCATCCTCGGTGATGGCAGTGTGGCGCTAATTGTTGATGTCTCTGCGCTGCAAGGTTTGAACCGTGAACAACGTATGGCCGGCACCGCCGCCTGATTCTCCGGGTTTTGAGTAAGGATAAAAAAATGAGTGGATTAACCAATGTGACAAAACTGACCGGGGAAACGGTAGGGCAAGAGTTCCTGGTCTTTACTCTTGGTGATGAAGAGTACGGTATCGATATTTTAAAAGTGCAGGAAATTCGCGGTTACGATCAAGTAACGCGTATTGCCAATACTCCGGCATTTATCAAGGGAGTCACTAACCTGCGTGGTGTGATTGTGCCGATCCTCGACTTGCGTATTAAGTTTGACCAGGATGGCGTGGAATATAACGAAAACACCGTGGTCATTGTGCTGAACTTTGGTCAGCGCGTGGTGGGTATTGTGGTAGATGGTGTATCTGACGTGTTATCTCTGACCGCTGAGCAAATTCGCCCGGCACCAGAGTTTGCTGTGACGCTTTCAACTGAGTATCTGACGGGCCTCGGTGCACTAGGCGACCGCATGCTGATTCTGGTGAATATTGAGAAGCTGCTTAACAGCGAAGAGATGGCGTTGGTCGATAGCGCGGCGCGCGTGGCTTAATAGCTACTTCTTTATAGGGCGGATTGGCGCAAACGCCATCCGCCACTACTCGATTTACAGATACAGCAAATACAGGAAAATTACGCTTCTACGCGCTCACCTGCTTCCGTTTGTTCTTCCAGCTCACCTTCATTTTTCGACAGCATTGCTGTTGCAACGCCATTACCCAATACGTTGATGGCAGAACGGCCCATATCCAGGAAGTGGTCGACACCCATCAGCAGTAAAATACCTGCTACCGGAATATTGAAGCTTGGGATGGTGGCTGCCAGTACAACCAGCGCAGAACGCGGTACACCTGCAATCCCTTTTGACGCCAGCATTAATGTCAGCATCAGCACCACAATCTCAGAGAAAGTGAGGTGAATGTTGTAAGCCTGCGCAATAAACATAGAAGCGAAAGAGCAATACACCATTGAACCGACCAGGTTGAACGAATAACCAATCGGTAGAACAAATGATGCAATGTTACGAGAACAACCAAAGCGTGTTAGCTGGTCCAGGGTTTTCGGATAAGCCGCTTCGGAGCTGCTGGTAGTAAACGCGACCAGAACCGGGTCTTTCAGCATGGCAATCAGGCGGAAAACATCACGCTTGAGAACCATATAGCCAACGCCCACAAGCACCATGCACGTCAGGATAATTGCGAGGTAGTAACCACCAATGAAGGATGCGTAGTTAAGCAAAATCCCCAGGCCTTCCGTCGCAATTACAGAAGAAATTGCCGCGAAGATAGCCAGTGGTGCCACATACATCACATAGCCTGTGACTTTGAGCATGATGTGAGAAACCACATCCAGAGCCGCGACTAGCGGGGTGTTAAATTTCTCGCCCAGCGACGCACCAGCAATACCGAAGAACAGAGAGAACACGACGATTTGCAGGATTTCGTTGTTCGACATTGCACCTGCAATGCTGGTTGGAATGGTGTGCGAGATAAACGCTTTCAGGTTCATGCCGCTTACAGCAAGGCCGGTTTGCACATCTCCCGCAGGCACTTGAAGGTTCATGCCAGCGCCCGGCTGCTGGAGGGTAACAATGAATAAACCGACCAGAATAGAAAGCACAGAAGATGAAACAAACCACACCATTGCTTTACCACCCACGCGGCCAATGGTGGACGTCTCGCCCATCTTCATAATGCCCACGGTCAGGGTGCTGAAGACCAATGGAGCAATAACCATTTTGATCAGGCGTAAAAAGATGTCGGTAAACAGCGTGATGTTTTCGGCATAGCTTTTGATGTTGTCAGCAGCGGCATATTCATGGATTGCAGCACCGGAAAGGATCCCGGCAAACATGAATAGAAGAATGAATAGCGTAAGTTTGTTTGAACTAGACAATTACGTAATAACCCCGTCGATTAGTAACAATTAATTAACTTATTGAGCCATATGTAATTTTTATGATTGGCCAATATATATTCGGCCCATAAATTGAACCAAAGCGCGGCAGGATTCAACTATTTTTTACTTTTTGTCGCAATTGTTAATATGGCGTCTTTTATGTAACGATCTGATAGCAATCGCGAAAGTAATATTAATTATTCCGCCCATCTTCTGTGACATCTCAACCAAAGCTCTTGTAGGTCGTGCAAGCGCAACGCTCCCGACAAACCCACCCCAAAGTTTCACGTAAAGTTTCAATACCCCATGCCGATAACACCCATAAGAAATCATTAAAAGGGTGTTATATGTTGAACCGTATTCGCGTTGTCACCATGCTAATGATGGTGCTGGTGGTGTTCGCGCTGCTCCAGCTCATCTCTGGCGGAATGTTTTTTAACTCACTCAAACATAATAACGACAGCTTTAAAGTTTCCAGGGAGTTACGCGTTCAGCAGTCAGAACTGGCCAACACCTGGGAATTGATGCTGCAAACACGCATCAACCTGAGCCGTTCTGCGGCGCGGATGATGATGGATGCCAGCAATGGGCAAAGTGCAGCAAAAACGGACCTGCTGAATAACGCCAAAAAATCTCTCGTTGAAGCGCAAAAACATTACGCCGCCTTCAAACAAATCCCCGCGATTACGCCAGAACTTGAAGCGCTGGTGCAGGGCATTGATGACGATTACCGCAACTACAACCAGGCGCTGAGCGAGTTGGTTGGGTATCTGGAAACCGGCAACATGGACGCCTATTTTGCGCAGTCCACCCAAAGCCTGCAAAACGCCCTCGAGAAAGAATACGCCGACTACATTGCGCTCAACGACCGCATGTACGAGCAATCGTATATTGCCAGCACTCACGACTATAACTTTGCCAAGTGGCAGATTGCGGGGCTTGCACTCGCGCTGTTCGCGGTGATTGTGCTGGTGTGGTTCGGTATGCGACGCATCCTGCTGCAACCGCTGGCAGTGGTGATTGGGCATATTCGTGAAATCGCCAACGGCAATCTGACGGAAAATATTGTTTCTACCGGGCGCAACGAAATGAGCGAGCTGACCTCCAGCGTGCGCCATATGCAGCAAGAACTGATCATAACCGTCGGCAGCGTGCGTGATGGTTCTGATGCCATCTACAGCGGTGCGACGGAAATTGCCGCCGGAAATAACGACCTCTCTTCCCGCACTGAACAGCAGGCGGCATCGCTTGAAGAAACCGCCGCTAGCATGGAACAGCTCACCGCGACCGTGAAACAGAACGCGGAAAACGCCCGTCAGGCATCTCAATTAGCATTAAGCGCCTCCGAAACCGCTCAGCGCGGCGGCAAAGTTGTGGATGGTGTAGTGAAGACCATGCACGACATCGCCGGTTCATCGAAGAAAATTGCTGATATTACCGGCGTGATTGACGGCATCGCTTTCCAGACCAACATTCTGGCGCTGAACGCCGCAGTAGAAGCGGCGCGCGCCGGTGAACAGGGGCGTGGTTTTGCCGTCGTTGCGGGCGAAGTGCGCAACCTTGCACAGCGTAGCGCCCAGGCGGCGAAAGAGATTAAAGGGCTGATCGAAGATTCTGTTTCCCGCGTGGATACCGGCTCTGTGCTGGTTGAAAGCGCCGGAGAAACCATGAGTGACATCGTGAATGCCGTTACGCGTGTGACCGATATCATGGGCGAAATTGCCTCCGCCTCTGATGAGCAAAGCCGTGGTATCGACCAGGTTGCGCTGGCGGTTTCAGAAATGGACCGCGTCACTCAGCAGAACGCCTCTTTGGTTGAGGAATCAGCCTCTGCGGCTGCCGCACTTGAAGAGCAAGCCAGCATGCTAAGTCAACTGGTTGCGGCCTTCCGTTTAACGACTGAACCGACTGTTACACCGTCCGTTAGCGCCACGGTATCGTCAGCTCCGGTTATCAAAACGAGTAAGCCGACAACAAGCGGGCACGACGATAACTGGGAAACTTTCTAAGAAACATTAATGGCCGGCAGACGTGCCGGCTGAGGGGCTGTGATGTTCAACCGTATCCGAATTTCGACCACTCTGTTGTTAATCTTGATCGTCTGCGGCGTGTTGCAGATTGGTAGTAATGGATTGTCTTTTTGGGCATTCAGGGATGATTTTCAGAATCTTAAAATGGTTGAAGTCGGAAACCAGCAACGTGACACCTTAACGCAAAGCCGCGCGGCTTTGTTACAGGCCAGCACTGCCTTGAGCCGTGCCGGTACGCTGACGGCGCTCAGTTACCCGCCGGAAGACATTAAGCGCTTGATGGCAAATGCCCGTGGCAGCCTGAAACAGGCTGACATGCTGTTTAACCAGTTTCTGGAAATCCCACCTTTAAATAAAGAAGGTGAGGATATGGTGGTATCGACAAAGCAGAGTTACGCCGCTTATCGCGATGATTTACAGCATCAGGCGACCTGGCTTGAAAGCAATCAGCTTTCTGACTTCCTGGGTGCGCCGATTCAGAAATCACAGGATATTTTTGACGCTTACTTTAACGCCTGGCAGCAGAGCATCAATGACACCGTGGCGGCATCGAGTGCTGACAGCAAAATGAACTACCAGATCTCGGCGATTATTTTCGCCAGCGTGACGGTGATCGCCATCCTGATGCTGATTGGTTCAATTATCTGGTCGAGCAGAATGCTGGTGCAACCGCTGGATATTGTGCGTAGCCACTTTGAACACATTGCCGCGGGTGATTTAGCACGCCCGATAAGCGTGTATGGGCGTAACGAAATCTCCGAGATTTTCCGTAGCCTGAAAAACATGCAGCAAGCGCTGAAAGAGACCGTGCAGCAAGTGCGTCAGGGCAGTGGAGCGATGCACACCGGGATCGCTGAAATTGCCGCGGGCAACAACGATCTCTCTTCCCGAACTGAACAACAGGCCGCATCACTTGCTGAAACTGCCGCCAGCATGGAGCAACTGACCGCAACAGTGGGCCAGAACGCCGATAACGCACGTCAGGCTGCACAGCTTTCCCGGACTGCGGCAGACACCGCTCAACAGGGCGGAAAACAGGCTGCAAACGTTGCCCGCACCATGCACGACATTGCGGGCAGCTCGAAGAAAATTGGCGACATCACCAGCGTGATTGATGGTATCGCCTTCCAGACCAACATCCTTGCTCTGAACGCCGCCGTTGAAGCTGCGCGTGCCGGTGAGCAAGGGCGTGGGTTTGCCGTGGTGGCCGGTGAAGTACGCAACCTGGCACAACGCAGTGCGCAGGCTGCCAAAGAGATCAAAGTGCTTATTGAAGAATCGGTCGACCGCGTGCAGCACGGTTCACAACTGGTTGATACGGCAGCCACGACGATGGCGGAAATCGTGCGTTCGGTTACGCAGGTTAACGACATCATGGGCGAAATTGCTTCGGCATCCGACGAACAGCGCCGTGGTATCGAGCAGGTAGCACTCGCGGTAAGCCAGATGGATCAAGTGACACAGCAAAACGCCGCGCTGGTAGAAGAAGCGGCAGCAGCAACCGATGCTCTGGCAAACCAGGCCGAACACCTTAGCGGTGTGGTATCGGTGTTTAATCTGGAAACTGTCGGCAATGAAGACGTCACCAGAGATTTAGTCACCAACGGGGTGCTCGCCACCTCCTGAAAGTAATTGAGAAGACGCTATGACATCACCACTGTCCACTGGACAATCGTCATTAATGTTACAGATGACACAGCGTCTACCGCTGTCGGACACGCACTTTCGCCGGATATGCCAGTTGATTTACCAGCGTGCAGGAATTGTGCTGGCCGATCACAAGCGAGACATGGTTTACAACCGCCTGGTGCGACGTTTACGTACCCTGGGGCTGGAGGATTTTGGGCACTACCTGAGCATGCTGGAGGCTAACGGCAGTAATGCCGAATGGCAGGCGTTCATTAACTCCTTGACCACTAACCTGACGGCTTTTTTCCGCGAAGGTCACCACTTTCCGATTCTCGCAGAACATGCGCGTAAACGTAGTGGGGAGTACAAAGTCTGGAGTGCGGCGGCCTCAACCGGTGAAGAGCCGTATTCCATCGCTATAACGCTCGCGGATGTGCTGGGTATGGCGCCTGGGCGCTGGAAAGTCTTCGCCAGTGATATCGACACCCAGGTGCTGGAGAAAGCCCAGAGTGCCATTTATCGCCAGGATGAACTGAAAACACTGGCTCCGCTCCAGATGCAGCGCTACTTCATGCGTGGCACCGGGCCACACGATGGGCTGGTACGGGTGCGTAGCGATCTGGCCAGCCACATGGAGTTTGCGCCAATCAATCTTTTGGACAAGCAAGCGCCAATTCCTGGACCGTTTGACGCCATTTTTTGTCGCAATGTGATGATTTATTTTGATAAAGCGACACAGCAGCAAATTTTGCAGCGTTTTGTACCGCTGCTAAAACCGGGCGGATTGCTGTTTGCCGGGCATTCGGAAAACTTCAGTAACCTCAGCCGCGAGTTTTTACTGCGTGGGCAGACCGTATACGGACTGAGTAAGGAAAGATCATGACAAAAATAACCGTGCTGTGCGTCGATGACTCCGCCCTGATGCGCCAGATCATGACAGAAATTGTCAATAGCCACGATGACATGGAAATGGTGGCAACCGCACCAGACCCGCTTGTAGCTCGTGATTTGATTAAGAAATTCAACCCTGACGTGCTGACGCTGGATGTAGAAATGCCGCGCATGGATGGTCTGGATTTCCTTGAGAAATTAATGCGCCTGCGCCCGATGCCGGTGGTGATGGTTTCATCGCTCACCGGGAAAGGTTCGGAAGTGACATTACGGGCGCTGGAGTTGGGCGCGATTGATTTTGTCACCAAGCCGCAGTTAGGCATTCGTGAAGGGATGCTGGCTTACAGCGAAACTATTGCGGAGAAAGTGCGTACTGCCGCGAAGGCAAAACTGGCGGCGCGAGCGCCCGTTGCAGCGCCTGCTGCGTTGAAAGCGGGGCCATTACTCAGTTCAGAAAAATTGATAGCTATTGGTGCATCAACCGGTGGTACCGAGGCGATTCGCCATGTCCTGCAACCGCTGCCGCTATCAAGCCCAGCGGTACTAATTACGCAGCATATGCCGCCAGGTTTTACTCGCTCGTTTGCTGACCGGCTTAACAAGTTATGCCAGATAGCGGTGAAAGAGGCAGAGGATGGCGAGCGTGTGCTACCGGGGCACGCCTACATCGCACCGGGCGATAAACATATGGAGCTTGCCCGTAGCGGGGCGAACTACCAAATCAAAATTCATGATGGCCCACCCGTGAACCGGCATCGTCCGGCCGTGGATGTGCTGTTCCATTCTGTCGCGAAATTCGCTGGGCGAAACGCCGTGGGCGTCATTTTGACGGGAATGGGGAATGACGGCGCCGCAGGGATGTTGGCAATGCATAAAGCCGGGGCATGGACTATCGCCCAAAACGAAGCAAGTTGTGTGGTGTTCGGCATGCCGCGTGAGGCCATCAACAGTGGTGGTGTCAGCGAAGTGGTCGATTTAAGTGTAATCAGTCAACAGATGTTGGCAAAGATTAGTGCCGGACAGGCAATACGTATTTAACCGAAGGAACTCTATAAATGGCAGATAAAGAACTCAAATTTTTGGTGGTGGATGATTTCTCTACCATGCGTCGCATTGTCCGTAACCTGCTAAAAGAGCTGGGTTTCAACAACGTCGAAGAAGCAGAAGATGGTGTCGATGCGCTCAATAAACTCAACGGTGGCGGCTTTGGTTTTGTTATCTCTGACTGGAACATGCCGAACATGGACGGTCTGGAGTTGCTGAAAACCATTCGTGGCAACGGTGCAATGTCGGCTCTGCCGGTATTGATGGTGACCGCTGAGGCGAAGAAAGAGAACATCATTGCCGCAGCACAGGCGGGGGCGAGTGGCTATGTGGTAAAACCGTTTACCGCCGCGACACTTGAAGAGAAGTTAAACAAAATCTTCGAAAAGCTCGGCATGTAAGGAGAGGCTCATGCACTCATCTACCAATCCCGCGTCAGAGTTACATTCAACCGGCGATATTATCGTTCGGATAGGCAGCCTGACCCGAATGCTGCGCGACAGCCTACGCGAGCTGGGCCTTGACCAGGCGATTGCCGAAGCGGCAGAAGCGATTCCCGATGCTCGTGACCGCCTGGACTACGTGGTGCAGATGACCGCGCAGGCCGCAGAGCGCGCGCTGAACTGTGTGGAGCTGGCTCAGCCTCATCAGAACAAACTTGAATCCGACGCCAAAGCACTCAATGGCCGCTGGGATGCCTGGTTTGAAAATCCAATCGAGCTGGGTGATGCCCGTGAACTGGTTACCGATACGCGCAGTTACTTGTCTGGCGTCCCGAGTCACACCAGCTTTACCAATGCTCAGCTTCTGGAAATCATGATGGCGCAAGACTTCCAGGATTTAACCGGTCAGGTCATCAAGCGCATGATGGATGTTATCCAGGAAATTGAACGCCAGTTGTTAATGGTGTTAATGGAGAACATGCCAGAACTGGATGCGCGTGCGAAACGCCCAGCCGACAGCCTGCTCAACGGCCCGCAAATGAACACGACCGCAGCGGGTGTGGTTGCAAGCCAGGATCAGGTTGATGATTTGTTGGATAGTTTAGGGTTTTAATATTGGGTGCTGTGTCTAAGTGGCACAGCGTCATTTTTTCTTAATGACGTTATATATCCATCATCCTTCATGCTGCAGGGGTGTTGGCTGCGCTCACTTACCCAAACTACTTACCTTAGTAAGCTCATTGGGATAAGCTCCCTGGCCGCCTATCTGTAACTCGAATGCTAATGGGTATATACCCAAAAGATTACGGGTATAATTTGAGAATGAAAACACATCAGGGAAATACATTACCTTTTTCGGCAATGCATTTATAGTGAATGGTTTTTGGTTTTTGTTGAACATTGATAATAATGTCCTCACCTTTCTGCCATTGTTCAAGTAAAATAAGTAACTTGTCAATTCGATCTGCGGTGATTAAATTTTTGTCAAAGTTGGCGCGTTCGTATTGTATTAACTCGGTGCTGCTATAGCAGGACAAATGACTTTGAAGGAAGGCACAAAGTTTTCCTCCTAATGTAGCAGCATTTTTCCCGTAAATAGTCCGGATGATTTTTACTACAGAACCTTTTTCGTTAGGGTTTTTTTCTAACACCAGATCTAAACGTCTGTTAATTAAGTCCTGTAAATAATTTGGCTGAGTGATTATTTTCTTTGCTTTAATATCATAAATTACAGCATCCCAGGTCATTAACGTGGTATGTAGTAAGCTATCGATATTATGTAGTGAAATAACATCCTCTCTGAACGCCCAGGTATCTTCCAGGCTCCAGATATCATAATCCATGCGTGAGTAAGTCAGCCGGAAACCACCAAATTTATTCTCGGTAAAGTTTGGGATGTTTAATGATTCTAACGCCTCATACAACTCATGACGACTTCCGTGGAAGACCAGATCGATGTCTGAACTGAAGCCGTTATGGCCAAACAGTCCTATGTCGCGAATCATGCCACCGAAAATGTAGACATGAGCATGCATAGACAGCGCTTCGATGAAGTTGCTGGCCGCCTGACGCTCGTCTTTCTCTGAAGCGAAAAATCCTTCAACTCTTCGCTTCAGATTTCGCTTACTTTGAACGATGTTCATACTCATACAAGGATTTTAGCTCATCGTGTAGGGCAATCAAATAACTATCTGTCATGCCAGAAATAGCATCGGCGAGAAGTTGCGCTTCTTTGTAAAGCACGGGCAGATCGTTTTGAGGGCTTTCAAAAATGCGGCGATAATTTTCGGAGATTCTGCCATAGACATATCTGCCAAATGGTGTATCAGAATGGTATTCCGGCAATGTTGTGGCTGATGAAAGCTTTTCATCTTTCTTTTGCTGTTTAGTTTTATGTCCATGAATACCAACCCAGAGCATATCCATTAATCCCTTTATATAATTCGAACCTTCTAATTCGAGTTTTAATACACTGCGATGTTGGTATCCTCTGGTTCGGTCGAACATTTTCAGGGCTTCACATAAAGCATGTCCTTTACTTATTGAAATGAGATCTTTTTCCTGACAATTAATGTCAAGAAAGTTGTCTTTGTTTTCTTTGAATGCAATGACAACAGCATCAACTAATTCAGCTATGGCATAAACCCTGAACATTTGCATGCTCATGTCATTCAGCTCTGCTGGGGATAACTCTCCTTTGGCATACTCTTTATTGTCTTCTTTGCTTTTAGTAATGACATTACGCATTATTTCATCGGATGAGGCATTATTCTGACAAGAGAGGAAGTCCATTAAATCATGGAATGAAGCTAAACCCTTTTTAACCGTATCTTCTGCATCAAGTACTGAATAAGCAATATCATCACACGCTTCCATAAGATAAGTGAAAGGATGACGGATGCCTTCTCTGAGACCGGTTTTCTCCCAGATGTCTTTGACGACGGGCTCTTCGGAGTAGAAGAAACCATGCTTTTTCCACTGCTTTGAACTTGAAAATGAGGTTCGCGGGTACTTGAGCATTGAGGCCAGTGTGGCGTAGGTAAGATTAAGGCCAAACTCATCATTGAGAATTTGAAGTTTGGTTACCAGCCTGAAGGTTTGTGAATTCCCATCAAACTGGCGGAAATCATTGTAAATTTTATCCATGGGGCAACTGGTACAAACGGGAATTTCTTTCCTGAACCATTCACCCATCGCCCGTTCCCCTTGATGGCCAAAAGGGGGGTTGCCAAGATCATGTACTAAACCTATAGCAGCGAGCAGTGCCGGGACATCACGTTCAACACAAACGTCAGGTAGGTTTGTGCCGAAAATATCCTCTTTCATTTCGAACGCCAACCTAACCCCAATTCCTCGTGCCAGATTGGCTACTTCATGTGAGTGGGTCAGACGCGTTCTCACACTATCATTTTTATCCAGGGGAAAAACCTGGGTCTTATCTGCCAGGCGGCGAGTGGGGGCCGCAAATAAAATTCGGTCGAAATCTCGTTCTATCTGAAGCCGACCTTTGGCGGTTCCTACAGAATTGGTTTTTTTAGGTTTACGCCGATTAGCGTTAAGTAATTCAGTCCATTGCATCGTTTGCTCCTTATTTAATCATGATTGATAAAACGGTGGAAAAGTAGCAAACGGATCTTTGGATGAGAAGATGGCAGGGCGTTGATTTTTTAATCTTTAGGCCATGCTCGCAAATCCAGATGCAAGAAAATGAAATCCTATCGTTGCGCACACAAACTACTTAACCCACAAACAAACCTACAAATTCCCCCGTTTTCCTCCCATTAGCGTTCCCCCTTTCTGACATGCTGTGCTGGTAATTGTGGCCACGAGATTGTTGCAGTGTCAGAAGAAAGCGACGACGACAAAACAGAAGCCCCCACACCCCACCGACTTGAAAAAGCGCGCGAAGATGGGCAGATCCCCCGATCCCGCGAGTTGACCTCACTGCTTATGCTATTGGTGGGAATCAGCATTATCTGGATGGGTGGGGAGCCGTTGGCGCGACAGCTGGCGGCAATGTTGTCTACTGGTCTCCATTTTGATCACAGCATTATTAACGATCCCAATCTTATCGTTAAACAAATCAGCCAACTGATTAAACAGGCCGTTTGGGCACTGTTACCGCTGATTTTCGGGCTGGTGATTGTGGCGATTGCAGCCCCCATGCTGTTGGGTGGCATCCTGTTCAGCGGGAAGTCGATACAGTTTAAATTCAGCAAAATGAATCCAATTTCCGGACTCGGGCGGATGTTCTCAGCCCAGGCAGGCGCTGAACTGCTAAAAGCCTTCCTCAAAGCCATTTTGGTCGGCTGCGTAACGGCCTGGTATCTGCTGCACAAATGGCCAGAGATGATGCGCCTGATGAGTGAACCGCCATTGGCCGCTTTGGGACACGCATTAAATATGGTAGCGGTGTGCGGTTTGCTGATTGTACTGGGGCTGACACCAATGGTCGGCTTCGACGTGTTCTTCCAGATTTTCAGCAACATTAAAAAGCTTCGCATGAGCCGCCAGGATATTCGCGACGAATTCAAGCAACAAGAAGGCGACCCACATGTTAAAGGCCGTATTCGCCAACAACAGCGTGCCGCCGCTCGTCGCCGCATGATGTCAGATGTGCCGAAGGCCGATGTGATTGTGACCAACCCAACGCACTATTCGGTGGCCTTACAGTACGACGAAAACAAAATGAGTGCGCCAAAAGTGCTGGCGAAAGGGGCCGGCCTGGTTGCGCTGCGTATTCGTGAAATTGGTAATGAGCACCGTATTCCAATGCTCGAAGCTCCACCGCTTGCGCGTGCGTTATACCGTCATGCTGAAATAGGGCAACAAATTCCTGGGCAGTTGTATTCCGCCGTAGCAGAAGTGCTGGCATGGGTATGGCAACTGCGGCGCTGGCGTGTCGCTGGCGGATTAATCCCGAAAAAACCTGAAAACCTTCCAGTGCCTGAAGCGCTGGACTTTGCAAACGAGAAGGACTCCGATGGCTAATTTGCTCGCAACACTGCGTCTGCCTGCCAGTATGAAATCCGGGCAATGGCAAATTCTTGCCGGACCGATACTGATCTTGATGATCTTGTCGATGATGGTACTGCCGCTTCCGGCGTTTATACTGGATTTGCTCTTCACCTTTAACATCGCGTTGTCGATTATGGTTCTGCTGGTGGCAATGTTCACCCAGAAAACCCTCGAGTTCGCCGCTTTCCCAACCATTCTACTGTTTACCACCTTACTGCGCCTGGCGTTGAACGTGGCATCAACACGTATCATTTTGATGGACGGGCACACCGGTGGTGCGGCAGCGGGTAAAGTGGTTGAAGCCTTCGGCCACTTCCTCGTTGGCGGCAACTTTGCCATCGGTATCGTGGTGTTTATCATCCTCGTTATCATCAACTTTATGGTTATCACTAAAGGTGCCGGGCGTATTGCTGAAGTCGGCGCGCGCTTTGTGCTGGACGGTATGCCGGGTAAACAGATGGCGATTGATGCCGATCTTAACGCCGGCTTGATTGGTGAAGACGAAGCGAAAAAACGCCGTTCAGAAGTCACCCAAGAAGCTGATTTTTACGGCTCGATGGACGGGGCCAGTAAATTCGTGCGTGGAGATGCGGTCGCCGGGCTGATGATCATGGTGATTAACGTGGTGGGTGGCCTGTTAGTCGGCATGCTTCAGCACGACATGCCTTTTGGTGCAGCAGCAGAAACTTATACGCTGTTGACCATCGGTGATGGCCTGGTTGCGCAGATCCCTGCGTTGGTCATCTCGACCGCAGCGGGCGTTATCGTTACCCGTGTTGCAACCGATCAGGATGTTGGCGAGCAGATGGTCACCCAACTATTCAACAATCCGCGCGTTATGCTGCTGAGTGCCGGTGTTCTTGGTTTGCTTGGCATGGTGCCGGGAATGCCAAACTTTGTCTTCCTGCTGTTTACTGCTGCATTGCTTGGGCTGGCATGGTGGATGCGCGGCCGTCAGATGGAGCAGCCCACGACACCATCAGCCCCGGTCAAACCGCAGGAAAACCCACAGGCGGTTGAAGCAACCTGGAATGATGTGCAACTGGAAGATTCGCTGGGCATGGAAGTGGGTTACCGCCTGATTCCGATGGTGGACTTCCAGCAAGACGGCGAGCTGTTAGGGCGAATCCGCAGTATCCGTAAGAAATTTGCGCAGGATATGGGGTTCCTACCGCCGGTAGTCCATATTCGCGACAATATGGACTTACCGCCGGCGCGTTATCGTATCCTGATGAAGGGCGTCGAGATTGGCAGTGGCGACGCTTATCCGGGGCGCTGGCTTGCTATCAACCCAGGTACAGCCGCAGGCACTCTTCCCGGCGAAACCACGACTGACCCGGCATTTGGCCTTGCCGCCACCTGGATTGAAAGCGCGCTTAAAGAGCAGGCACAAATTCAGGGCTTTACCGTGGTCGAAGCCAGTACCGTGGTCGCCACGCATCTTAACCATCTGATTGGCCAGTTTGCACCAGAACTGTTTGGCCGCCAGGAAGCACAACAATTACTCGACCGTGTCACCCAGGAGATGCCGAAATTGACGGAGGACCTGGTGCCGGGTGTGGTGACGTTAACCACACTGCATAAAGTTCTGCAAAACCTGCTGGCTGAGAAAGTGCCGATTCGTGATATGCGCACAATTCTTGAAACCCTGGCAGAACATGCACCGATACAAAATGACCCGCATGAATTAACAGCGGTAGTGCGTGTAGCGCTGGGAAGGGCGATTACTCAGCAATGGTTCCCAGGTAATGGTGAAGTGCAAGTCATTGGCCTGGATGCGGCACTTGAGCGTTTGTTATTGCAGGCATTGCAGGGGGGCGGTGGGTTAGAACCTGGCCTTGCCGATCGCTTGCTGGAGCAAGCTCAGGAGGCGCTGAAACGCCAGGAAATGCTCGGTGCACCGCCGGTGTTGTTGGTTAACCATGCGCTGCGACCATTGCTGGCGCGTTTCTTACGTCGCAGTCTGCCGCAACTCATGGTGCTTTCAAGCCTTGAGCTTTCTGAAAACCGTAACATCCGTATGACTGCGACCATTGGAGCGAAATAATGAGCCGCCTGTTATTGCTGATTCTCTTCCCTTTAATGACCCATGCCGCAGGTGAAGGAGCATGGCAGGCCAGTGGCGTGGGTGCCACGCTTAGCCATCGGGGCACTTCAGCATCATCCCGTGCTCTGGCACCTTCGCAACCCGTGAATGGGGTAATGACGATGGTCGCCTGGCGTTATGAGCTGATTGGGCCGACGCCTGCGGGGTTAAATGTCCGGCTGTGCTCGCTGACTCGCTGTGCCGAAATTGAAGGGCAGAGCGGTACGACGCGTGGATTGACCAATGTGGCGGCAAATGAGCCGCTGCGGTTTGTCTGGGAAGTTCCTGGTGGCGGCGCTCTTTTCCCGGCACTGAAAGTTCGTAGCAATCAGGTTATCGTGAATTACAAATAGTCTTTAAAGCCGCATCGCTGATGCGGCTTTTCACCTTCCGGATCTCATTTTCAATCCCTGCTTTTGATAAAAACAAACCCCTGTTTTATAAATCGGTGATGCGAGTACTGAGACACTTTGTATTTTTGCCACCATTCATCAAACCATGGCAAAAATGGAAAGGTTTCAATTGCCCCGTCCTTCTACCTTAGCAAGGTAAGGTTCTCGCAAGCCCGACAGGTACCGGGACGTGCAATCTCCATAAAAAAATTAACGGGGTTTGACGGCAATGAAAACACGTAAGATTGGATTGGCAAATTATCTTGCCTACGGCTCCGGGGATTTTCTCGGGGCGGGGACGACGGCACTCACCGCCGCCTGGTTGCTCTACTTCTATACTACCTTCTGTGGCCTTTCACCGATTGAAGCAACGTTTATTTTCGCTATGGCGAGGGTGCTGGATGCGGTCGTCAGTCCGCTGATGGGCTTCCTGACCGATAACTTTGGTTCTACCTGGCTTGGTAAACGTTTTGGTCGTCGTAAATTCTTTATATTGCTCGGTATCCCGCTGGTCTTCAGCTACAGTTTTATGTGGGTTGGGGAGATGAGTTATTGGTATTACCTGGTGACCTATCTGATTTTTGATGTGGTCTACACCATGATTCTGGTGCCGTATGAAACACTGGTTCCGGAAATGACCGATGACTTCAAACAGAAAACCAAATTCTCCGGCGCACGTATCTCAATGGCGCAACTCTCCGCAATTCTTGCCGCCTTCCTGCCGGGTATTTTGTTAAATCACTTTGGGAAAGACAACGCAGTCTCCTTCTTCTACTCAAGTCTGGTCTTCGCCACAATATGTGCCATCGTGCTGACATTTGTCTGGTTCTTCACCTGGGAGCGCCCTCGTTCAGACTGGACAGAAGCGGCACTGCGTGCAGAAGAAGAGAAGAAAACCCTGACGTTTGCGCAGAGTATGAAGCGCCTGAACGTTGAACTGACTTCTACGCTGCGCGTTAAGATCTTCCGCCAACACTTGGGCATGTATTTGGGCGGTTATATTGCTCAGGATGTGTTCAACGCCGTGTTTACCTACTATGTGGTGTTTGTGCTGATGCAAAGTGCAAGCATGGCTTCCAGCTTGCTCGGCACTATGGCGATTCTGCAATTTATCGCGGTTATCGGCATGATTCCTCTGTGTATCAAATATGGCCCGGCGCCGTCCTACCGTATGGTTGTAGTGCTCTTTGGCCTGAGTTCCATCTCTTACGCATTGTTGTATTACGCGGGATTAAGCGATGTCTTCTCACTGCTGATGTTGGTTTCTGCTATCGCCGGTTTGGGCCGTGGTGGCATCAACTATGTGCCGTGGAATACCTACACCTATATTGCTGATGTTGATGAAGTGATTACCGGCCAGCGTCGTGAAGGGATCTTCGCAGGCATTATGACGCTGACGCGTAAAGCTTCTCAGGCAGGGGCCGTGATGCTGGTGGGTATCGTGATGCAGCTTTCTGGCTTTGTTTCCGGCCAGGCCGTACAGCCGCCAGCGGTAAGCCACACCATTCTGATGATCCTGAGCTTTGGCACAGTCGCTGTTTTGGCGTGCGGTTTCTTAGTTTCTCTGCGCTTTAAACTCAATTTACAAACTCATAGCGTATTACGTGAAGAGACGGCGAAGATGCGTGTTGCGGGCCGTCCGGTTCCGGAAGCAACCACGCCACAAGCTCGCGCCACTGTCGAAATGTTGGCTGGTATGCCTTACGACACGCTTTGGGGCAACAACAATATTGGCTATCTCAACCGTAATAAACCTGCGGCTCCGTCATTGAAAGAGGCTGCTGCAATGCGTTCGAATACATCATCACAGAGGTTAAGTTAATGATTATTTATCCCGTCAAACACAGCCCTTTACTGTGCCAGCCGGAGCATTTTATTGCCCGGGATGAGCTGAAAACCCTGATCCACAAGGTGACGGATAATCTGATTAATATTAAGGATGAAACGGGCCAATTCTTGCTGCGACTGGATGACGGACGAGTCATTGATACCAAAGGTTGGGCAGGTTGGGAGTGGACGCACGGCGTCGGTTTGTACGGCATGTATCAGTATTATCGCCAGACCGGTGAAAAGAAGATGTGCGAAATTATTGATAGCTGGTTTGCAGACCGTTTCGCAGAAGGTGCTACCACCAAAAACGTCAATACCATGGCACCGTTCCTGACGCTGGCCTACCGCTACGAAGAAACGCGCGATCCATCTTACTTACCCTGGCTTGAAAGCTGGGCTGAGTGGGCAATGTATGAAATGCCGCGTACCGAACACGGCGGAATGCAGCACATTACGCTTGCGGAAGAGAATCATCAGCAGATGTGGGACGACACGCTGATGATGACCGTATTGCCACTGGCAAAAATTGGCAAATTGCTGAATCGCCCAGAGTATGTGGAAGAGGCGACGTATCAGTTCCTGCTGCATGTGCAGAATTTGATGGATCGCGAAACCGGTCTGTGGTTTCACGGCTGGAGTTACGAAGGCCATCATAACTTTGCCAATGCGCGTTGGGCGCGTGGCAACAGCTGGTTGACTATCGTGATCCCTGATTTCCTTGAACTGGTGGACTTACCTGAGAACAACGCGGTGCGTCGCTATCTGGTACAGGTGCTGGAAAATCAGGTTGCTGCGTTGGCAAAATGCCAGGACGACAGTGGTTTGTGGCACACCTTGCTTGACGACCCACATTCGTATCTGGAGGCATCCGCGACTGCCGGTTTTGCCTACGGCATTCTGAAAGGCATTCGTAAGCGCTATATCGGCAAAGAGTATGCAGAAGTGGCAGAAAAGGCGATGAAAGGTATCGTCAAAAATATCTCCCCGGAAGGTGAGTTGTTGCAGGTTTCGTTTGGCACGGGAATGGGCAGTAACCTGGAGTTTTATCGCCAAATCCCGCTGACCTCAATGCCGTACGGACAGGCGATGGCGATCCTCTGTATGGGTGAGTATTTGAGACTTTATTTGTAAGCGCATACAACAGGCCTGGGGAACCAGGCCTGCAAATTACTGCTAAATCAAACCTGCGGGCAAACCCCATAAAGTTCCTCCAATTTAATAATAAATAAATGGCGTAATGTGTGACGCAATTCATTATGCTGCCGCTGTCGATAAGCCCTTCACTGGTTTTCACCCTCCTTAACGATAATGCGAATGGCGAAGCGGAGCTTCTCTTTCGTCCCTCCTTTCTTGTTGATCCCCGGTCTGGATTAATAACTAAACGATGACAGGCGTTCTCCGTTTCGTGCCGTCATCAGGATAAATTGATGTCTATTTCCCCGTTAGCCCGGGTTGCCAGTAATAGTATTGTGGAGCCGGGTGTGGTGCTCGGTGCGCATGTAAGTATTGGCCCGTTTTGTGTTATTTCCGCAGGTGTAGTGATAGGCGAAGGAACTGTTGTCGGTGCTTATTCGGTGATTAATGGCCTGACAACAATCGGCTGTAACAATACTTTCGGCCAGTTTTCATCCATAGGTGATGCGAATCAGGACCTTAAATATGCCGGTGAACCCACGACGGTCGTTATTGGTGACCGGAATCAGATTGGCAAAAATGCCACTATTCATCGTGGAACAGTTCAGGGGCTTAGCACCACTATCATCGGTAATGACAATCGCTTTTTGAATTGTGTCCATATTGGTCATGATTGTGTGGTCGGTAATGGCACATTGATTGCTGATAACAGTGGGCTTGCCGGGCACGTTGAGCTTGATGATGATGCGCAGATAGGCTTTATGTGTGCTATCCATCAATTTTGCATATTGGCAAGTGGGGTTAAGATCCTCGACCAATCAGCAGTGGTTCAGGATGTGCCGCCGTTTGTGACGGCTGGTGGTAACCGCGCTGTGCCGCTGGGTATCAACGCAAGTTCGAAAGCGTTTCAGGCGTTAGAGCCAGAACAGCAGGATTTGATTCATACATTGTATGAGCGTTTTTACAACCAGGCGTTGTCGATAGAAGAAGTGAAGAGGTCGTTGAAAATACTGGAGAGTGATTTCCCGGTGATTGGCCTTTATGATCGTTTTTTTGCGCGGTCAGCGCGGGGGATTGTTCGCTAACAAGTACCCGTCATACTTCAAGTTGCAGGTGTGTTGGCTGCTTTCGTTCACCCGAATCACTTACTAGTGTAAGCTCATCGGGATTCTCTCAATTGCCGCCTTCCTGCAACTCGAATTATTTAGGGTACTGAAATTAGGAACTTACATACGTTCTACAGTTTCGATACCCAGGGTATCCAGACCAAGCTTCAGCGTTTTCGCGGTTAACAGAGCCAGTTTCAGGCGGCTGTTACGCGCTTCTTCCGAGTCGGCGGCCAGAATTGGGCAGTGCTCGTAGAAGCCAGAGAACAAGCCTGCCACGTCGTACAAGTAAGTACACATCACGTGCGGTGTGCCATCACGCGCAACCACATTCAGCGTTTCTTCAAATTGCAGCAGGCGTGCAGCTAACTGTGCTTCGCGGTCTTCACGAATCACTACCGGCGCTTTGAGCAGCTCAGCTTCATCAATCTCAGCTTTGCGGAACACAGACAGCACGCGAGTGTATGCATATTGCATATACGGCGCGGTGTTGCCTTCGAAGGCCAACATGTTGTCCCAGTCAAAGATGTAATCGGTGGTGCGGCTTTTCGACAGGTCGGCGTATTTCACTGCGCCAATACCGACGGATTTCGCTAACGCTTCCAGTTCATCCGCAGGCATGTTCGGGTTTTTCTCTGCCACCAGATTACGCGCACGTTCCATGGCTTCGTCGAGCAGATCGGTCAGTTTTACCGTGCCGCCAGAACGGGTTTTGAACGGCTTGCCGTCTTTGCCCAGCATCATGCCAAACATCTGGTGTTCCAGGGTGACAGATTCTGGAACGTAACCGGCTTTACGCACGATGGTCCATGCTTGCATCAGGTGCTGATGCTGGCGGGAGTCGATAAAGTAAAGCACGCGGTCTGCATGCAGGGTTTCATAGCGATATTTCGCACAGGCAATATCGGTGGTGGTGTAGAGATAGCCGCCATCTTTTTTCTGGATGATAACGCCCATTGGGTCGCCGTCTTTGTTCTTGAACTCATCCAGGTAAACCACGGTTGCGCCTTCGCTCTCGACCGCAAGACCTTTCGCCTTAAGATCAGCCACGATGCCTGGCAGCATTGGGTTATAAAGACTTTCACCCATTACATCATCACGGGTCAGCGTCACGTTAAGGCGATCGTAGGTTTGCTGATTCTGTGTCATGGTGATATCGACAAGCTTACGCCACATTTCACGGCAGTATTCGTCGCCGCCTTGCAGTTTCACGACGTATGCACGAGCACGTTCAGCAAATTCTGCGTCTTCATCGTAGTGTTTCTTGGCTGCACGATAGAACTCTTCCAGGTCGGCCAGCGCCATCTCACCTGCGTTTTCTTGCTGCTGCTTTTCAAGATACGCGATCAGCATCCCGAACTGTGTGCCCCAGTCACCCACATGGTTGGCCCGGATAACTTTATGGCCGAGGAATTCCAGCGTACGCACCGCAGCATCACCAATGATAGTGGAGCGGATATGGCCGACGTGCATCTCTTTCGCTACGTTTGGTGCGGAATAGTCGACCACGATGGTTTGTGGTGCAACGGTATTCACGCCTACGCGGTCAGAAGCAACTGCTTCGTCGACACTCTTCGCAAGGAATGCTGGGTCGAGGAAAATGTTGATAAAGCCTGGGCCGGCGATTTCAACTTTGCTGGCAATTCCGGTCAAATCCAGATTGGCAATGACCAACTCTGCGACTTGTCGTGGTGGCTTGCCCAGTGATTTTGCAACTGACATCACGCCATTGGCCTGATAGTCGCCGAACTGAACTTTTGCTGACTGACGAACCTGCGGTTCGCAATCCGCAGGTGCACCTGCGGCAATCAGTGCCTGACTGACTTTATCTGAGAGAAGAGCCTGAATATTCACCGGGATACCTTACTTTTTGCTAAGGGCTGCCGTGACTTTTACAGCAGCCGTATCATTGGGGATAAAATTAGGGCGTAAGTATAACTGTATTTATCCCCCTTAGTCAGCAAAAGCCTTGCCCGGTGCGCCCTGGACTAATATCAACGGTATAGTGAATAACCATTCAGAAATATAGCCACGTTTCGGGTGTTGGTGATATCTGCCTAAATTGGTAGATTAGCCCGCATTCGTGACTTCAGAGGATAGGGTGATGGCCAACTGGCAGACAATTGCAGAACTGAATGATATTTCAGCGGATCTCCCGCGATTTACACAAGCGTTAACAGAACTTGCCGCTCGGCTTGATTTGGAGATTGCGCCGCTTGACGCCGATCACATTTCTCTGCGTTGCCATCAGAATACGACGGCGGAACGCTGGCGTGCAGGCCTGGAAAAGTGCGGCACATTGCTGTCAGAAAATATCATTAATGATCGGCCAATTTGCTTGTTCAAATTAGACGAGCCAGTTTGCGTGGCGCACTGGGAATTTAGCGTGGTGGAACTGCCGTGGCCGGGTGAAAAACGCTATCCGCACGAAGGTTGGGAGCATGTAGAAATTGTGCTGCCCGGGGAGCCTGAAACGCTAAATGCCCGAGCGCTGGATTTAATGTCTGACGCGGGTTTACGCCAGACCGGAATTTCAGTGAAAACCAGTTCGCCAAAAGGCGAACGCGAGCGCTTGCCAAACCCAACGCTTGCAGTGACCGACGGCAAAATCACCATCAAATTCCATCCATGGAGTATTGAAGAGATCGTTGCCAGCGAACTAGCAGACTGATTTCACGGCTGCTTCCATACGTTTAATGGCTTCATTAAGCGTTGCTGAGGTGCAGCCAAAGTTAATTCGCACGAATTTCGCTTCGCCAAAATCAGCCCCTGGCGAGAAACCCAGCCCCGCTTTCTGGAAGAATAGCGTCGGATTTGCTACCGGCAGAGTGCTTGCATCCACCCATCCGAGATAAGTGGCGGGTGGCGATGCCATCGTAAGGCCAGGCATATTATTCACGGCACTCACCAAAGTGTCGCGATTTCGACGCAGATAGGGCAGTAACTCTTGCAACCACGGTTCACCATCGCGCCACGCTGCGGTGGCGGCAGTCAGCGCCAGCACATCCACACTCGGTACAATCCCATCGCGAACCGTATTAAATTGCTTACGCAATTGCGGATCAGGGATTATCGCCAGTGATGCGCCAAGCCCTGCAATGTTGAAAGTTTTGGACGGTGAAAGCAGCGTGATAGAACGCTGTTCTGCGTCGTGGCTCAGTGTGGCAAAAGGAATGTGTTTCGCACCGGGATCAAGCAGCAAATCACAATGAATCTCATCAGAACAGACAATCATGTTGTGGCGTTGGGCGAATGCCAGGTGCTGCTGTAACTCCTCACGAGTATAGATGGTGCCGCCTGGATTTTGCGGGTTGCACAACATCAGCAATTTTTCTTTTCCGGTTAGCTGAGATTCCAGTGCCTGCAAATCCATAACCCAGCGGCCATTTTCAAGGCGCAGTGGCGCGTTGAGTTGTGAACGATTGGCAAATGCAGATGACTTTCGGAATGGAGGGTAAATCGGTGTCGGCGCAATGGTAATTTCATCGGGGGCCGTAAAGGCACGAACACTCAAATTAAGGCCCGCGACAATGCCAGGTAAAAAGACGATCCACTCTGGTTTAATCTGCCACTGGTAGCGGCTGGACATTCTTTCAACGACAACATCAACTAAATCTTGCGGTCGGTTACCGTAACCAAAAATGCCGTGATCTACGCGTTTATGAAGGGCTTCGAGAATACAAGGTGGTGAGCGAAAATCCATATCTGCCACCCACATAGGTAACACTTCATCACCATATTTATTCCACTTCGAACTGTCGCTGTGACGGCGGTCGATGCCTTCATCAAAATTGAATGCCATCATGATTAGCTATTACCTTTTTGGGATCGTGATTTTCAGATTATCATTCTGAACCCATGACACAACCGCCAGGCTAAAGATTTTTAAGGAGTAATCAATGCCTTTGCTTGAGATATGTTGTTACGGAATTGACTGTGCGGTCACAGCGCAACTTGCCGGAGCGGACAGGCTTGAATTATGTTCAGCCCCCAAAGAGGGTGGTTTGACCCCTTCCGCCGGAGTGCTGCGTAAAGTGAAAGAACGAGTTTCGATACCTGTGCATCCAATTATTCGCCCGCGCGGCGGTGATTTTTGTTACACCGATGCCGAGTTCGAAACCATGCTTGAAGATATCGCTTTCGTCCGCAAGCTCGGTTATCCGGGACTGGTAATCGGTATGTTAGACGGGGAAGGGCATGTTGATGTACCTCGCATGAAGCGAGTTATGGAGCAGGCTAAAGGTATGGCGGTGACTTTCCACCGGGCGTTTGATATGTGCCATAACCCCCACCAGGCGTTGGAACAACTCACCGATTTAGGCGTGGCGCGTATCCTGACTTCAGGCCAACAGCAGAATGCGGAATTAGGACTTTCATTACTTAGGGAACTAAAACAGCATTCCCGTGCTCCAATCATTATGGCCGGTGCTGGCGTGCGATTGAGCAACTTGAAAAAGTTTGTCGATCAAGGCATTGAGGAAATGCACAGTTCAGCCGGGCAGACCGTGCCATCGCCGATGCGTTACCGTAAAGCGGGTGTGTCGATGAGTGCCGATGCGGAAGCCGATGAGTTTAATCGTTACTGCGTTGATGGTGATGTAGTGGCAGCAATGAAAGCGGTGTTGGTTGCAGGGAAGACTGCAGCCTGACACTTAAAGATTTTAACCGCGCATCATGTCGCCCATGTGATGTTGCTCGTACCAGGCCCCGGCGTTTTGCTGGGGCTTTTTTTATTTTAATGATTTAAACGTGTTAGGCTCCCTCTAAACAATGGAGGGCGGTATGAGTATCACAGATAAAGAACTTTACGATGAAATGTGTCGTGTTGTTGGGAAGGTGGTGCTTGAGATGCGCGATCTTGGCCAGGAACCCAAACATGTTGTCATTGCGGGTGTTGTCAGAGCCATGTCAGCTAATAGTAAGATTCAGCGTTCTGAATTGACGGGTAGTGCGATGCAAGAAGTCATTCGGGCGCTTGGATTTGAGGCGAAATAAGTAAGGCCACATTCCGTGGCCTTAAATAATTATGGCTTACGGGCCACCAGAACGGCGCGCAGTGGGGCTGGATAACCTTCTATGGTTTTGCTCGCATCGTTCGGATCAAGGAAGTCGGCCAGTGATTCGGTGGTCAACCAGCTAGTACGACGCTGTTCTTCGCTTGTGGTATAGCAATGATCGACAATTTTCACGTCGACAAAACCACACTTCTCCAGCCAGTTTTTCAACGCCAGAGCAGATGGGATGTAGTAAACGTTGCGCATTTGCGCGTAACGCTCGCCCGGCACCAACACTGTATTCTCATCGCCTTCCACAACCAGCGTTTCCAGCACCAGCTCACCATCTTTAGCGAGCTGATTTTTTAGCTGATAAAGATGGTCGAGTGGGGAGCGGCGGTGATAAAGCACGCCCATCGAGAACACGGTATCAAAGATATTGAGTTCAGGAAGCTGTTCGATACCAAGCGGCAGCACCTGGGCACGTTGGTCGTTACCCAGCAGTTTACGTACCGCTTCAAACTGGCAAATAAACAACTGCATCGGGTCGATACCCACCGCGAGGTGTGCACCCGCACCAATCATCCGCCACAGGTGGTAACCGCTACCGCAGCCGACATCCAGAATTGTGCGCCCGGTAAGCGGGGAGATATGCGGTAAAACGCGATCCCATTTCAGGTCGGAACGCCATTCGGTATCGATGTCTACGCCATACAGAGAATATGGCCCTTTGCGCCATGGCATCAGGTTACGCAGTAACTTTTCAATCCCCAGGCGCTGCCCATCGCTGAGTGGTGTTTCAGACTCAGCGGTGACGCTGTGCAATAAATCCAGGCGATATGGCACCAGTTCCGGCAGGTATTCAACAGTGTTGTACCAGTGCTTGAACTGGCCGTGCAGGTTCTCACGCTGCCAGGTAGCAATTTGTGCAGGCAGGGTTTCTAACCACGGAGCCAGCGGGCTTTTCGCAATAAGCTGATAAAAATTACCAAAGTCGATCATGCAGATGTTCCTGATTTCAGTGCAACTAAAGAGCCAAAGTTAAAGCACTGGAACCATAATTCTGCGTGGTCAAATCCGGCTTGTTTGAGGCGTTTTTTATGTGTTTCGACAGAGTCGGTGAGCATGACGTTTTCCAGCATGCTGCGTTTTTGGCTGATTTCCAGCTCGCTATAGCCGTTCGCGCGTTTAAAATCGTGGTGCATGTTGAACAGCAATTCACCCACTTCACCATCTTCAAAACTGAATTTTTCCGACAGCACTAACGCGCCACCCGGGTTCAGACCCTTGTAGATTTTTTCCAGCAGCAATTTGCGGTCATCGGGTTCAAGAAATTGCAGGGTGAAGTTCAGCACCACCAACGACGCATTTTCGATAACGATATCGCGGATATCACCTTCTATAACATCGACAGGGGTTTGCGCTTTAAACGCATCAAGATGGCGTCGGCAGCGCTCGACCATTGCAGGGGAGTTATCTACCGCGATAATTTTGCAGTTGTCATGCTGGATGTTACGACGCACGGATAACGTTGCCGCACCAAGCGAACAGCCAAGGTCATAAACCTGGCTACCCGGTGCCACAAAGCGCTCCGCCAGCATACCAATCATAGAAATGATGTTGGAGTAGCCAGGCACCGATCGTTGAATCATATCGGGGAACACTTCAGCCACGCGTTCATCAAAGGTCCAGTCACCTAATTTGGCGATCGGGGCGGAAAACAGCGTATCGCGGTCAGACATAACGTTAAATCCGGAAATTCGAAAGGGGCATATTTTGCGTTAATGCAGCGAGAAAACCAACTCCCATGGCATATACCATAGATTAGCCAGCACCATCAGGATTAAAGAGCTCCATGTTGCACTCATACCGGAGCGACGCCAGCGGATTAAGCGATGGTGAAAACCATACGCATGCATCAGGCGACCAGCAATGAGCAGCAGCCCGCAGACATGCACCATCCAGGTTTCTGCGCCGTTCATTTCCATCAGTAATAAAAGCAGCAACGCGACTGGAATATATTCCACCGCATTACCATGAATTCTAATTGCGCTCTGGAGTTCGCTAAAACCACCGTCACCATATGAGACGCGGTACTGCAAACGCATACGAACAACATCAAACGAGAACTTAATTAGCAACAAAGCACCCAACACGGCGTAGAGCGCGCTTACCATACCCACATCCTTTAGAGATAGTTCCAGCACCGCCTATGATAGCAGTGCAACCTGTTAACTGTCGCTATTACTAAAATAGTGAGTTTTGCTTTGGAATCGCCGGTTCATTGCCCAATGCCGGAAAAGCCTGTTGCAAACCCGGCCATAGCGTATGAACCAGGTCTTGAACCAGGCCGATATCTGGGGTGTGCAAAAACAGGTAGGGGGTGGTGCTTTCCGTCCATTTTGATAGCGTTTTTAACCAGACATCAAAAAAAAGCTGGTTTTGGTGCATATCGTCGCTGCCGATAAAACGCACCAAAGGGTTATTTGCCGTGACAAGCGCATGAACCGGCACTTTAGGTTTTTTACGCTGCGCGTCACGAATCGCTTCGTTGTGGGGTTTGGCGCTGTGAACCGGGCGGCTATCGAGAATAACCCGGTTAACACCACGCTGATGTAAACCCCGATTAAACGCTTGCTCATCGGCACTTTTATCGAAGAAAGAAGGGTGGCGAACTTCCACGCCGTAGGTGAAATCTTGCGGTAACGAATCGAGGAAATTCCACAAAGCAGGTAAATCTGACGGCCCAAATGCAGCCGGAAGCTGGAGCCAGTATTGCCCGATGCGATTTGCCAGCGGTGACATTCGCTCAAGAAACTCGGCGGTTAAATCGCCACACTGGCGTAATGCCGCATTGTGGGAAATCGTCGCCGGGAATTTAAAGCAGAAACGAAAATTATCGTCGGTCATTTCGCGCCAGCGTAATACCGTTTCTGCTTTGGGAAGCGCGTACAGCGTGGTGTTGCCTTCCACGCAATTGAAATGGCGAGCGTAATCTTCAAGTGAAGTAATGCCCAGTCGCACCCATTTTGGATGCGACCATTGTGGAAGGCCGACATATATCACAGTGCTGCAACTACCTCGTCAGTGCTGCGAACGCGGCCAATACGCGGGAAGATATTTGTCATGCTGCCCTGGTGTTGTTCGCTGCTGGCGGCACTGCACGCGTCTTCGGCAATGACCAGGTTAAAGCCTAATTCCCAGGCGTTACGCGCGGTGGATTCGACGCCGATGTTGGTGGAAATCCCGCACAGCACAATAGTGTCGATACCACGGCGGCGCAGTTGAAGCTCGAGATCGGTGCCGTAGAATGCGCCCCACTGGCGTTTAGTTACCTCAATATCAGTGTCTTTTTTACCCAGCGCCTGCGGGTAAATCCACCAGTTATCAGGCAGCGCATGCGCACCAGCTTGTGCATCAACCGGTTGCTTGAGCGCTTCGGCAAAGTCCTTTGACCAGCCCACTCGAACCATAATCACCGGTGCGCCATTAGCGCGGAATTTTTCAGCCAGCCTGGCTGAACGAGCCACCACATCCTGTGCACTGTGCGGGCCACCCGCAAACGGCAGGATACCTTCCTGCAAATCAATAACGACAAGTGCGGTTTTGGAAGTATTCAGTTCTAACATTCGGTGACTCCGGGTCAAAATGGGGTTATCGCGTAATACCTTACGATGGAACCTGAACGCGATCGTTTACAAATTTTGTTAATTTTTGTGAGAATAGGCTAAACAAGGCGTTTTGAGACGCGTCAGTTCTTATCGTGGGGCAATATTTCCAGTATAATAGCCCCCTTTTTTCAACTATATCTGACAGACAAAAATAGTGGCCACCGTTGCAGGTATTGGACAGTGAGCGGCTAATTTAAGGGATATCTCATGCGTACAGTATATTGCGGGCAGCTCAATCAATCCCATGTGGGACAACAAGTAACACTGTGTGGTTGGGTCAATCGTCGTCGTGACCTCGGTAGCCTTATCTTTATTGATATGCGCGATCGCGAAGGCATCGTGCAGGTGTTTTTCGACCCGGATCGTCAGGATGCGTTCCAGCTTGCTTCCGAACTGCGTAATGAGTTCTGCATCCAGATCACCGGCACCGTGCGTCCGCGTGATGAGAAAAACATCAACAAAGATATGGCAACCGGTGCGGTAGAAGTTTTCGCCACCGACCTGAACATCATCAACCGTTCTGAAGCGCTGCCGCTGGACTCCAACCACGTCAACACCGAAGAAGCGCGTCTGAAATTCCGTTATCTGGACCTGCGTCGCCCTGAAATGGCAAACCGCCTGAAGACCCGTGCGAAAATCACCAGCTTCGTGCGCCGCTTTATGGATGACCACGGTTTCCTTGATATCGAAACCCCAATGCTGACCAAAGCCACGCCAGAAGGTGCGCGTGACTACCTGGTGCCGAGCCGTGTTCACAAAGGTAAATTCTACGCACTGCCGCAATCTCCACAGCTGTTCAAACAGTTGCTGATGATGTCTGGTTTTGACCGCTACTATCAGATTGTTAAATGCTTCCGTGACGAAGATTTACGTGCTGACCGTCAGCCTGAATTTACCCAGATCGACGTAGAAACTTCCTTCATGACTGCACCACAAGTGCGTGAAGTGATGGAAAAACTGGTTCGCGATATGTGGTTAGACGTGAAAAACGTTGACCTCGGCAGCTTCCCAATCATGACTTTCGCCGAAGCAGAGCGTCGTTATGGTTCTGATAAACCCGACCTGCGTAACCCAATGGAGCTGGTGGATGTTGCTGACCTGCTCAAAGACGTTGAGTTTAAAGTGTTCGCGGGCCCGGCAAATGATGCTAAAGGCCGCGTTGCCGCACTGCGAGTGCCAGGTGGCGCACAGTTAAGCCGTAAACAGATTGACGACTACGGCAAGTTCATTGAAATTTACGGCGCGAAAGGTCTGGCTTACATCAAAGTGACCGAGCGTGCGAAAGGCATCGAAGGCATCACCAGCCCGGTAGCTAAATTCCTGAACGCAGAAATCGTTGAAGCTATTCTGGCCCGCTCCGGTGCACAAGATGGCGACATGATCTTCTTCGGCGCAGACAACAAGAAAGTGGTTGCCGATGCGCTTGGCGCACTGCGTCTGAAAATCGGTAAAGATCTGAGCATCACCGATGAAAAAGCATGGGCGCCGCTGTGGGTTATCGACTTCCCAATGTTTGAAGACAACGGCGAAGGCGGCCTGACCGCGATGCATCACCCGTTCACCGCGCCGAAAGATATGTCCCCAGAACAACTGGCGGCAGATCCGGAAGCGGCGGTTGCCAACGCTTACGATATGGTGATCAACGGTTACGAAGTGGGTGGCGGTTCCGTGCGTATCCACAACGGCCAGATGCAGCAGACTGTGTTCGGCATTCTGGGTATCACCGAGGAAGATCAACGCGAGAAGTTTGGCTTCCTGCTTGATGCGCTGAAATACGGTACTCCACCGCATGCAGGCCTGGCGTTTGGTCTGGACCGTCTGACTATGCTGCTGACCGGCACCGACAACATCCGTGATGTTATCGCGTTCCCGAAAACAACAGCAGCAGCGTGCCTGATGACTGAAGCACCAAGCTTTGCCAACCCAACAGCGCTGGCTGAACTGGGTGTAGCAGTCATTAAAAAGGCTGAGAAAGAATAAATGGCCTTTAAGCCTCCCGTTTCGGTGTTAGTGGTCATTTATGCTCAAGACACCGGACGGGTGCTCATGTTACAGCGGCGCGATGATCCTGAATTCTGGCAGTCGGTTACCGGCAGCATTGAAGAGGGTGAAACCGCGCTGTATGCCGCGCAGCGTGAAGTAAAGGAAGAGGTCGATATCGATGTTGTCTCAGAGCAACTGACCTTGATTGACTGCCAGCGCTGTGTTGAGTTCGAGATTTTTACACATTTGCGTCATCGCTATGCCCCGGGAATTACGCGCAACACGGAATATTGGTTCTGTCTTGCGCTGCCAAACGAACGGCTGATTTCCATCTCGGAACATCTGGCCTGGGAGTGGACCGACGCACAAGCTGCGGCTGCTATGACCAAGTCGTGGAGCAACCGGGAAGCGATTGAAGAGTTTGTAATTAATGCTGCCGTCAGGTAGCTATTTTGGAGATATTTTTATGGCAGGTCATAGTAAGTGGGCCAACACAAAGCACCGCAAAGCTGCGCAGGATTCCAAACGCGGTAAAATTTTCACCAAAATTATCCGTGAGCTGGTAACTGCAGCCCGTCTTGGCGGCGGCGATCCGGGTTCTAACCCACGTCTGCGTGCGGCGATTGATAAAGCGTTATCCAACAACATGACGCGTGACACGTTAAACCGTGCAATCGCACGTGGTGTGGGTGGCGACGAAGACACCAATATGGAAACCATCATTTATGAAGGTTACGGTCCTGGTGGTTCAGCTGTCATGGTTGAATGCCTGAGTGATAACCGTAACCGTACCGTGGCTGAAGTACGTCACGCGTTCAACAAATGCGGTGGTAACCTGGGAACTGATGGCTCTGTAGCCTACCTGTTCACCAAAAAAGGCGTTATCTCTTATGCTCCTGGCAAAGATGAAGACACCGTGATGGAAGCTGCTCTGGAAGCGGGTGCTGAAGACGTTGTTTCTTACGACGACGGCGCAATCGACGTGTTCACTGCCTGGGAAGAAATGGGTGCAGTACGTGACGCGCTTGAAGCTGCAGGTCTTAAAGCAGACGAAGCCGAAATCTCTATGATCCCATCGACCAAAGCCGATATGGATGCAGAAACCGCACCGAAATTGATGCGTCTTATCGACATGTTGGAAGACTGTGATGACGTGCAAGAGGTTTATCACAACGGTGAGATCTCTGACGAGGTTGCGGCAACGCTGTAATGATACCCGTCATCTTTCAATTCGCAGATGCGTTGGCTTTGCTCGCTCACCCCAATCACGTAGCATGACTACGCTCTTGGGGATTTGCTGCGCAGCCGCCTTCCTGCGACTTGAAATCTATAGGGTATTTT
Source organism: Buttiauxella cochleicola (assembly GCF_021282405.1). NCBI lineage: Bacteria > Pseudomonadati > Pseudomonadota > Gammaproteobacteria > Enterobacterales > Enterobacteriaceae > Buttiauxella > Buttiauxella cochleicola. The sequence continues at coordinate 150,118 of NZ_JAJSOU010000006.1, forward strand.
CCTTCCAGGGAGACGCGTGATGGCGATTATTCTCGGCATCGATCCGGGGTCACGCGTTACCGGTTATGGCGTAATTCGCCAGACTGGTAGGCAACTTACCTATTTAGGTAGCGGCTGTATTCGTACTCAGGTTACCGACTTACCCTCGCGTTTGAAGCTTATCTACGCGGGGGTGAGCGAAATTATCACCCAGTTCCAGCCTGAATATTTCGCCATCGAATCGGTATTTATGGCGAAGAACGCGGATTCCGCACTGAAACTCGGCCAGGCGCGTGGCGCGGCGATTGTCGCTGCTGTAAACCATGATTTGCCGGTGTTTGAGTATGCGGCTCGTCAGGTTAAACAGACGGTCGTTGGCATTGGTAGTGCTGAAAAAAGCCAGGTGCAGCATATGGTGCGGACCTTGCTGAAACTATCTGCGAATCCGCAAGCGGATGCGGCAGATGCACTGGCGATTGCCATCACGCATTGCCACGTGACGCAGAACTCGATGCAGATGAGTGAGTCTCGACTCAATCTCTCCCGAGGACGTTTAAAATAAATAGGGCTGGATATCTATCCAGCCTTTTTTATATGATAGGCAAAATTTTTTACGCAACCGTAGGGGAAGCAGTGTGATTGGACGACTCAGAGGCATCATCCTGGAAAAGCAACCACCGCTGGTATTGATGGAAGTGGGCGGCGTTGGATATGAAGTACACATGCCAATGACTTGCTTCTATGAATTACCGGAAATCGGCAAAGAAGCTGTGGTGTTTACCCAGTTTGTAGTACGTGAAGACGCGCAACTGCTCTACGGTTTTAATAACAAACAAGAACGTACCCTGTTCCGCGAGCTTATCAAAGTGAATGGCGTTGGCCCTAAACTGGCGCTGGCAATCCTTTCAGGTATGTCTGCACAACAGTTCGTGAATGCTGTTGAGCGTGAAGAAATTGGTTCTCTGGTCAAACTGCCGGGAGTAGGTAAAAAGACCGCGGAGCGTTTGATTGTAGAAATGAAAGACCGCTTCAAAGGCATGCATGGCGACCTGTTTACTCCAGCATCAGACCTGGTGCTGACTGCGCCGGAAAGCGGAGCCACTGACGACGCCGAACAGGAAGCCGTTGCGGCGTTGGTATCGCTGGGCTATAAACCACAAGAAGCCAGTCGCATGATCAGCAAAGTTGGCAAGGCCGGTGCCGATTGCGAAACCCTGATTCGTGAAGCACTCCGCGCAGCACTTTAAAGCCCCTGAGGTAGATGAAGGATGATTGAAGCAGACCGTCTGGTTTCGCCAGATACTATCACCCCTGATGAATTAATTGACCGCGCGATTCGCCCGCGTTTTTTGGCGGATTACGTCGGCCAGCCGCAGGTTACATCGCAAATGGAGATTTTCATCCAGGCGGCAAAACTGCGTGGGGATGCGCTCGATCATCTGTTAATTTTTGGCCCGCCAGGGTTGGGTAAAACCACACTGGCGAATATCGTTGCCAACGAAATGGGCGTGAACCTGCGAACCACCTCCGGCCCTGTGCTGGAAAAGGCAGGTGATTTGGCGGCAATGCTGACCAACCTCGAACCCCATGACGTTTTATTTATCGATGAAATCCACCGTTTATCGCCGGTTGTCGAAGAAGTGCTTTACCCGGCAATGGAAGATTACCAACTCGATATCATGATTGGCGAAGGCCCGGCAGCGCGTTCAATTAAAATCGATTTGCCGCCATTTACCCTGATTGGCGCAACCACCCGAGCCGGTTCTCTGACTTCGCCCCTGCGTGACCGTTTCGGCATTGTGCAGCGCCTGGAGTTTTACGGAGTTTCCGATTTGCAGCATATCGTTGGCCGCAGCGCGACTGTGTTGGGGCTGGAGATGAGCGAAGAGGGTGCATTTGAAGTGGCTAAACGCGCGCGTGGTACACCGCGTATCGCTAACCGTTTATTGCGCCGGGTACGCGATTTTGCCGAAGTGCGCCACGATGGCACCATCAGTGCCGAAATCGCGTCGCAAGCGCTGGATATGCTTAATGTCGATACCGAAGGTTTTGACTATATGGACCGCAAGTTATTGCTGGCGGTGATAGACAAGTTTCTTGGCGGCCCGGTCGGGTTGGATAACCTGGCGGCTGCGATTGGGGAAGAGCGAGAAACCATCGAAGATGTGCTGGAGCCGTTCTTGATTCAACAGGGCTTCTTGCAACGTACTCCGCGCGGTCGAATGGCAACACCAAGAGCCTGGACTCACTTTGGAATTGTACCGCCGGTAGTTTAAGAAAAGCGGCGGATGAAATATCCGCCCTACGATTTTATGCCGCCTGCTTTTTCGCCATACTCAACACAAACAACACTGCCGAACTCAACACCACTGACGGCCCGGCAGGCGTGTCATAAAACGCTGAGAAAGTCAGTCCGCCAGTAACTGAAAGCATGCCGATAATCACCGCAAAACCAGCCATTTGCTCCGGCGTTCGTGCAAAGCGACGCGCTGTTGCCGCGGGAATAATCAGCAGGGAAGTGATAATCAACGCACCGACAAATTTCATCGCCACACCAATCGTCAGTGCAGTCACCAGCATCAACAGCATTTTCACGCGTTGCAGGTTGACCCCGTCAACATGAGCCAGATCCGGGCTGATAGTCATCGACAATAGATTGCGCCATTGCCAGAGCAACACGCCAACCACCACCGCCACACCCAGCGCAATCGAAATAATATCGGGCATCGTCACTGAGAGCAGGTCGCCAAACAGATACGCCATTAAATCGACGCGCACGTTCGACATTAAACTCACCACTACTAAACCGAGCGACAGCGCGCTGTGCGCCATAATGCCAAGCAAAGTATCCAGTGCCAGGTGAGGGCGCTTTTCGAGCCACACTAGCCCGATTGCCAGCAATAAAGTCACTGCAATCACTGCATAAAATGGATTTACATTGAGCAGTAAGCCGAAAGCAACGCCTAATAAAGATGCGTGAGCGAGGGTGTCGCCAAAATAGGACATCCGGCGCCAGACAACAAAAGAGCCGAGCGGGCCAGCAGCACACGCCAGCAAAATCCCGGCAAGCCAGCCGGGCAACAACAATTCAATCATGACTGGCCATTCCCTCTGCGCAGAACAATACGTCCGGTAAGATCGTGACGGTGGTTATGATGGTGGCGATAAATCCCTAACTGCTCGGCGCCACGCGCGCCAAACATCGAAATAAATTCCGGATGCATCGACACCACTTCGGGCGTACCTGAACAGCAAATATGGTGATTCAGGCATAGCACATCATCGGTTTTCGCCATCACCAAATGCAGGTCGTGGGAAACCATCATCACTGCACAATTCAGTTCCTGACGCAGTTGATCAATCAGGTTGTACAGTGCCAGTTGGCCGTTAACATCAACACCCTGGGTCGGCTCATCAAGCACCAATAACTGCGGCTGATTTAACAATGCACGAGCCAGCAGAACGCGTTGATTCTCGCCGCCAGAGAGTTTTTGCATCGGAGCTTCAATCAGGTGCGCCGCCTGAACGCGTTTTAATGCGGGCAGGATATCGGATTTTTTCACACTTGGGCGCAAGCGCATAAACCGGCTAACGGTTAGCGGCAGAGTGGCATCCAGATGTAATTTTTGCGGTACGTAACCAATTCGCAAGTCGCGGTCACGCTTGATAACTCCCTCATCAGGGGCTACCAGTCCAAGAACCACACGAACTAGCGTTGATTTTCCTGCACCATTTGGCCCAAGCAGCGTCAAAATGCGCCCTGGCTTGAGATCGAGTGAAATATCAGACAGCACACGGCGTTGTCCGAAAGAAACAGAAATATTTTCCAGTGATACCAGATTTGTCATGACAATTTCAGGGGTTGCAGAAGTTAGCGGATGTTATAATATCACACTTCTCACATTCATAACGATGAAAAGTCGCATTATGTTACATAAAAACTCATTTCTTTGCGCAGCTTTAACAACTGCTTTTTTAGGGGCGGCAACGGTCCCGGCTCACGCGGCTGTGGTTGCTTCTATCAAGCCATTAGGTTTTATTGCCGCAGCGATCGCTGACGGCGTCACGCCTACCGAGGTTTTGCTGCCAGATGGTGCTTCAGAGCATGATTATGCACTCCGTCCATCTGATGTAAAACGCTTACAAAGCGCGGACTTAGTTGTGTGGGTTGGCCCTGAAATGGAGGCATTCATGCAGAAGTCGGTTAAGCAATTAGCTGAACAAAAACAAGTGCAACTTGCAGCTTTACCTGGCGTGAAACCGTTGCTGATGAAGGGTGATGACGATGACGAACATGGTCACGAAGGACATGACCATTCAGCCGAAAATAGTGACAAAGATCACCATCATGGTGAATACAACATGCATATCTGGCTTTCGCCAGAGGTAGCGCGCCTGTCAGCGGTTGCAATCCACGATAAATTAGTGGAACTTATGCCCCAAAATAGAGCCAAACTTGACGCCAACTTGCAAACTTTCGAGTTAGGATTAGCCAACATCGATAAGCAAGTTGGTAGCGTGCTCGCACCGCTCAAAGGAAAAGGGTATTTCGTTTTTCACGACGCCTACGGCTACTTTGAAAAACATTACGGTCTAACGCCACTTGGCCATTTTACCGTTAACCCAGAAATCCAACCCGGTGCGCAGCGTTTACATGACATCAGAACACAGTTGGTTGAGCAAAAAGCCGTGTGCGTTTTTGCTGAACCGCAGTTCAGGCCAGCCGTAATCAATGCCGTAGCCCGTGGCACTAACGTTCGTTCTGGAACGCTGGACCCGCTGGGGATTGAGGTTAAGCTCGGCAAAGACAGCTATATGCAGTTTTTGAGCGGGCTTGCGAACCAATATGCGAGCTGCCTGAAAGGAGATTAATGAGGAAGTGAATACGTGCAACAGATAGCCCGCTCTGTCGCCCTGGCATTCGACAATTTGTCCCGGCCCCACCGCGTTATGCTGGGGTCTCTTACAGTTCTTACACTTGCGGTCGCTGTCTGGCGACCGTACGTCTATCATCCTGAAGCCAGCCCCGTCATTAAAACCATTGAGCTTGAGAAAAACGAAATTCGCTCGTTACTCCCTGAAGCCAGTGAACCGTTAGATCAGTCTCCGGACGCAGAAGACGACACAATTCCGCAGGATGAACTGGACGACAAAACTGCCGGTGAAACGGGTGTTCACGAATATGTCGTGTCGACAGGGGATACGCTCGGTAGCATCCTGAATCAGTATGGCATCGACATGGGCGATATCAGCCAACTTGCGACGGTAGATAAAGACCTGCGTAATCTTAAAATCGGCCAACAGATCTCCTGGACGTTAAACGACGATGGCGAACTGCAACGTCTGACATGGGAAATGTCACGCCGCGAAACGCGCACATACGACCGTTCAGGCAGTACTTTCAAACTCAGCAGCGAAATGCAGCAAGGCGAATGGGTTAACAATGTGCTGAAAGGCACGGTTGGCAATAGTTTTGTGAGTAGTGCGAAAGATGCCGGATTAACAAGTGCTGAGATCAGCTCGGTTATCAAAGCCATGCAGTGGCAGATGGATTTCCGCAAGCTGAAGAAAGGCGATGAGTTTTCTGTGCTGATGTCACGCGAAATGCTCGATGGCAAACGTGAACAAAGCCAATTGGTGGGCGTGCGCCTGCGCAGCAGTGGTAAAGACTACTACGCCATTCGTGCGGAAGACGGTAAATTCTACGATCGTAGTGGTTCCGGGCTTGCGAAAGGTTTTATGCGCTTCCCAACTGCAAAACAGTTCCGTATCTCGTCAAACTTTAATCCACGCCGTCTCAACCCGGTAACCGGTCGTGTGGCCCCGCACAAAGGTGTAGATTTTGCGATGCCACAAGGTACTCCGGTGCTGGCGGTCGGTGATGGTGAAGTTGTTATGGCCAAACGCAGTGGTGCGGCAGGTTACTTTGTCGCTATCCGTCATGGTCGTACATATACCACTCGTTATATGCACCTGAAAAAGCTGTTGGTTCAGCCTGGGCAGAAAGTGAAACGTGGGGACCGTATCGCACTCTCCGGTAATACCGGGCGTTCTACGGGGCCGCATTTGCATTATGAAGTGTGGGTTAATCAGCAGGCGGTAAACCCATTAACTGCGAAATTGCCTCGTACCGAAGGGCTGATAGGCTCGGATCGTAATGATTATCTGGCACAAGTTCGTGAAGTCACACCGCAACTTAGCTTCAATTAATCCATCGTTATGAAAAAGGCCGGTACTTTGTTGCCGGCTTTTTCTTTGTCTGATGGGCATTAGCCCGCTAAGATACTTACAAATTCATGTCATCAATGATTTGATGCTGTACTGAGAATATGCATGGAAAAAGCAAAAAAAAGTCACAGTGAGTTCATTCCTGAATTTCAAAAGGCCTTCTTGCACCCGAAATTTTGGGGCGCCTGGTTAGGCGTTGGCGCTTTCGCAGGGCTTGCAATGTTACCGCCATCATTACGGGATCCGCTTTTGGGCAAAGTAGGGCGTATTGCCGGGCGCCTGGGTAAAAGTGCGCGCCGTCGTGCACAAATAAATCTGCTGTATTGCTTCCCCGATATGCCGGAAGCTGACCGCGAAGCTATTATTGATGAAATGTTTGCCACCGCCCCTCAAGCGATGGTGATGATGGCGGAGCTTGCGATTAAAGATCCGCAAAAAGTCATGCAGCGCGTTGACTGGCACGGTAAAGAGATTATCGACGAGCTAAAGCAACGCGAAGAAAATGTCATCTTCCTCGTACCGCACGGCTGGGCTGTGGATATCCCTGCGATGCTACTGGCGTCTCAAGGGCAGAAAATGGCGGCGATGTTCCACAATCAGGGCAACCCGCTATTTGATTACATGTGGAATACCGTACGTCGCCGTTTTGGTGGTCGACTGCATGCGCGTAATGACGGGATTAAGCCGTTTATCAGCTCTGTGCGTCAGGGATATTGGGGATATTATCTGCCAGACCAGGACCACGGTGCCGAGCACAGTGAATTTGTTGATTTCTTCGGGACATACAAAGCGACATTACCAGCGATTGGCCGCTTAATGAAAATATCGCGTGCGCGTGTTGTTCCGCTGTTCCCTGTTTATAACAGCAAGACGCATCGCCTGGATATTCATATTCGCCCGCCGATGGATGACCTGCTTGAGGCAGACGACAACACCATTGCCCGGCGTATGAACGAAGAAGTGGAAATTTTGGTAGGGCCGAATCTCGAGCAATATACCTGGATACTGAAATTGCTTAAAACGCGCAAGGAAGGGGAGACAGAACCTTACCGCCGCAAAGAGCTTTATCCTAAGAAATAAAGAATAAGAAATAATAAAGGGGCCGAATGGCCCCTTAGTTTTTATACAGATGGATCACTCAACACACAGAATACGCGTGGTGTTGGTGGTACCAATGGTACTCATCACATCGCCCTGGGTGACGATAACCAGATCGCCAGAAACCAGGTAACCTTTGTCACGCAGCAGGTTCACCGCATCGTTTGCTGCGGCAACACCGTCGCTTGGGCTATCAAAGAACACAGGCGTTACACCGCGGTACAAAGAGGTGAGATTCAGCGTGCGCTCGTGGCGAGACATAGCGAAGATTGGCAAACCGGAGCTGATACGAGAAGTCATCAGTGCGGTGCGGCCTGATTCAGTCATAGTGATGATTGCAGTAACACCTTTCAGGTGGTTTGCCGCGTACATCGCAGACATTGCAATCGCTTCTTCTGTGTTGTCGAACTGTACGTCCAAACGGTGTTTGGAAACGTTAATGCTTGGGATTTTCTCAGCACCCAGGCAAACACGCGCCATTGCCGCGACGGTTTCAGCAGGGTATTGGCCTGCCGCAGTTTCAGCAGAAAGCATTACCGCATCGGTACCGTCCAGCACGGCGTTCGCCACGTCCATCACTTCAGCACGCGTTGGCATTGGGTTGGTAATCATCGACTCCATCATTTGAGTCGCGGTGATCACCGCACGGTTAAGCTTACGCGCACGACGAATCAGGGTTTTCTGAATACCGACCAACTCTGGGTCGCCGATTTCAACACCCAGGTCACCACGGGCAACCATCACCACGTCTGATGCCAGAATCACATCGTCCATTGCCTCTTCACTGCAAACGGCTTCGGCACGTTCCACTTTAGCGACAATTTTCGCATCACAACCCGCTTCGCGCGCCAGGCGACGAGCGTAGTTCAGGTCTTCGCCACAACGTGGGAAGGAAACTGCCAGGTAATCAACGCCGATTTTCGCAGCCGTCAGGATATCGGCTTTGTCTTTATCGGTCAGCGCTTCAGCGGACAGGCCGCCACCCAGTTTGTTGATGCCTTTGTTGTTCGACAGCGGGCCACCCACTGTAACTTCGGTGAACACTTTCATGCCCTGAACTTCGAGCACTTTTAACTGTACGCGACCGTCATCAAGCAGCAGGATGTCACCGGTGACAACGTCAGCTGGCAGACCTTTATAGTCGATACCGACTTTTTCTTTGTCGCCTTCGCCTTTGCCCAGGTTGGCATCAAGCAGGAATTTGTCACCAATGTTAAGGAAGACTTTGCCTTCTTTAAACGTGGATACACGAATTTTTGGCCCCTGCAAATCGCCCAGAATAGCGACATGACGACCCAGTTTCGCGGCAATTTCACGAACTTTATCAGCACGGATCTGATGATCTTCTGCGGTGCCGTGGGAAAAGTTCATACGCACCACGTTAGCGCCAGCAGCGATAATCTTTTCCAGATTATTGTCGCGATCGGTGGCTGGGCCTAAAGTGGTAACGATTTTGGTTCTACGTAGCCGTCTGGACATGTATTACTCCGTTGACTGAAACAACTTTGGTGTTGCGTTAACAAAAGATTCGGAAAATCAGAATGCGTTAAAAACGCAAAGCAACAACTTAACCGAATGACCTAAAAAGTTACAGCTTTGTTATGGAAACTTAAGTGTTTTCGCCAGAAACAAACAGTCCCTTATCAAAACGCGATTCCTTGAGCGCTTCTTTGACTCGCTTCAAGTTATCTCTGAATTTTGCACCCCGGCGTAAAGTAAAACCGGTTGCCAGTACATCTATTACCGTTAATTGCGCAAGCCTCGACACCATTGGCATATAGATATCGGTATCTTCAGGCACGTCGAGTAATAAAGAGAGTGTCGCTTCGCGGGCGAGCGGTGAACCTTCTGAGGTTATCGCCAACACAATGGCATCGTTTTCACGCGCCAGTTGTGCGAGCTCCACCAGATTTTTAGTTCGCCCGGTATGCGAGATGAGTACAACGACATCTTCTTCACTACAATTCATGCAGCTCATGCGTTGCAAAACGACATCGTCAGAATAAATAACAGGCACATTAAAACGAAAGAATTTGTTCATTGCGTCATGCGCTACAGCGGCTGAAGAACCTAGACCGAAGAAAGCGATTTTCTTGGCCTGGGTGAGTAAATCCACAGCGCGATTGACTGCTGCCATATCCAATGATTGCCGTACCTGGTCAAGGCTTGCCATAGCGGATTCGAAGATTTTGCCGGTATAAGCTTCAACGCTATCGTCTTCGTCAACATTCCGGTTTACATAAGGAGTGCCATTCGCCAGACTTTGCGCTAAATGTAACTTAAAATCTGGAAAGCCTTTGGTTTCAAGGCGGCGGCAAAAACGGTTGACTGTCGGTTCGCTGACATCGGCACTGCGGGCAAGGGTTGCAATGCTTGAGTGAATGGCATCTTGTGGTGCGGTAAGAATCACTTCTGCGACTTTACGTTCTGATTTGCTAAGGTGTTCCAGTTGAGACTGGATTTTGTCCAGCATATTCATAGGTGTCCGGCATTCATGGATTTTGTCGATTTCAACAAATGGAGAAATCGTGACGCGATTTAGCAAGAATATACGCTTGCCCATTAGTGATTGGACAAGTTAATCGATGTGCTGATGTTGTTTTTTTTCATAACATGATCAGTGTCTAACTTTCGACATGATATACATCAACAACGAAACTTCGAAAAATTCGATTAATCGCCGTGAAATGGCACTGGTGGCCAAATCTTGTTCATGAATGCGATCAAATAATGGCTGAAGACTTACCTGAATTCAGCAAAAGCAGTACATTGTTCTGTAATTAAATTACACACGGGCCGGAGTTAACCTCCCGAAATAATTCGAGTTGCAGGTATGGGGCAAAAGAGCGCATTCCAGGAGCTTACTTAAGTCAGTGACTGCGAGGTGTGAGTGCAGCCAACACCCCTGCAGCTTGAAGTATGATGGGAGAGCCCGGACATCCGAAACGAGGAGAAAAGACATGGCGGTAACACAGACAGCTCAGGCATGTGACCTGGTGATTTTCGGCGCGAAGGGCGACCTTGCGCGTCGGAAACTTCTGCCATCCCTGTATCAACTGGAAAAGGCAGGGCAGATCCACCCGGAGACGCGCATCCTGGGCGTGGGCCGCGCTGATTGGGATAAAGAGGCTTATACCAAAGTAGTGCGCGAAGCGATCGAAACCTTTATGAAGGAAAAGATCGACGAAAGCCTGTGGGATAAATTGAGCAGCCGTCTCGATTTTTGCAACCTGGATGTTAACGATACTGCAGCCTTTACCAAACTCGGTAAGATGCTCGATCAGCAAAATCGCGTCACCATCAACTACTTTGCTATGCCACCGAATACTTTTGGCGCAATCTGCAAAGGTCTGGGCAAGGCGAAACTCAACGCTAAACCTGCTCGTGTTGTCATGGAAAAACCGCTTGGCACCTCGCTTGCGACATCCCAGGAAATCAACGACCAGGTTGGCGAGTATTTTGAAGAGTGCCAGGTCTATCGTATCGACCATTATTTAGGTAAAGAAACGGTACTGAACCTGCTGGCGTTACGTTTTGCGAACTCCTTGTTTGCCAATAACTGGGATAACAAAACTATCGATCACGTGGAAATCACGGTAGCAGAAGAAGTGGGTATCGAAGGGCGCTGGGGTTACTTTGACCAGGCCGGGCAGATGCGCGACATGATTCAAAACCACTTGCTGCAAATTCTGTGCATGATTGCGATGTCTCCGCCGTCCGATCTCACCGCAGACCATATTCGCGATGAAAAAGTTAAAGTGCTGCAATCACTGCGTCGTATTGACCGCAGCAATGTGCGCGAAAAAACCGTGCGTGGGCAGTACACTTCCGGCTTTGCTCAGGGCCAAAAAGTACCTGGCTACCTGGAAGAAGAGGGCGCGAACAAGTCCAGCAGCACCGAAACCTTTGTTGCAATCCGTGTGGATATTGATAACTGGCGTTGGGCGGGTGTGCCGTTCTACCTGCGTACCGGTAAACGTCTGCCAACCAAATGTTCCGAAGTTGTGGTCTATTTCAAAAGCCCGCCACTGAACCTGTTCAAAGATTCCTGGCAGGATCTGCCACAAAACAAACTCACCATCCGTCTGCAGCCGGACGAAGGTGTGGATATTCAAGTGCTCAACAAAGTGCCAGGGCTTGAACATAAGCACAACCTGCAAACCACTAAACTGGATCTGAGCTACTCCGAAACCTTCAATGAAACCCATCTGGCAGATGCTTACGAGCGCCTGTTACTGGAAACCATGCGTGGTATCCAGGCACTGTTCGTGCGTCGTGATGAAGTAGAAGAAGCGTGGAAGTGGGTCGATTCCATCACCGAAGCGTGGGCTGCGGATAACGACGCACCTAAACCGTATCAGGCGGGTACCTGGGGGCCAGTTGCGTCCGTAGCAATGATCACTCGAGATGGGCGTTCGTGGAACGAATTCGAATAAATCCGAGTCATCCTTCGAGTTGCAGGGGTGTTGGCTGCGCTCTCTCACCCGACAAATCGGCTGAAAGCTGATTTGAACGCTGCTTGCAGTGGCCCCAAGGGGTGAGGCCCATAAGTGGGCCGAGTAATCACTTACTTATGTAAGCTCATCGGGATTAATGAGAGACTCCTGTCTCTCACCGGAGGCCAGCCTTTGGCTGGTCAAATTCGTTCCCGACGAATTTGTCGCTGCGTTTGCCGCCTACCTGCAACTCGAATGATTTAGCGGATTGAATAGGTGTTATTTTGCAAAAACTGCGTAACAAATGATTTATATTTTACCGGTAACATGATCTAACACCCGTACTGTGAAAGTTTTTTAATTTAAAAGCCCTGACTGGATTCACCAGCAGGGCTTTTTTATTTACACTAGCTGAAGCGATTTTGCCCTGATGGTACGGATTGCCGCCTCACGAGAAGAGAAAAGAGCCGGTAACGTCGACCACCTGCCCAAAGCGACGGCAGCCACTTTATGAGGACTTGTTATGAATCCTAATTTGTTACGCGTAACACAGCGCATCGTTGAACGCTCCCGCCAAACCCGTGAAGCCTACCTGGCACGGATTGAAAAAGCGAAGTCGAATACTGTACATCGCTCTGAATTAGCGTGCGGCAATCTGGCACACGGTTTTGCCGCTTGTCAGCCAGAAGATAAAGCCGCGCTGAAAAGCATGCTGCGTAACAACATTGCGATTATCACGTCCTATAACGACATGCTTTCCGCTCACCAGCCGTATGAGTATTACCCTGACCAGATTCGCAAAGCATTGCATTCAGTGGGTGCGGTTGGGCAAGTTGCCGGTGGCGTCCCTGCTATGTGTGATGGCGTGACACAAGGGCAGGATGGCATGGAACTGTCATTGCTGAGCCGCGAGATTATCGCAATGTCTACGGCAATCGGCCTGTCTCATAACATGTTCGATGGCGCACTGTATCTTGGTGTGTGCGATAAAATCGTTCCGGGTCTGACCATGGCGGCGTTGTCATTCGGCCATTTACCGGCTGTGTTTGTGCCATCAGGCCCAATGGCGAGCGGTTTGCCGAATAAAGAAAAAGTGCGCATTCGCCAACTGTATGCTGAAGGTAAAGTGGATCGCATCGCGCTACTGGAATCAGAGGCTGCTTCTTACCACGCACCGGGTACTTGTACATTCTACGGTACCGCCAACACCAACCAGATGGTGGTTGAGTTCATGGGCATGCAGTTGCCGGGTTCTTCATTTGTTCACCCGGATGCGCCTCTGCGTCACGAACTAACCGCTGCGGCAGCACGGCAGGTCACGCGTCTGACCGGAAATGGCAATGAGTGGATACCGCTCGGTAAAATGATTGATGAAAAAGTTGTCGTAAACGGCATCGTTGCCTTGTTGGCCACTGGTGGTTCAACTAACCACACCATGCACCTGGTGGCTATGGCCCGCGCGGCTGGCATTATCATTAACTGGGACGATTTCTCCGATCTTTCCGATGTGGTGCCATTGTTGGCACGTCTGTATCCGAACGGCCCGGCGGATATTAACCACTTCCAGGCTGCTGGCGGTGTGCCAGTACTGATGCGTGAATTGCTCAAAGGTGGTTTGCTGCATGAAGATGTGAACACTGTCGCGGGCTTTGGTTTGCATCACTACACCATGGAGCCATGGCTGGATAACGGCCAACTGGCATGGCGTGAAGGCGCAACAACCGCGCTCGATACTGATGTTATCGCCACCTTCGATAAACCTTTCTCCAAACATGGCGGCACCAAAGTCCTGAGCGGAAACCTTGGCCGTGCGGTGATGAAAACTTCTGCTGTACCTGTAGAAAACCAGGTTATTGAAGCGCCTGCCGTCATTTTCGAAAGCCAGCATGACGTTTTACCTGCGTTTGAAGCAGGCCTTCTGGACCGTGATTGCGTGGTTGTTGTTCGCCATCAGGGGCCAAAAGCGAACGGCATGCCAGAATTACATAAACTTATGCCGCCACTTGGGGTATTATTGGACCGCTGTTTCAAAATAGCGTTAGTCACTGATGGACGGCTGTCGGGCGCATCCGGTAAGGTGCCCTCTGCAATCCATGTTACTCCAGAAGCTTATGATGGTGGGCTGCTGGCAAAAGTCCGGGACGGCGATATGATTCGCGTCAACGGTCAAACGGGTGAACTGACATTGCTGGTCGATGACGCCGAGCTTGAAAAACGCACTGCATACCACCCGGATCTCAGCGCGGAACGCGTTGGCACCGGTCGTGAACTATTTAGCGCGTTACGCGAACAGTTATCTGGCGCAGAACAAGGCGCGACCTGCATTAAATTTTAAGGACCGGATGTAGCGGTTGCTGCTCTGGAAACGAATTATAAAGTTGGTTGAAGAGGCTTGAGATGAAAAACTGGAAAACTACTGCGGAACAGATCCTGAAAACAGGACCGGTTGTCCCGGTTATCGTAATTAACAAACTGGAACACGCAGTACCAATGGCTAAAGCATTAGTTGCTGGCGGCGTGCGCGTTCTGGAAGTGACTCTGCGTACTCCATGTGCAATGGATGCAATCCGTGCTATCGCTAAAGAAGTACCAGAAGCGATTATTGGTGCGGGTACCGTTCTGAACCCAGAGCAACTGGCAGAAGTTACTGAAGCTGGCGCGCAGTTCGCAATCAGCCCAGGCCTGACTGAGCCACTGTTGAAAGCAGCAACCGAAGGCTCCATTCCATTGATCCCAGGTATCAGCACTGTTTCTGAACTGATGCTGGGTCTGGACTACGGCTTGAAAGAATTCAAATTCTTCCCTGCTGAAGCAAATGGCGGCACCAAAGCACTGCAAGCTATCGCTGGTCCATTCTCTCAGGTTCGTTTCTGCCCAACTGGCGGTATCACTCCGGCTAACTACCGTGACTACCTGGCGCTGAAAAGCGTTCTGTGCATCGGTGGTTCATGGTTGGTTCCGGCTGACGCGCTGGAAGCTGGCGATTACGATCGTATTACTACTCTGGCTCGTGAAGCAGTCGAAGGCGCTAAATAACACGTCATCCTTCGAGCCGTAGATGCGTTGGCTACGTTCACTCACCCCGGTCACATAGTTATCTATGCTCCCGGGGATTCGTTCTCTTGCCGCCTTCCTACGACTCGAATGATTCGTGTTATTGAATCCCTGCTCAGATGAGCGGGGATTTTTTTATCCTTTGACGATTACCGCTTTGGTTGCAGCGATAGCACGTGCAATCGCATTTTCCACGCTGGAACCCGTTGCCAGTGCCACACCCATTCGGCGTTTACCGTTAATCTCAGGCTTACCGAACAGCCGTACTTGCAAACCTGCGCCTACTGCTGCACCCACATTGCCGAATTGCACGTTGTCGCTGCTCAATTCTGGAAGGATCACCGCAGAAGCTGCCGGGCCGTACTGGCGAATGTCACCAATCGGCAAGCCGAGGAAAGCACGGACGTGCAACGCGAACTCTGAGACATCCTGAGAAATCATCGTCACCATGCCAGTGTCATGTGGACGAGGGGAGACTTCACTAAAAATAACCTCATCGCCACACACGAACAGTTCGACGCCAAACAAACCGTAACCACCCAACGCCTTCACCACTTTTTCAGCGATTTCTTGCGCGCGGCCCAGAGCGATATCGCTCATTTTCTGAGGTTGCCAGGATTCGCGGTAGTCGCCATCTTCCTGACGGTGCCCGATTGGGGCGCAGAAATGCACGCCATCGACAGCACTAATAGTCAGCAGGGTGATTTCGAAATCGAAATTAACCACGCCTTCGACAATCACTTTGCCTTTACCTGCGCGACCGCCTTCTTGCGCATACTCCCATGCTTTGGCTAATTGATCTGCTGTGCGGATGAAACTTTGCCCTTTACCGGAAGAACTCATCACTGGTTTAACGATACAAGGCAGACCGATCTCTTCAACTGCCTGTAAAAATGCCTCTTCGCTTTGAGCAAAACGGAAGCTGGAGGTTGGCAGAGCGAGTTCTTCTGCTGCGAGGCGGCGAATACCTTCGCGGTTCATGGTCAGCTTTGTCGCGCGCGCGCAAGGTACAACGCACTGACCTTGCTTCTCAAGCTCAACCAACATGTCAGTGGCGATGGCTTCAATTTCGGGAACGATGAAATCTGGCATTTCTACAGAGACCAGCTTCTTAAGCTCGACGCCGTCGAGCATATTAATGACGTGGCTGCGGTGAGCGACATGCATCGCTGGGGCATCTGCATAGCGATCTACGGCGATAACTTCCAGACCAAGACGCTGGCATTCAATCGCCACTTCTTTTCCTAATTCGCCTGATCCTAACAACATGACACGTGTAGCTGACGGACGAAGTGCTGTTCCCAAAATTGACATAATCTGTATACCCGAACGGAGAAAATAGACCGGCGGATTATAAACGAAAACGTTTGCGTGCGCAGCGAATTTCCCACTTGCGATACAGGGGTAATATCATTACACTGTTTAAATAAACAGTTAAACCGGAGCTGCAAAATGGCGGTTGAAATCAAATACGTTGTTGTACGAGAGGGGCAAGAAAAAATGTCTTTTGCCAGTAAAAAAGATGCGGATGCCTATGACAAAATGCTCGATCTGGCAGAAGTATTGAGCGAGTGGCTCGTACACAGTCCTGTTGCTCTCGAAGAGGGGCAAAACGATGTGCTGGCTATGTGGATGGCAGAAAACAAAGACGTGCTTTCCTCCGTGCTTAAAAGCGGCAAATTGCCGGACGTGGAAAGTACTGAAACTGCCGGTGAAGTCGCAGATGAAGCCGATAACGCTGAAGAGTCTGTTGCAGACGATAAAGTGGCTGAACACCCGCGTAAGCGCACCAAAGCGGCATAAGTTTTAACGCGTCGGGTTACCGGCGCGGTTCTTTTCTCATCTTTAGCCTTATCAGACACTTCTTGACAGCCTTTGGCTTAACCTCAGATGTTAAGTTCTCACAAAGGGTGTCTCTAATGAGCAATTGGTTACAGCAGCTTCAGTCTATGCTGGGGCAAGCGACACAATCCATCCAGAATCACACTGGTCAGAATCAATCCTCACAAACTCCTCAGGGAAATAATTCTCAGGGGCTGAGTAAGTTACTGGTGCCTGGCGCACTCGGTGGGTTAGCGGGTTTGCTGCTGGTGAGCAAATCGTCACGGAAACTACTGACCAAGTACGGCACCAGCGCGTTATTGGTCGGCGGTGGTGCGGTTGCGGGAAGCGTACTGTGGAACAAATATAAAGACCGAGTGCGTGAGGCCCATCAGGGTGAGCCGCAGTTTGGGCAGCAGCAGTCGCCTGTCGATGTTCGTACTGAGCGCCTGATTACCGCTTTGGTGTTCGCTGCTAAAAGCGATGGTCATATTGATGATAAAGAACGCCAGATTATCGAGCAGCAACTACGTGATGCCGGTATCGAAGGGCCGGGGCGTAATCTCATTCAGCAAGCTATCGATCAGCCTCTTGATCCGCAACGCCTTGTGCAAGGTGTTAATAACGAAGAAGAAGCGCTGGAGCTTTACTTCTTAAGCTGCGCTGCAATCGACATCGATCATTTTATGGAGCGCAGTTATCTCAATGCGCTTGGGGATGCGCTAAAAATCCCGCAGGATGTACGCGAAGGCATTGAACAAGATATTCAGCAACAGAAACTAAATCTGCCGGGTTAATCCCGGCATTTTCCCTAAAATCCCACGTTACGCTTGCAAGGCTGTCTGAATTTGCCACCCTTACAGGGTGTTAACTCAAAAAGAAAAATGACATGCCACCAAAAGCAAAAAAAATCCCCCACACCATGACCATGCATGGTGATACCCGAATCGATAACTATTACTGGCTGCGCGATGATGAGCGCTCTGATGCACAAGTGCTTGATTATCTTCATCAGGAGAATGATTACGGTCATCAGATCATGAGTACGCAGCAGGCATTGCAAGAGCGCCTGCTCAAAGAAATGATCGATCGAATCCCCCAGCGTGATATTTCTGCACCGTATACGCAAAATGGTTATCGCTATCGCCAGATTTTCGAAACTGGTAATGAATACGCTATTTATCAGCGCCAGTCTGTGGTGTCGGAGGAGTGGGAAGAGTGGAGCACGCTGGTAGATGGCAATCGTCGTGCTGCCCACAGCGAGTTTTATACCATGGGCGGCATGAGCATTACCCCTGATAACACCGTCATGGCGCTGGCAGAGGATTTCCTGTCACGCCGCCAGTACGGCCTGCGCTTGCGTAATCTGGAAAGTGGGAACTGGTACCCGGAAGTGCTGGATAATGTCGAAAGTAGTTTTGTCTGGGCGAATGATTCCGCCACGCTTTATTACGTCCGCAAGCATCCCAAAACGTTATTGCCGTATCAGGTCTGGCGCCACACGGTGGGGCATCCATCCTCCGAAGATGAATTAGTCTACGAAGAAAAAGACGAAATGTTTTATGTCAGTGTGCATAAAACCACCTCGAAACACTTCGTTCTAATTTATCTCAGCAGTGCTACCACCAGCGAAGTACTGTTGCTGGATGCAGAGCTAGTAGATGCGCAACCGCAAAGCTTTTTGCCACGCCGCAAAGATCACGAATATACCCTCGATCACTTCCAACATAATTTCTATCTGCGCTCGAATCGGGCAGGTAAAAACTTTGGTTTGTACCGCACAAAAGTGCGTGATGAAAGCCAATGGGAAGAGCTGATTCCTCCGCGCGAAAACGTCATGCTGGAAGGGTTTACGCTCTTTACAGATTGGCTGGTCGTTGAGGAAAGGCAGCAAGGGCTGACCAGCTTACGTCAAATTAATCGCAAAACTCGCGAAGTGACGGGAATTGCTTTTGATGACCCCGCTTATGTCACCTGGCTTGGACATAACCCGGAACCGGAATCTTCTCGTCTGCGTTACGGTTACTCATCAATGACCACGCCAGATACATTGTTTGAGCTGGATATGGATACCGGCGAGCGGCGCGTGATTAAACAAACCGAAGTTGCAGGTTTCGACGCCAGTCATTATCGCAGTGAACATTTATGGGTCACAGTACGTGATGGCGTGCAGGTGCCGGTTTCTTTGGTTTACCATCACGAACATTTCCAGCGCGGGAAAAACCCTTTGCTGGTATATGGCTATGGCTCTTACGGAAGCAGCATGGATGCGGATTTCAGTAGCAGTCGTTTAAGCCTGCTCGACCGAGGCTTCGTCTATGCCATTGCGCATGTACGCGGAGGCGGCGAACTCGGCCAGCAGTGGTATGAAGATGGTAAGTACCTGAAGAAGATGAACACCTTCAATGATTATCTGGACGTCTGTGATAGTTTGCTTAAACAGGGATACGGCAACGAAAACTTGCTCTATTCGATGGGCGGGAGTGCAGGCGGCTTACTGGTAGGGGCTGCAATTAATATGCGTCCGGAGCTGTTCCACGGTGTTGTTGCACAGGTGCCATTTGTTGATGTGTTAACGACGATGCTCGATGAGTCCATTCCACTCACGACTGGCGAGTTTGAAGAGTGGGGGAATCCACAAGACCCTGAGTATTACCACTACATCAAACAATACAGCCCGTACGATCAAATCACCGAACAAGCCTACCCGCACATGCTGGTGACCACAGGACTGCATGACTCCCAGGTGCAATATTGGGAGCCTGCCAAGTGGGTCGCAAAACTGCGTGAATTACGTATAGATGATAATTTGCTATTGCTATGTACTGATATGGACTCAGGGCATGGTGGGAAATCGGGCAGATTTAAATCTTACGAAGGTGTGGCTCTGGAGTTCGCTTTCTTGATAGCCCTGGCACAAGGAACTTTACCAGGGCGGGCGGGATAGGCTGTTACTAATCCTCGAGATAATGCTTTAAAGTCATTCTAAGATCTGGCGCTAATTCTTTGATGTTATTCAACATCCATCGCAAGTAGCCCGGATCTTTATCTGCAATTTCCGCAATCGGCTCGCCGCGATATTTACCAAATGCCATGGTTTTCACAAGTGCAGGGCGACCTGTAATGGTCACCATTTGGTCTGGAGTCCAGCCTGACTCATCCATAATGCGAATCAATAAAGCAGCGGTGATATAGCAATCAAACAGCGCGCGGTGATGATGCAGTCCGGCAGGTGTTTCAACTTCCAGCTTGAGGGATTTATATAAACCCATATTGCTATATTTGATGCCAGGCCATAAACGACGCGCCAGTTTTACCGTGCAAATCCACTCGCTATCGGGCAGTTCAGGCAGCATGCGCTGGTCAAAACTGGCGTTATGAGCCACGTAGTACGGGCTGCCGTGATAGCGTGGAATAACATCCTCAATCCACGGTTTATCTGCGACCATCTCTTCGGTAATTTTGTGAATGGCCATCGCCTGGTAGCTAATAGGACGATCCGGGCGTACCAGGTCACTCATCGGATTAACAATCTTGCCATTGACGATATCGACAGAGGCAACTTCTACCACGCCACCCTGTAGACCACAGGTTTCAGTATCAATAATGCGCAGCATATCTACTCCATCAAGTCTTAGCGTATTTTCTTAATGCGCTAGCGTAATGGAATGATTTCACCGTGCCAACCTTTTGCATCACGTCTTCCAACTGCGAGTAGCTCGCCATGATCGGCACGAACCACTAATTCACCTCGATCGTCCCAACAAGCGCTGCGTCCCGCTGACCGATATTTGCCGGTAGAAAACGCATGGTTAGCTAATAAAACGGGTAAATTATATTTATGGGCCCAGCGTTGCAGATACATTTCATCTTTCTGGTAGCTGATTTCATTAATGAATTTCCCCGTGGCATAAAGACTTGCACCCATTTCAGCTGCACTACGTGGCCAGGTTTCTTCATCGCTGTCGGTGCTAAAACCCATTGCCACGCTACGATTGTGCAAACCTACCAATGGCGTGTGTTGATCGGGGAGATCAATATCGCAGGTTTGCGGTTTACAACAGGCAACTCGGGAACCATCAGGCAAAAAACCCACCGATCCTGCTGATATTCCTTGTTCACTGCGTAAGGGTAGACCCACAACAATAGTCATTTGGTGTTTTACCGCGGCATCTTGCAAAGGATTCAGGCGTTCATCGGTGAAGGGAAGGGCGCAGACGTGATGGTTGTCAATGTTAAAACCGGTGAGGGAAAGTTCGGGGAAAATCAGCAGATCTATTCGTTCAGCAACTGCGCAGCGAACAAAATCTAAATGATGTGTGATATTCGCATCGAGGTCATCGGGTGTGGCGCCATATTGCGCTGCAGCAACATTCCAGACAGGCATACGTTCTTCCTTAATCAATCTACCCAACGGCCATCATCCTATGGCCGTAACAGGTAATTCCTGTGTTTAGATATATAAACCGGGAAAAATCTTAACACCATTTTTGTCAGGAAGTTTAGTGGGGATAATATTTATTTCACTTTAGGTTCGTACGGCAGTTTGGACAAATTGACTGAAGCCAGTCGATGAGCAGTCAGTCTTTCTCTGAACCAGTCACGCAAATGCACAGGTTGCTCGCGTTCTACCACTTCGGCGATCACCGGCATATTGTAGCGTTCCTTAAATGCCACGCCAGCAGCCGCGAGATCGACGTTGATCTTATCCATTTCGTCCTGGGGTAATTCAGCAAGATTGTGATTCATATTGGCCTCGTGTTTTTTGCCGCAAAGGTACTTGTTGATATCCGTGATGACAAGTCTTTACATTCATTGATAGCTGTTCTCATCTCGACTTAACCTGGGCTCAAGGTTATCCTTTTGCCGTCTCGAATAAGAAAAAGGAATAGTTGATATGGCTTTCACCCGAACTCGTCTCATTACCATCGCCACTCTCTTTACCGCACTTACTGTTTCCAGCTCAGCTTTCGCGCACGCGCATTTAAAGCATCAATATCCAGCGGCAGATGCTGCGGTAACGGCTGCACCACAGGCGATTACCCTTAATTTCTCTGAAGGAGTTGAAGCGAATTTTAGCGGACTTACGCTCACCGGGCCACAGCAAACAGTCGTGAAGACTGGCACGGCTAAGCGCAACGAAAAAGATGATAAGCAGCTTATTGTTCCAGTCGAAGAGGCTATGAAACCGGGAGATTACCAGGTTGATTGGCATGTAGTATCCGTTGACGGACATAAGACGAAAGGGAAGTATCACTTCTCGGTGAAGTAAGCCGGATGCTACCAGGTTTCTATATCGCGCTGCGATTTATTCATTTTGCTGCATTAATGGTGCTGCTTGGCAGTACCATCTCATGCTCATTGCTTGCTCCTCAAGCGTTTAAGCCGGTTCTCATTCGCCGACTAAAATGGCAATGGCATTCCGCCGTCTGGATGACGTTGCTAAGCGCAATATTATTGTTATGTGCTCAGGCTGGTATGATGGGCAGTGGTTGGCTAGATGT
Organism: Buttiauxella cochleicola; assembly: GCF_021282405.1. Taxonomy (NCBI): domain Bacteria; kingdom Pseudomonadati; phylum Pseudomonadota; class Gammaproteobacteria; order Enterobacterales; family Enterobacteriaceae; genus Buttiauxella; species Buttiauxella cochleicola. The sequence continues at coordinate 172,238 of NZ_JAJSOU010000006.1, forward strand.
CATTAATCCCCAGATTTGGTTGGCGGTTCTTGGAACGAGCTTTGGGTCCATCTGGTTGTGGCAGATATTACTGAGTGTGGTGACACTTGTGGTGTTGCTGCTTAAACCGCGCCCTTTGCAGTCAATGTTAATGATCCTTGCGGCGGCACAACTTATTTTGTTGGCAGGTGTCGGGCATGCCGCGATGCGTGAAGGGATTGTAGGTGGCTTACAACGCTTAAATCATGCAGTGCATCTTCTTAGTGCTGGCTGGTGGGCTGGCGGATTACTGCCGCTTTTGATGTGCATGCGCATGGCTCAAAAACCACGCTGGCGCGGCAGTGCCATTACCGCGATGATGCGTTTTTCGCGTTACGGGCATCTGGCGGTTGCTGCCTTAATACTCAGTGGACTAATCAACAGCCTGATGATTTTAGGCTGGTCTCTACCACTGGAAAGTAACTACATGCGCTTCTTGTTGGTGAAGGTTGCCTTTGTTGCCGTGATGGTTATCATCGCCCTGTATAACCGCTATTTTTTGGTGCCGAGATTTAATCGTATGCCAACAGCCACAAAACAGTTTATCCAGTTAACGTGGCTGGAAGTTATTCTGTCGGTGGTGGTGCTCCTTGCTGTTAGCATTTTCGCTACCTGGGAACCGTACTGAAGACGTTATTAGCTCAAGAGATATTCATGAAAAAAAGTATTTTGACGCTGTTATTGCTGGCTTGCGCAGGTAGTGCATTAGCCGCACCGCAAATTATCACCGTAAGCCGTTTTGAAATGGGTAAAGATAACTGGGCGTTTAACCGTGAAGAGGTAATGCTAAGTTGCCGCCCTGGACATGCGCTCTTTGCAATCAACCCAAGTACCTTGATGCAATACCCGTTAAACGACGTAGCGCAACAACAAGTGAGCAGCGGTAAAACCACTGGCCAGCCCATCTCCGTGATTCAAATTGATGATCCTAAGACACCGGGACAAAAAAAGAGTCTTGCTCCATTTATTGAGCGTGCTGAGAAATTGTGTAGCTAAAATGCGATAACTCACTAATTAAAAATAAAAAACCGCAATAACCGTAGACCGGATATTGCGGTTTTTGTCTAAAATATTACCTGCGCCGCAGTTTTTTTCTGAACACTTTTGCGCCGGACTGGAAAACCTGCGCCGGTAATCTATTCTTAGAAGGCAAGGCGATGTCTGCCTGCATTAATGCCAACTTTTAGCGCACGGCTCTCTCCCAAGAGCCATTTCCCTGGACCGAATATAGGAATCGTATTCGGTCTTTTTTTATCTGTATGATTTATAAAGGTTTTTTGTGGTCAGTTCCGAAATATCCCGAAATTTTCCCGAAAACTCAATATTCAGTCTAAACCATAACATACTCAGCCCCGCGCGAATCAAGGTATTTTTTGGTCATTGTTAAATTTTTGTGTCCTAGCAATCGCTGTGCAAAATCCTCGCCAAACTCAACTTCGTATAATCGACTGGCAAGACTTCTCATCTCATGAAAGGAAGGTGGATGAGGACCGAAACTTACCCCGCTATTATCCCGGACATCTGCAAACGCCTGCGTTAGTCCATCGGGTGTTAATGCTCCTGGTTTTCTTCCCCCGCGTCTCACTGATGAAAAGAGCATAAAATCTGACGGGTTATCTTTTCGACAGTTATCTATAACTTCACTCAGTAACAGTCCAGCAGCTTCAAGTTTCAAATCAAGAGATAGGGCAAGTTTATGTCCAGTTTTCTCTTGGGTGATAAAAAGCCTTCCATCTTTAATGTCGCTAAACCTGAACAAACTAATATCTTCGCGGCGCTGCCCGGTTACGAGGGCCAGTTCAAATGAACTCCTCACCCAAGGGCTGTAATTATCCGCAACAGATCGCAGAACGTTAAATTGCTCGAGTACAAGTCGACCCCGCTTAACTTCAGGGGCAGGTGCTCTGGTTGGCTCAACCGGGTTTTTATCAATATACCCCTCTACTATTGCTTCCCTGAAAATGTCAGACAGAACAGAACGAAGTGCCACGGCCATGCTTTTCTTATCGCACTCAATATATCTTTCCAGGAAGGATGCTATATCTCGAGTTGTGATCGCATTCAGTGGCATGCTTCCAAATTCATCTTCAAGAGTCGCCAATTGATTTTTTCGAACTTTCATTGTGTTAGGTTTCAGATCCCTTCGCTCCAGGATAACAGAGTACCTCTCCAGCCATTTCGAGACTGTAAAATCTGGGGTTTCCATAATTCGTTCTAACAAGCTAGATGGCAGGTAGTTCTGGTCGAGGTAATTATTTGCTTCTATTGCCTGGGCTACTGCATCCTTGCGCGCAATCTTGCCGAGTGAAATTTCTTGCCCAGTAATCGGATTGCGCCAGGAATAGATTTGTTTGGTTTTGCGAAAGGTCAGATTACGCGGCAGATTAGCGTCGTAACGTACTGGCCTTTTCGTCATGTCTCAGTCTCTCAAGTAGTGTCCCGGTCGCGGGCAGTTTCTGATGCTTAGGCTTTAAGCGAAGGTTCTTTTTGCGTGGGTCAATGTAGATTGAATCCGGCAATAATTTGTACTCTTTACCGTGGAGCTCTGGAGCTGGATAAATGCGACCCTCACGAACCCATCGACGTAAAGTAGAAAGTGATGGTGGCGTGGAGTAAATCGAATCGGCCCATTCCTGCAAATTGAGAAGTTTTGGCATGGTTTCTCTCCAACGGTCTACCTTACTCATTATATGAAAGCAGACCGTGATTAAGTGATATATCGAAATCAAACGGCTTTGTGCTGAATCTGATCGAGTTATTGGCGCAACTTCTCGCGCAACTCTTCAACTCCCTTGCAGCTCGCGCAGAGCTGGCAGCCAGGGATCGCAATCCGGCGAGCCTCCGGCAATACCTCGTCACATTCACGGCAATGCGTAGCTGAGGCCGAATTGGTCTGCATACGGGTGCGGCTCAGCGCGGCGTTACGGTGTAACTCTTCCAATTCGCTTGCGTTATCAATGATGTCCATTAATTACTCCATGAGCGGGAGGGGTTAGCCTCCCGGAAATCAACTCTAAAAGGGAATGTCGTCGTCGAATTGCGGAGACTGGGTCTGTGCGTTTTGATGGTGGGCGGCTTGCTGTAGACGTGACTGTTGCACGCCGTTGTTCTGTGCGTATGGGTTTGAACCATGTGACGCATTGCGGTTGCCTGAGAACTGCTGACCGCCATTGTTCGTGCGTTCATCCTTGTCCTTCATTGAAGCCTCGAGTGCTGCAATAGCTTCGGCCGGTGCATTCTCGCTATGCTCGGCATAGGTCTTGCGCGTACCGACCTGGAATACATGACGCAGCTCGAAGCGGTAGGTGTCAGAGCCATCATCTTTGGTGCGCAGAACCTTTTGCAGGAACAGGCCAACTTTCTTGCCTACCAGCGCAGGGCATTGCCACTCGGTTCCCTCTGGCGTTTGAACCTGCTGAGGCTGTGCCTGCTTAATTTGTGCAGCCCACATAATTGCGGAGACCAAACCCATCCCGAAAGTTTGCTGGCCTTCCTTGCCCTGGTAGTTAATGCGGATGTAATTGGCTTTTGCGCCATTACTTTCGAAGTTGAGTTCCAGCGCTTGTGACTGGCTGCCATCTTTGCCGAACGTGTAGACCGCTGAAGTAATCACGCCTTCATAAGCGCCTGTTTCATTAATGCCATTCGATGCGCCAGCCTTCTTCGCAAGCTCAGCTGATTCTGCGTTCCAGTTAAAAGTCATTGGTGAGTTCATCTTAAAATCCTTAAAAGTTATAAATCTGTCATGAATTCAGTGATTGCCACGTCGACCGCTTTGAGGTCGTTTTCCATTTCCGTCTGGTCAGGAAACAGGTCTGGCGGCGCTTTGGCGGTGTCGTTGTCATCGCCTTTAATCAGGAATACGTGCTTCCCGTCCTTCTTGATGGCGCGCAGAACGATCGAGAAATACCCCTCCGGCGTAAGCTTTTCGTTCAGCATCTTCCCGGTGGTTTTCATCCGGATCTTGCCTTCGGCTTCTTCGGTGTGAGCCAGAAAGTAAATCCGGAAGTCGTCAGGCAAATGCGTGGCCGCCATGATGATTTGCCAGATGTGGTCCGCCATTTCGGTGAACTTGCCGTAACCGGTCTGGTATGCGCGCTTCATGTTTTCGTGCTGCATCACCACCTGAAAATCATCGATAATCAGCACGCGCCGGGTTTTGGAAAGCACCATGCGGTTAATGGTATCCAGCACTGTTTCCCAGTCGTCCGAGCGCAGGACGTTGCCGCGCTGGATACTGCCGTCTGGCAGTTCCTTGCCGTTAAGCTTCCAGCCGGTTGATTTAAACGGCAGCATTTTCGGGATGCATTGCAGCAGCACTACATCTTCTGGCTTGAATTTACGAAGGCCGTATGACTTGCCCGCGCCAGAATCACCGAGGATCAGCACTGGAGTACCCATCAGTTGCCCCCGTTAAGCCAGTGTCTGGCAGTAAACAAAATGTCTTCATCTTCATTGTTACCGACTAACCAGCGCAGGTATCCGGGGTCGGTCTTTGCAATTTCTGCGAACGTCAGACCTTTATGCTTGCCGAAGCGAATCGCATTAATCAGCGAAGGGTTACTGGAAATCTCGCGCATCTCTCGAATGGTCCACTTAGCCAGGCGTCCCATGTAAATCAGCAGTTCAGCCGTGACGTAGCAGTCATACAGTGCGCGGTGTGCATAAAGACCTTCAGGTAATTCCGGCTTCAGACCCAGGCTATAACGCAGGTACTGGTTGCTGTGGCTCTTGTGCTCTGGGAGAAGGGCGCGGGCCAGTTTCGCTGTGCAGATCCATGGCGCATCGATTTGCGGGAGCTTTGAGCGGTCAAACTTCGCGTTATGTGCAACGTAGACCTCTGCACCCAGGTAACGGCTAATCACTTCGCCGAGAAGCGGGGCACTTTCCACCATATCTTCGGTAATGTGGTGAATGGCCATTGCTTCAAAGCCAATCGGCTCCAGTGGCTTAACGAAGTCGCTCATCGGATTGCAGATCACACCGTCGACAATATCGACGCTGGCTATTTCAACTACGGTTTCTGGCCCACCTTCTAGTCCAGTGGTTTCGGTATCAATGATTCGCAACATTATTTACTCCCTGAGTTCTGTAATCACATACAGCATCAAAGTGCGCGAGCTGGTGGGCGATTTCTTCGAGGTCAGCTGGCGTTAAGTGGTAAGTCAGGCACAACATAGCGATGAGCGTCATAGCCTGCTGGCGTTGGATTTCATGGCTCATGCCATTCTCCGACGACTGTGCGAGCGCTGCGGATGGGATGCGAAGTAGCTGTCATCACATTTCTTGTCAGCACAAAACACAAGTTGACGAATGCCTGTGTAAAAGCGGACAGGGCGTTTAACCAGATCTTCTTCATCACGCAGGGCCAGGCATTGCGAGCAGTAACGGCTCATCAGGCCACCTCCGCAGCAGTGAAAACAGAACACATGGCGGCAAGTGCTGATTCAAGGCGCTCAATGCGCTGCGTGAGGTTCTGGATTTGCTGAGCTGAACTTTCTTTTTCTGCTTCCGTTAATTCCGGTTCTTCTACGGCAACTGCTTGCGGATCATTTGCATCAGTACCTTCGCCTGCTGAAACCTCAGCACTACCCGCGATTTCGTTACTGTCAGTCGTTTCCATCTGCTCATCACTGGTGGTCTCCGCTGGCTTAATTTCCGTTTTTTCACCCTCATTTGAGCTGGCGCTTCTAAGTTCTTCGTGCACCCATTTCGGATCGCTCGGGTCGCTGATGCCTTCTACAAACTCGCCTCGTGCAGCAGCCAGTTGTTTGTTTACGTCTTCGACGGATGTTTGATTTGTTTCTGTAGCCATTGGCATTGGTAGCGAGGAACGACCGCACGCAATATCGACAATGAGTGGATCGGGGTGGGCATGATCCGTTTCAGTCATAACCCTGTTCAGATACTCAAGATGTTGAACCGGTGTTTTCCATAACCCTGGAGGGGTGGTTTTAACCGTTGCTACATTGGAGGCGCGGGAGAAGTCGAAACCGCCAGGCATCGAGATGAAAATCTCACGAGTAGCCAGAAACTCCTGGTTCTCATATTTGTTCATTATGCTGTTAGTCATAATGTCGATTTCCATCGGGGGGTTATAAATATCAAACTCGTTGTTACGAGCTAATATTCCCTGCGCAATTTCATATTCCAACCCAAGCGCAGTTTGTGGCGTCAGGCGATCGGAGTGGATTACTCCGCCTGCGTTTGCACCGCTGGGTGTGCGTTGAACTGACGTGATGTAATTACCTGCGGTCCACTCACGCACCAGAATTCCGCGATCAATATGTTCTGTGGTCAGCCATAAATTAGAGAATTGAACGACGCGGGTCAGTTCGTGACGCTTATCCATTGGGAATACAGTTTTGATGGCATAGGTGTATTTCCACAGTTGCGCAGTGCTGAGGTCTTCAAGTCCTGGTGCGTTTCTGGCTGCCAGTAACAGGTTCTGGACGTAGCTGTTATCGGTATCTAGCGACATCTCCATAATTTGAACGCGCTGAGCGTGCTTAATATGATGAGCGGTAACGGTACTGATCAGCTGAGAAAGCAGTCTTCTGCCGAATGCCATTTCCGCCACTGGGTATTCTGTGAGGTCATCGTCATTAGCATCAACAACCAGGTCTTTATCCATTGGAGTGTTGTCAGATGTAGCAGCTGATTCCGACGAGCTCTCTTCGGCTGCCGGATTCTCCGGAATAACAGAATCAGCAACGACGGGAGCTTCTGGCGCTTCATCAACTACAGCAGCTATCTTCTGCCAGGTCTTACCATCTTCAGACAGTTCATAGTCTTCGCACCATGAAGCATCCAGTGAGCCTTCTTCTGGTAAATCATCAAACACTGGCACGTTAGTGCGAACCGGCAGCATGTAATCAGCGCCTCGGCCTGTCTCGATATCGTTATCTTCCAGGATGTTCATGATTTCACGGTCGGCGCGAGAGTCAGATTTGCAATCGAACCAGGTGAACAAATTTGGCTTGCCTGCTTTAGGCCGAGCCTTGATTAGATAGGCGAACATCATTGTTTTTACGCTCCAAAAGGTTGTAAGATCCCCGAGCCATTGATAGCGCCCATTGGGTGGTTACTTTGGTTAATCAGATTTCCAGCGCACTTTGCCGGTATCGCTGGACGTAGAGCCCGCCTTGCGCGGGTTTTTGCGTTACTGCGAATTCGTTTTTGTTGGATCGCCTTTCTGGGCGAGCACATAACAAACCTTGCGAACTATCACCATCACTACTGGCAGCCTGACTGCCTGCTGCTTCACTGGCTTACGCATTAAATCGAACATCTCAATCCCCTTTGCCCTTATCGCCAGGCTGGCGGAACGTTGCTAAACCTGCTGCGCGTTAATTTCTCCACCTCATCCCGATCTTCGTATGCGTCGGGCCGCTACTTCGTGGGCTTCCTGCCTGAGTGGTTCGTTTCTGCGTTTTGATGTTGCTAACACTACAAATAAAATTATCAGTCGTCAATGCTAAAATGATAATTAGATTATCAACTGGTGGTTTTGATTTCATGAGGGAGGGGTTTTTAGGCGAAAAAAAACCGCCTCAAGGGGCGGCTATTAGTAGAAAAGTTACTTTTTACTCGGGATTAGTAGGCTCAATTTTTCTTCTGTTGAGATATTCCTGCATAAACCTGTCTAGTTCTTCAAGTCTCAGCGCGGCAAGGCTAATAAAACGCTCCTGCTCTTCTCCGGGTAATTGGTCAAAAATCTCTAACATTCTGGCTTGAGCATCAGATAAAACTACTTTGCTTTCCGTAGTTGCCCTGATCCTTTCCTCATCCTCAGGGAGCATGAAGAACCAATGTAATGGACGACCAAGTGCCTCCGGAAGAAGCTCCAGCTTATCTTTTCTAGGCAGAATTCCTTTGCACCAACCACTCACAGATTGAGAGTTTACTCCCACGCGTCGGCCTAGCTCGGATTGAGACATTCCCGTCTCTTCCAGTGCTTGTTGTAAACGTTCTTCAAAAATCATCGCGCTTTCCAACTCTATTTGACATGTGAGCATACAAACTTTCTTTTCAGTTGTGAGTAGTTAATTTAATTGACATTGATAATTTAATTGTCAATTATGTGACAACAAATTTGGGAGGTGTCATGAAAGAGCAAATTCAAAAGAAAATTATTGCCGTTTGCGGTAGCCAGTCAGAACTAGCACGACGCGTCGGGAAAAATTCCCAAACCGTTTCTGCTTGGTTTCGTAACGGCGTAGCGAGCAATGAAGTTATCAACGCCAGCAGGGCGTTAGATTGGCAAGTAACTCCGCACGAACTGCGCCCCGATCTCTATCCCAACCCAACCGATGGTTTACCGCAGTAGGAGGCATAACCATGCAAACCCTAACGTTTCAAGATGATAGCAAGCTGAATCTCGTTCCAATGATAAATCGCTATCAACCCAAGCAGCATGATGGGCATGAAGTGATCCGCGATGCTGTCCGCTCCTGGGCTGCTGCAATCGACAATCAGGACGTTGTTGCAGCGCTGATCATTGAACAATGGAATGCCAGCGGCGGTGAGGGAATTGATTTTCCCGATGATATTAGCCGTGGGCGCCAGAAGCTGTTTCGCTACCTGGACAACAAATTCAACTCTGAGAAATACCGGGAGAACATCCAGAAGCTCACGCCATCAATTCTTGCTGTTCTGCCGCTGGAATTTCGCGGCCGGTTAGTTCCTGCGGACAACATCATGATGCGCCTGGCACGACTGGAGAAAGAAACCAGCGAGGCTAAGGTGGCAGTTGCGCTTGATGCGCCAACTCATCAAAAGCTGAAGGAGCTGAGCGAGGGAATTGTGGAGATGTTTCGTGTAGACCCGGCACTGACCGGCCCATTGATGGAAATGGTGACAAGCATGCTTGGAGCGATATGAAAGGTTCAAAAATGGCGAAAGCCGCTCTGCTGGAACAGAAGCGACTTTCAGGTGCACAAACGTCAGTAAATGCAGGAGGAATAATGGCAAAAAAACCGCGCCATTACCAGACAGCTGTACATAAAAACAATACTCGGGCCCGTCTCGAGCATTCTGTTCATCCTACGGTGGCAGAGAAGCTTCGTGCAATTCTGGAAGAACTGAAGCGCAAGGAGCAGGGGCATGAGTAACCTCGCAACAGTAACACCAATCAGACCGACACTGGCGGTCGTGGAGCGTCAGGTGGCAGATCTGGATGATGGTTTCATCATGATTGCTATGCGGCTTTACGAGGAGCTTATCGGTGCCAATCTGACACGCAATCAGGCCAAGGTCGCGCATGCTGTTTGCCGTAAAACTTATGGCTTCAAGAAGAAAATGGACCGCATTGCAGACAGCCAGTTAGCTGAGATAGCCCGTATAAGCCGCTCAAAAGCAAACATAGCGAAGAACGAATTGATTTCTATGAAGGTTCTCATCTCTGAAGCCGGGACGATTGGGCCAAATAAGAACATTGATGAGTGGGTAATTCCTGAGTGTTCCCAAATAGGTAACTTTGTATCCAAATCGGGAACAAAAAATGTATCCAAACCGGATACACAAGATGTTCCCGCTTTGGGAGCACACAAAAGAAATACTTTAAATATAAAAGATAATACCCCCTTACCCCCACAGGGGGAGGAAGAAGGTCAGGCAGAACAAGAATCCAAAAAACGGGCACCTGCCATTCCCTACCAGGCGTTTTTAGATGCTTACAACGACATTCTCGGTGATCGCCTTCCGAATGCTCGTGACCTGACAGACAAGCGTCGCCGGGCTATCAAACAACTGCTTCCACGCCTGAAAACTCCAAACGTCGATGGCTTCCGAGCCTACCTTTCCGCGTTCTCACGAATGGCCCGGTCGTATTACTTCGGAGACAGCAAGTCAGGATGGCGTGCTGATTTCGATTTCATGCTCCGCGAAACAACACTTGTTGGCGTTCGTGAAGGTAAATTTGCTGAGCGTGAGGTGGCTGAATGATTACTCAGGAACTGGAAGCCAGTGTAATCGGTGGCCTGCTGATTAGCGGTATGACGCCGGAAAGCGGTGAAGTGATTGCTACCATTGAGCCTGAAGCGTTCTCGATCCCTCTGTATCAGGCGATGTTCCGTGAGATTCAGCGCCAGGCAAAAATGCGCAATCTTATCGATACCATGCTGGTGGCTGAGGCCATGGGTGAAAAGCATTTCGCTGATGTGTGGGAAACCTATCGGGCATGTCCAAGTGCTGCAAACCTTCGTGGCTACGCTGGCCGCGTTAATGCGAACTATGAACGCCGTCAGGTGCTTCATGCCATGACGGACACATACAACCGCATTGAGGCTGGCACAACGGATGTCGCCGAACAAGCCATTCTCGAACTGGTGGCGCGTATCGAAACTATTCGCAAGCCACAGGACGAAATCCGACCTATTCACATGAATGAGCTGCTGGATAACTATGCAACAAAGCTGGAAGCGCGGCTAACCATGGGGGATGAGTCCGACACGCTAAAAACCGGGATTGAAGAACTGGACCGCATTACGGGCGGGTTTAACCCTGAAGACCTGATTATCGCAGCTGCACGACCTGGTATGGGTAAGACAGAGTTTGCGTTAACGGTTGCCAGCGGTGTTGGCGAGCAGAAATGCAGTGAAGGGAAACGACGTGGCGTACTGATTTTCTCTCTCGAAATGAGCTCTATGCAGGTCATTGAGCGACAGCTGGCAGGCGCTGGCGGTATGTCTGTTTCAGTTCTTCGCAACCCAGCGAAGATGGATGACGAAGGTTGGGCAAGAGTTTCAAGCGGGATAGGGCGCCTGACTGATATGGATGTCTGGATTGTCGACGCTTCGAAACTGAACGTCGAACAAATTCGAGCCATCACAACCCGGCACAAACAAAAGCATCCTGGCCTGTCACTTGTTATCGCTGATTACCTGACGCTGATTGATATGCCAAAGGCCGATCGCCATGACCTTGCTGTCGGGCACATTTCAGGAAGTCTCAAGCGTATGGCCAAGGCACTGCGTACGCCTGTTCTTGTTCTGAGCCAGCTCTCCAGGAAAGTAGAAGAGCGCCCAAACAAGCGCCCGAACAACTCTGATTTGCGCGACTCAGGCAGCATTGAGCAGGACGCAGACATGATCCTCATGCTGTATCGAGACGCGGTTTACAACGAGGATTCCCCGGCAGCGCCTTATGCCGAAATCATCGTGACAAAAAATCGCTTCGGCACCCTGGGTACCGTGTACCAGAAATTTATCAACGGCCACTTTCTGCCATGCGACCAGGTCGAGGCGCGCAACGCATCCCGCCAGCAAACCAATACCAATCAATCCGGACGCCGCTACTCTGCCGGCGCAGACGTGTGAGGCATATTTGATGAAGACTAAACAAACAAAACAAACAGGCCGCCAGTTGATCGAAGAGTACATCCGTAAGCATGAAGGCTGTACTCACACCGAAATCAGGGAGGCGCTGAACCTCAGCACGACAACGGTCGGTTCCGGTCTGGCATTGCTCAAGCGGGAAAGAGTCATCGAGAGCAGCGGAGTGAATGGGCAGATGCGCTACCACTTGCAACCTACTGCGCCTGATACCGATAAACCTGTATTTGGCCTGAGTCCCAACATGGCTTTACTTAACCGTTTACTTGCCGAGGTGCGCGCATGAATACCAAAACTCAGGAATTAGTCACGGCAGGCTATGCGCTGGCTAAAGGGCTTGATGCTGAATCTGCAAAGCTGGTGAAAGCGCTGGCTACCGAACTGGCTGTGCAGCGTGTGCGGGCCGACGAGCTAAACAAGCGGGCGGTAAATCTGGCGGTTGATAATTCCGGGCTAAAGTCATGGGCTGAAAATCGAGCTGCATCTGACGATTCTTTTGAGCAAGAGCAATATCCAACCCTGAAAATCGACTGGCGCCAGCGTCATTTAAAAATGCTTCAAACCCCAGCTACCGATGCATTTTTTGCAAACATTCAGGCGCAGGGCGTGGATGAACTTGCTGACTTTGCTGGGAAGGAATATCAGCGCTTTGTTGGCGATAAATCAACACAACGGAAGTGGAAAGGCATCGTCCTGCTGTGCATTGATTTCGCCGCGCAGCTACGCAAGGATGCTGGCAATGAGTAATAACACCGAAGCGCTGAACTATGACCCGGCAGACCCAGACAAGATGAAGTTACCTGCTGGAACTAAATGTGGAGACTGCCGCCACATTTACCGCTGCAAAGCCATTTTCGGTCATACAGAAACGGATACGTACTGCGACTGGTCACCGTCTCGTTTTGTCGCTCAGGAGGCCAGTAATGACTAACTCACTCGAATCGCAGGGAATGCCGTCAATTCTCGATATGTGCTGCGGTTCTCGCATGTTTTGGCTGGATAAGCATGATGACAGGGCTATTTTCACCGACATTCGCAGCGAAGAGCATACGCTTTGCGACGGTCGTCGCCTGGTCATTCGTCCTGACCTGATTGCCGACTTCCGCGCGCTGCCGTTCGCCAACGATTCTTTCCCGGTCGTTGTGTTTGACCCGCCACACCTTGAGCGCGTTGGTGATAGTGCATGGATGGGTAAGAAGTACGGGAAGTTGAACAAAGAAACGTGGCGCGATGATTTACGTGCCGGGTTCGCTGAAGCCTTTCGAGTATTGCGGCCACACGGCGTTCTCATCTTCAAATGGAACGAAACCCAAATACCGGTTAACCAGGTTCTGGCGCTCACACCTGAGAAGCCGCTCATCGGGCAGCGCACTGGCAAAGAAGATAAGACGCACTGGATTATTTTCGTCAAAGGTCACGCGATGGATAACGGATTGGAAACTCTCGTGCGCTACGCGACTAAGCGCATCGTCGAACTTGAGTCTCTGCTACTGGTGGGCGCTCAGGAAACTGTATGGCCTGCCGAAGTAGGTATGGTTTATTCCCAGATTGAAAGTGCCGGTGTATTACCGGCGCATCACCAGCGCCGCCTGAAGCATCACATCAATCGTATGTGGCTGGAGCAAATGCCGGTACCGTCAATTATCACAGCAGCTCGTTCGCTGGCTACCGCCATGGAGAATTACGCGTGAGAGAAATTATCGTTGATAACTTTGCTGGTGGTGGTGGCGCGAGTACCGGCATTGAAATGGCAATCGGTCGCAGTGTGGATATCGCAATAAACCATGATGTTAATGCTGTGGCGATGCACACCACCAATCACCCGGACACGCTGCACTATTGCGAGTCGGTATTCGATATCGACCCGAAGCAAGCGACCGCAGGTAATTCAGTTGGCCTCGCCTGGTTTTCCCCTGATTGCCGTCATTTCAGTAAAGCGAAAGGCTCAAAGCCGGTAGCGCGGGAGATTCGCGGGCTTGCATGGATTGTGCTTCGCTGGGCGTTGGCGGTTCGTCCTCGAGTGATGATGCTGGAGAATGTGGAAGAGTTCAAAACGTGGGGACCATTACTGACTGATGAAAATGGCGAGCAGAGACCAGATCCGAAAAGTGCTGGTGAAACCTTTGCGGCGTTCGTTGGCATGCTGGGCGCTGGTATTGATGCAGGGCATCCAGCACTGACTGAAGCATGTGACTTCCTCGGTTTTGAGCCACACAGTAGTGACGCACTTCGCCTGATTAACGGGCTTGGATATGACGTTGATTCTCGTGAACTTCGAGCATGCGACTACGGCGCGCCAACAATCCGCAAACGCTTCTTCATGGTGATGCGTTGTGACGGGCAGCCGGTTACATGGCCTGAGCCATCACACGGTGACCCAAAGTCGTTGGGAGTGCTAAACGGCGCACTGAAACCGTGGCGTACAGCTGCCGAGTGTATCGACTGGTCACTGGGTTGCCCGAGTATCTTTGAGCGTAAGCGACCGCTGGCCACGAATACTTTAAAGCGAATTGCCCGGGGCATTCAGCGCTTCGTAATCGATAATCCATCGCCGTTTATCGTGAAATGCAACCACACCAGCACGCGGACGAAGTACGACTGTTTCCGAGGACAATCGCTGGATGAGCCATTGCAGACCATCACCAAAACGCATGGCTACGCGATTGCGGTACCACACCTCACTAAGTTCAGAACTGGCGCAACCGGACAGGATTGCCGCGAGCCGGTACCGACAGTAACCGCTGGAACGTCAAAGCGGCCTGGCGGGAATGGTCACGCGCTGGGCATCGTTGAAGCTTACATCGCGCTGTTTGTTGGTCGTCAGTTTGGCAATAGCATTGGGCACGAAGTGATAGAACCAAACGGAACAATCACTGCCGGGGGCGGCGGTAAAAGCCAATTATGCGCAGCGACACTAATCCAGATGGGATATGGCGAACGTCCGGGGCAGTCTCCTCGAGTGCTTCAGGTTGAAAAACCTTTAGGGACAGTTACTGCAGGCGGCGGTAAATTCGCTGTAGTGGCGGCAAACCTTGTTAAGCACTTTGGCGGTAACTACACAGGGCCGGGTGTCTCAATGGATGAGCCGGTGCATTCAGTAACGACAGTGGATCATCACGCGCTCGTTACATCCCATCTCGTTATGCTGCGGGGAACATGCAAAGACGGTCAGGTAGTGGATGCGCCAACACCAGGCTTAACTGCTGGCGGGCTGCATGTTGGCAACGTCGAGACTTATCTGGCAGTTGATGAGTATGACGAGCAGCGCGCAGAACAGGTATCTGCTTTCCTGCGTGAATACTGCGGCGATGATTATCGTGAGTTCATCACAGTCGATGGCGTGACGTATCGGATTGTCGATATTGGCATGCGCATGCTGCAACCGCATGAGCTTTATCGCGCCCAAGGCTTCCCTGAATGGTACATCATCGACCAGGACTACCGAGGCTTGAAGTATGCGAAGGATAAGCAAGTCGCTCGCTGCGGCAATGCGGTACCGCCGCCATTTGCTGAGGCATTGGTGCGCGCTAATCTCCCTGAACTATGCGGAGTGAAAGAACAGGCGGCATGAGTTAAAGCAAGCATACATACAGGCCACATAACTAGTGGCCTTATTACTGCCTTTTATGATCGATTTTACCGATCGATCGCATCGCATTGATCAATGAAAGTAATTAAGTGGTACGCACAGAAGAATAACAATAATTTAACCTAAGATTGAAAGTATGCTGTAGTTAATGGCACAAAAAGCGCACAAAAAAGGCAGGAATGTGCCCAAGAAGGATTCTACAGTTTCCGAATCAATCAGTTATTCATACCCTCCATTACGCTGCGCTCCCTGTTAACAATAACGATCAGTTTTTACGCTAAAGTAGCGAAAAAGATTTGTGAAATCAGTCGGATAAATCACCTTGCTAAAGCACGTAGTTTTTGTGCATACTGTTCCAAAAGCTGAAAAACCTGTATGTATATACAGTTATTATGTGCTACTGATTTCGATTTTGGTAGTGAAAACTACATTCTGAATCTTTTTTCCGCGCAAGTTATTAGGAAAAAAGTCGACTTTGCTATTGTGTGTTAAGCAAGCCGTGACGGCTTCGAAGAGTGGGATTCTGGGTCCCGAAAATTAGTCAGTACCCGAAGGGGGTTGAGTGAAAGTGAATGAAGAGTTGCCAGCGACGGGGTATGCGGTTATTCGATGCCAAGATTGTGCTGTGGTCGCAAAGTTCGACAGCTTCCCTGACGTAGAGCGTGCATTGATGTACCGCCGCAGAGATACTGTTTCGTTTATGCCGCTTAATGATGATGATATTATAGGTACACCTTCATTATTTACAAAAATGCTTGAAAAAGCAGGTTACCGTGTATCATATTGTGCAAGGAACCAATAATAATTACAGCCACTTAGGACCTTTATTTATGAAAGTTCGGCCTCAGCAGCATCTCATAAACATCCTAACATCAACAAAACAGCATCATCCCAATTTTACTTTGTTCCTTGGTGCTGGTGCCAGTATGACTAGTGGAGTGGATAGCGCTGGGGGAATGATAAAACGTTGGAGAGAGGCATACTCATCCATGCATGGCTCTGAGGAGCTAGCTTTGCAACCCTGGTTTAATAAAGATAATGAATATTCAGAACTTTTTGAAGCTTTGTATGATCAGCCCACACAGCGTCGAGAATTCATAGAAAGCTGTATAACAGAAGCTAAACCATCTTGGGGGTATGTTTATCTTACAAACCTCCTAAATAAGCGACATTTCAACACCATCTTCACTACCAACTTTGATGATTTAGTCAATGAGGCATGTTTTACCTTCTCAAATAACCTTCGCCCTATCGTTTGTGCTCATGATTCAAGTATTACAAGCGTACGACTAACAACAACACGCCCTAAAATAATAAAACTTCACGGTGATTTCCTATTTGATAATATTAAAAATACCATCAGAGAGCTAGAATCACTTGAAGACAACATGCGGGCGAAATTTAGGCAGTTTGCAACCGAGTTTGGAATGATTGTTATTGGTTACTCTGGCCACGATCGCTCAATTATGGATACACTAAATACCCTTTTGCATTCAGGTAGTTGTTTCCCTCACGGTGTTTATTGGTGTATTCGTGAGGGAACCGATGTTGACAAATTACCTGATGCGTTGAAAAACCTTGCTAGATTCCCTCATTTCCATTTAATTAAAATTGATGGATTCGATGAGTTCATGGCTGAATTACATGAATCATTAGGTTGTAACTTACAGCAAGAAGTTGTTGAACCATATTCTGCACTTTCAAATAAACTTGACAGATATTTCATAGTTACTGAAGAAGAAGATGATGATGATGTGCAGCATGACATAATCAAAAGAGACATGAATAACTTGGCCGATCATGTTCGTCGAGTTAATACTGTGAGTCAATTTGTTAAAAAAATTAAGTTACTGTTATCTGAAAAGGCATCTTCATTAGATGATGATTCAATAACAAAGTCTCTTGAAATTATGTTAAAGGAAACACAGTTTGCTGGTTCTTCTGAAAGTGTGCACTTTTATAACACCCCAAATTACCTCATAGCCAACTCGGCTTTTAGAGCTGGTGAGTATAAAGAGTGTGTAGAATATGCAACTAAACATCTTTCAAACGGTAAATCATTAGAGACGGAAGCATTATTGCTGCGTTCTTACATTCATCTTAATGATGATAAGGAGATAATGTGTTCAATGGATAGATTATCAACTTATAACAAAATGATAGAAGGTGAGATTACTAAGTTAGTAAATGCATTAGTTGATCTGATGGATGCTCGGAAATTTTCTATAGCTAATAGCCTCATGGATCTTCTTGAATCAAGGAATTTACCATTGAAGCATAGGAATTTAGTCATTATCAACCGTGCATTATGTTTTCGTATGCAAAGTGAAACCATTAGCCAGAAGCTGTTGGTAGATCTTGAGAGAATGCTTACTGAATCGATAGACAATGACGAGGCATGGATCGCTTTAGGTGCTGCTATACTTCTCGACAAGGATGATGTTGCACAAGAAGTTTCCCTTTCTCTAAACGAGTCTGAAGTTGTTACTATACTTACGCAATCAATGCCTATTTTTAGTTTGATTTCTGATGAACTTTATGAAAAGGTCAAAGGCATAGCTATTGAACGGAATTATGACGTTTCGTTTGAGGAGGATGAAGAAATTGATACTGAATCATCTGAAACTGAGCCCAACACTGTAGATTCTGAGCTAAAATCTTCGGAAATGACCGATTGCCATATGCATTTAGATACGGATAAACCAGCCGAAAATGACGAAGCATACACAGGTGCAGTGGTGAATACAGAAGGAGAGGAACTCCTCCCCCTTTCTAATAAGCCGGCTTGAATATAGTTAATCCATTCAGTTGATAATGAGGGAATTTATGAAACAAAAGAATGCAAACAGCCAAAGCAAGATTTCAGAAGAAAGCAAAAAGAAACTAAAAGAAATGCTTAAAAAGCAATAGTTTAAAGAGATAAAAAGCCCCTCTAATGGGGCTTTTTTGTCTGATTGTTTAACTGCCTATACAATAATACTTTCAGTTTTATTCATTCCATACATGCTAAACTGAGTGTTCAGTCTGAACAGCTGAACCTGCTGCGCCACGGAGAACACCATGGCGCAAAAATACTACCAATCTGAACTCTCTCGCCTGACGTTATCCAACGCCAGCGATTTTCTGCATTCAGCGTTCGCCCTTGGGGGTGACGTGTGAACTTTCCAAAAGAGGGCGTTCGCCTTCACCAGACAAACTTCGACGCCATAGGTCAGCAGCTCCAGCCGCTATTAGCTGGTGGTGATTGCTATCGCCTGATACTCAAGCCATGGCGCGATAAGCGCAGCCTACCGCAGAACGCGTTAAGCCATATGTGGTACGGAGAAATCAGTGAATATCTGATTCGTTCGGGCCGCACTGAAGCTACTCCCGAGTGGGTGAAGCGCAACCTCAAGAAAACCTATCTCGGCAGCGTGGAAATCACCTACACCGATTTCATCACTGGCGAGAAAGCCACAACGTGGGAACCGCGACACACTTCTGATCTGGATGCCGGGGAAATGCATCACTTCCTGTGCCAGGTCGAGATGTGGTGCGCGCAGTTCGGCCTGTTCCTCACTATTCCGCACAACTGCGAGTATCAGCAGCTGCACGACCAGCAGAATCAGTGAGGTGATGATGAAGACTATCTACCGAAGCAAGAAATGGCTGGCTGCAGTCGGAAGTATTGAACAATGCGTTCTGTGTGGCGCGTGGGGAACTCAGGTCGCCCACCGTAATGAAGGCAAAGGGATTGGGATTAAAGTCGATGACTGCGCCACGGCGGCGATCTGCATGTGCTGCCACGACAGCATCGACAACGGAAATAAGCTCACTCGTGATGAACGACGTCAGTTAATGAATAAAGCCATTGTTCTGACGGTCATTGAAATTGCCCGCCGCGGTCTGGTGGTGCCTGCATGAATATTTACGACATCACCCCAATCGGAAAGCCACGTATGACCCGCGCCGATAAGTGGAAGCAACGCCCGGCAGTGATGCGCTATCGGGCATTCTGCGATGAAGCTCGCTTACGCAAAATTCATCTGCCTGAATCTGGCGCCCACGTTACTTTCGTCATGCCAATGCCGCCGAGCTGGAGCAAGAAGAAGCTGGAGCAGATGAATGGCAAGCCACATCAGTCAAAACCCGATTGCGACAACATGCTCAAGGCATTGATGGACGCTCTCTTTGATGACGATTCGAGTATCTGGGATTGCCGTATAACCAAGGTATGGGGTGAGAAAGGGCAGATTATTATTCAGGAGGATCCGCTATGACCCCTAAACAGCGCCGTGCACATCGAACAGCAATAGAACGCGCTGCTGCTGCACCACGCAAAAGCTATCTGGGACGTTTTACTCCGCTTACTGGCATCCAGTCAGCCTGGATAAAATCACTGCTTACGGTATGGGGTGAGTGTGTTGGTGGTAAAACCAGCGCGCAATACCGGCTTGAGAACTGCAACAGGTTTATATCAAAAGCAAAAGAGGATAACTGGTCAGACTCTCAGCTTTCTCGAATCACTGATGCGATAAAACAAGCCAGGACCGAGGGTTACTCTGGTCGCCAGGCAGTTCAGCGTGCCCATACAATTCTGTGGTCAGCTACCTTGAGCGAAATGATAGATGAGGCCAGTTGGCGGGATGATGCAGACCTTGTTGAGCGTGCTGTGCTGGGGATGTTCAAGTCAGACGACCCAGTGTATTTGATTGGTATGAGCTACTATTCCACGCGCTCAAAAATCTCTGACATCACAAAAGAGCTGCAGCAGGTCGCGCCGTGGCTTTCTAATGACAAAGCACGAGAGAGGGTGAAATGGTGCCTGCAGATATTCAGAGCAAAGGTTTTTCTGTCTGTGAAAAATGTGATGAGTTGCGCAGATACGCCTGCTCTATATAAAAAGCCTTGAAATCCACCCAGAAACATGAATAATTCAGGCATGCTTGGCAAAGCTGCGCCACGATGGCAGCGACGATAAGCGACCAAATATGAGAAAGAACCCGCCTAGTGCGGGTTTTTGCTTTTTCGGCTCAAGCCTGGCGTCTCAGATGAACGGGCAGGGCCACTATCCGCATTGCACGTTCGTAGTTCTGCCCTTCTTCCTTGGATATATCAGTGGAAGTGACGCGCATAAATTCATGCATCAAATGGTCTGCCAGTAATTCCCGGCTAAAGAATTGGCTGTTTTCACCATTAAGCAGGTCATCAACGGCCTTTCCGATAATCTCGTGTACGTTTTTCATAGCCATTCCGCGCGGTGATTAAAAAATAATCATATCAGGCTGGTGGCGTCACATCTGACGTAAACCTCACAGTGCATAAATTTATCGACTGGCATTCGTTGAGGCTTTTTATTCCCCTCGATAAAGAGGGCAGCAGCATTAGCACAGACAAAAAACCAGCAACTGCTACTCTCTACTCATTACTTGCTGAAGAGATGCAACTGATGAAAGAAGGCTTCTACTGGATACAATATGACGGCAAGATTCAGGTTGCTCTTTATGTTGAGCAAACTGCAGAAAACTTAGCAACTGGTGAGATGGTTGTGGGAGCCTGGGATTTGGTGGGGGACCAGTTTGATATTATCCACTCGGAAGAAGTTGAAGTGCTAAGTGAGCGGTTGCTCCCTCCGATATAGCGGTCCCATCATTACAAATTAATATATGGCCTCGGTATTTACCGGGGCTTTTTACATCTGTTGTTGATAGATTGGGGAAAAGAATGGCTTATAAAAAAGATAAAACCGGGGCTACTTTTTATAACCCCGATGGAACTATTCGTTTATATGTCCCACGCCTCGAAGTAACTCCGCCAGCTCATAAAAAGCCGAAGAAGACGAAGCGTTAATTGGGTTCATGCCTGTCTCCTCGAGATGATTAACAAGAACGTCCCGAAATTTCGGGTTATCCTTGCTGAGCATGTGTACCAGGGTAGAAAAACCAACCTGCAAAGCAATGATTCTACCTTCATCTGTAGCAGTCGTTTGGATATCCATTTATAGCCTTCACTTGAGGTGATCAGCCATCCCTCATTATTAAGTACACCCATGCTGACACATAGGTGGGCTGAACCTTCAGGCTACCAGACAACACATTCACCTGATTGATACATCTCAACTTTCTGCCTCGCTTATGCGGGGCTTTTTTATTTCTACATCCAGAGGAAATCAATGGACGACGAAATTAAGCGCCGCCTCTGGCTGATGTTTGCCGGACTGGCTGGTGGCTTCATCACGCTGACATCCAGCAAGCAAGAATTAAGCCTGGGGCAGCGAGCGGCATACCTTGTCTCAGCACTATTTGTTGCGCTCTTCATTACCCCATGGGTCTGTGAATATTTTGGAATAACCTCTCCATCCGCATTAACCGGGCTTGGATTCACGATGGGTGCGTTCTGGCAGGTAGTCGTTGCGAAAGGTGGCGAGATTATCAAGGCATGGCGAATGCCGGGAGGTAACCCAAATGCATGATTTCCTCATCTGGCTGGGTTGGTCAGTAGATAACACCTTCTGCACGCCGGTTGCGCAGACTTTCTGGCATAGCCCGCTTGGTCTGGCTTGCACGTTGTCGCTGCTTATAACCAGTGCCATCAGGGTGATGCATCAGAAGAGCAGTGCTGGTTTCTTCGATACGGTCTGGCATTTCCTGTTTGCAACCGTAGCTGCTGCTGGTTTCACTATCGGTGTCACCGGGCAGGTACCTCATCAGCTCGTTAAGAGCCTGCTTATCCTCGTTGCTATTCGCGGCGTAATCAAAGCCTGGCGCGTTATTAAAAGGAGTTAGCTATGCAGGAACCACGCTGGTTAATCGAAGGCCGAAAGTATATCGGTCAGTTAGAAACTAAAGGCCCACGTCATAACCCCCTCATTCTTCAGTTCTGGAAAGACATCAAACGCAGTGGAATCAAAGATGATGAAACGCCATGGTGTGCAGCCTTCGTTGGTTCCATGCTCGAGCGAGTCGGAATCAAATCAACCCGCTTTGAGTCTGCGAAGTCCTACCTCAACTGGGGGGCCGAGCTACGCGAACCAGCCTTCGGTTGTGTTGTGGTATTCAGTCGTGACGGCGGCGGGCATGTGGGATTCGTTGTCGGGCAACGTGAAAACGGTGACCTGATGGTACTGGGCGGCAATCAGTCTGATGCTATTAATATCCGCGCCTTCCAGCGTTCGCGTGTATCTGGTTATCGCTGGCCGGTGAATGAGCCGAAAGATACTCGACAACTTCCGGTGATGAACGGGAGTCGTTCGGAGAGTGAGGCATGATTGAATATTTCCTGCTTTCGCTTAAAACGCACTGGCGCTGGTGGCTATCCATCGCCGCGCTGGCGGTGATTGCATGGCTCTGGAATGAAAACACCCGCATCGATGCCAGCCTTACCACGTTACAGGGTGAGAACGACAGTAGCCGCGCTGTCATGGATAACATGCTTCGCACTGTCGCTATCACTAACATTGTTCTGGGAGTCAATCAACATGCTAAGAACCAGATTGCACTGGAGTCAAAGAAAGCTTCGAGTGATATCAAAACTGCGATTGTGGGTGATGATTGTGCTAGCCAGCCTGTTCCTGCTGGCGCAGTTAAGCGGATGCAGCAGTACAAAGACAGTTTACGTGCCGGTACCGCCACTACAACTTCCAGCAAGCCTGACAGCTGAAACGCCTTATCCATATATTCCTGACAATATGACGTGGGGTGGAAGCCTTGATTTGAACGTTAGCCTGCTGTCGGCGCTTGGGCAGTGCAATCGGGATAAGGTTGACATTCAAACCATTGGACGTGAGAAATATAGTTCGCCCGCAAGATAATTCTGCCTTGTGCGTAAAAGTAAATTACACGCACAAAAATTGCATTTCATGCGTGATTTTATTATAGTGCGCCCATCATTTACTGATGGAGCATTGTTATGGCTTTCAGAGCACGAGAGGATGCAGAAGAGAATTTCCAATACGCATTAAGCCGACTCATTCCCAAGGAAGGTACTAAAGAAGAAAGAGAAAAAGCTAAAATAGTGTTGGAAGATATTCGCTCAAAATATGGCCCTGTGATTGATGCTTATCCTTCATGGCATCCCTTGGTATCAACCTCAAGCAAACAAGGCTGGCCGATGACTAGACCTTGCCCAGAAAATGGATACTCTGGATTAGACCACACAGTATTTTTCGCAAATGCCTTCATTACATGCCCGTATGATGGAGGGGAAACGATTTTGGCATCAGTGAGTAAACGTCCTGAACATCATGCTGCGAGTGTAAATGCTGCTGAAATTGACGCTGTTATTTATCATCCAGCAGCAACTCCTATTTTGGTTACTTGTGATTGGGAGCGCCCTCTGAATATTGATGGCACTATTCCTAAGTCATTAGCTATGGGTTTGATGCTGGAAGAAGAGATTCCTCAATGGCGATTGGCGCAAGTAGCTGAAACGTGGGAGACAATGCGTCCCTATTTTTTAGGTCGACCACATGGAGCTCGTTCTTCTTTATCGGTTGACCAAGAAACAGGGCAAGCAATGAAAACCATATGGAATGCGATAATCAATACCGGAATGTATGGCCCAATAAAAGTTTAGAATTATTTGCCGCCTACGGGCGGTTTTTTATTGCCATCACAATGAGCAGACCCATCGTAATGGCATTAAATGCTTCAGATGCAGGGGCATCGCTTGGCAATTGCGAGGCCGGTTATCATTCTGGCTTCGTTGTCTGCTAACTCAAGGCTAGTGGCACAAAGCTTTTGATATCGGCCAGTCGTAAACCCTGTTTTATCCGCCTGACTCAGCAATGGATTGATTGTTTTGCATTTGGCTCGGTGAACTCGGGTAAAGCGCGCATCACTCTTGGAGCCCTTACCGCGGGCCGTTTTCAATGCGTTAACGACAAACCCGTCAGGGTTATCACTTAGCCATTCCCGATAAGCTACTTCGCTATCCTGCTGACGATCACTTCTGAATACTTCAAGCGCCATAGTGCATCTTCATATATTTAATAAGGCCTTAATATATAACACGGATTTTCCATGGCAAAACCGGACTGGGGAACCCTTCAGGCTGGTAGCCATTTTGAACTTAAATCATCTTCCCATCGATTTTCACAACAGCGTCTGCGCTGCTATTAGGGAAAACGATCTCAACGTTCTTACCAGACTCTGTTCTTACTGTAATGGTTAAGGATCTTGGAGGTGCGCCAGTGTCGTCGCCAGTAAACGCTACAACCAAATCTGCCGACGATTTATCCTCACCTGCAATTGGCATCAAACCGCCATCTGCTAGTCCTGCATGAATAGTAAAATTTCCCATCCATATATCCTTTTAGGGAATAATAAATGGCACTCACCGGCAAACAAGAAATGTTCTGTCGCGAGTACCTCATCGATTTAAACGCCACTCAGGCAGCAATTCGTGTGGGGTATAGCGCTAAAACAGCTAACCGCACCGCAACAAAGCTGCTGTCAAAAGCTGTCATCCAAACCAGAATCGCTGAGCTCAAATTACAACGCAATGAAGAAGTTGGAATTGATGCAGCTTATGTTTTGAAGCGCTTAGTTGAAATCGATCAGATGGACGTTCTCGATATCCTAAACGACGATGGCAGCCTGAAGGCAATCAGTCAGTGGCCGAAGACCTGGCGCATTACGCTGCAAGGACTGGATATCGCTAAGACTATCCAGAACTTCAATGAGGAAACGGCAGAAACCATCCTGAAGAAGATTAAATGGCCAGACAAGGTTAAGAACCTTGAGCTGCTTGGTAAGCATGTCAGCGTCCAGGCATTCAAAGAACAAATTGAGCAAAAGGTCACAGCGACTCACAACATCATGCCAGTGCCATCATGCGATAGCGTAGATGCCTGGGAAGCTGCGGCGCAGAAACAGCAGAGCGAGGTTTTAGGTGGATGAATTACAAAGCCGTCTGGAAACCTTTGCCAGGGTCGCAATCGCTGTCTCTGAGCTGCCCATGCAACGAGATTCTTTATGAAGGGACTCGCGGACCGGGTAAGACTGCAGCGCAGTTAGCCCGATTCCGTAGGCTAGTTGGCCTCGGTTACGGTTCATTTTGGCGTGGCGTCATTTTCGATACCGAGTATAAAAACCTCACCGACATCATTACCCAGTCCAAGCGTATGTACCGCCTGTTTAACGATGGCGCTCGCTACCTGGCATCAGCCAGTGAATTGCGTTGGGTATGGCCTACTGGTGAAGAGCTTCTCTTCCGGTTCGGCAAGGAGGAAAGCGACTACTGGGATTTTCACGGTCAGGAGTTCCCGTTTATCGGCTTCAACGAACTGACCAAGCAGCAGTCCCCTGAGTTCTACGAAATGATGTTCTCTTGCCGGCGATCTTCATTCCGTCCCGATGATTATCCGCTCGATGATGGATCGATTATCAAGCCAATTCCTCTTGAGACATTCAGTACGACCAACCCGTTTGGCATCGGTCATACGTGGGTTAAGAAGCGTTTCATTGAGCCAGCGCCGCGCGGCACCATTATTCGCGAAACGCAGAAGGTGTTTAACCCGCAGACAGAGCGCGAAGAGGATGTGACGCTAACCCGTGTTGCCATTCACGGCTCGTTCAAAGAGAACCCGTATCTCGACCCGCAATACATCGCAACTCTGATGAGCATTAAAGACCCCAACCGCCGCAAAGCATGGGTTGAAGGCTCGTGGGATGTGACCAGCGGTGGGCGCTTTGACCACCTGTGGAATGAATCGCTGCACGTTATCAAACCATTCCGCATTCCTGATACCTGGACAGTTGACCGTTCACATGACTGGGGCGAGTCGAAACCGTTCGCAAACCTCTGGTGGGCACAATCTGACGGAACAGAGGCAACACTTTCTGATGGCCGCAAATTCTGCCCGCCGGCAGGTTCACTCATTCTCATCGGTGAATGGTATGGCTGCCCGCCAAGTGAACTTAACAAGGGGCTCAATATGTCATCCACGAACGTTGCCAAAGGCGTGGCGTGGGTTGATAAGCGCCTCGTCGGTAAAGATGCTGGCGAGCCGGTAGAAACCATAGGCAAGGGGCAGATACATATTATGCCGGGCATCTGCTCAAAAATTGTGGCTGGTCCGGCTGATAGTGCCATTTACAACACCGCAGACAATGAACTTTCCATTGGACAGAAGATGGAGAAGCAGGGCGTTAAGTGGGTTGAGTCAAACAAGAAACCCGGCTCGCGCATCAATGGTGCGTCGCTATTTGCTGACATGCTGGAGGCAGTAATTGAAGGTAAAAAGACTGAGTCAGGCATGCCAGAAAAGCCAGCATTTTATGTCTTCGATTATTGCCGTGGCTGGATTAGTCGGGTGCCAGTACTCGTTCGCGATGACAAAAATCCGGACGATGTTGATACATCCCAGGAAGATCACGACTGGGATGCAACTCGCTATCGCGTTCTACACGTTCATTACAAGCCAACCGGCAAAGTCACCAATCTGAGACTCTGATTCCATGACCGACATTTCAACACCCAATCTGGACTATGGGAACATGGTTCAGGCGTGGGACATTAACGACGCGCTGATGGGCGGCACGCTGTATATGCGGCAGCTTGGCAAAACCTACCTGCCAATGTGGCCCAAAGAAGACAAGGGCGCGTACAAAGAGCGCCTCGCTGTGGCCACGTTGCTGCCAGCATACGAGGAAACCATTAAACAGGATGTTGGCCGGGTATTTGCTGAGCCAGTTCAGTTGAAAGAGTCAGTGCCTGATGGCGTTCGTGACCTTGCGCCGAATATCGACCTCGAAGGCAATCGCTTTGATGTCTGGGCGCAGTCGCTCTTTGGACTGGCAATGCAATATGGCCTGGCGCATGCGCTGGTGGATTATCCACGCGTTGATACCGAGCAGGTGAAAACGAAAGCCGAAGAGAAGGCAACGGGCGCACGCCCATACGTCACGATGATTAACCCGCGCCAGGTCATCGGCTGGAAATCGAAGGTCACTGGCGGAAAGGTGGTCCTCACTGAATTGCGCATCAAAGAGGTCGTTATTGAAGATGGCGACGACTTCGGGCAGAAAAAGATTGAGCAGATTCGTTATCTACGTCCGGGCAATGTGCAGTTGCATCGC
Organism: Buttiauxella cochleicola; assembly: GCF_021282405.1. NCBI lineage: Bacteria > Pseudomonadati > Pseudomonadota > Gammaproteobacteria > Enterobacterales > Enterobacteriaceae > Buttiauxella > Buttiauxella cochleicola. The sequence continues at coordinate 199,237 of NZ_JAJSOU010000006.1, forward strand.
AAATCGACGGACGCGCAGGGTGCTGCGAACTGGGCGCTGCATGAAGAATGGGAAACTTCCCGCACTGATATCCCGCTGGTCACGCTCTACACCAAGCGCACTGGCTTCATGTGTGGCACACCGCCGCTCTTGAACATGGCGCTGCTGAACATCAAGCACTGGCAGAGTCAGAGCGAGCAGGATAACGTTTTGCATGTGGCTCGTGTGCCGTTGCTGGTGGTTTATGGACTCGGCGAAAACGAAGAACTGGTCATCGGCTCATCATCTGCGACTGCATTTGACGATCGGCAGCGGCAAGGGCTTGAATACGTCGAACATACCGGCGCGGCAATTAGTGCAGGTAAAGAATCGCTTGCTGACCTGGTAGAACAAATGCGCCAGGCGGGTGCGAAGCTGCTGCGCACTGAGAACACCTCCACGAAGTCTGTCGACCAGACCAGCGAAGAGACAATGCAGGAGCAATCGCCGCTCTACACCATGGCAAACAGCCTGGAAGATGCGCTGGCGAACATTCTGCAAATCATGGCGGAATATCTCGACCTGCCGGAAGGCGGCTCGGTTGATGTGCGCACTGAACTGGATGTTGAAACCAAAGAATTTAATCCTCCGGCTGCGCTCGCGATTCAGGCGCTACGGCAGGGTGGTGATATTCGTCGTATCGATGCCATTAAATCCCTGCAGAAGCTGAACCTCATCGACGCCACGATGGATCCGGATAAGGTGCTGGATGAGTTACTCAACGAGGCTCCAACGTTAACGGGTGAATGATATGCGCAATCGCAAATGGACCGTTAACCAACACCTGCAAAACGAGACCATTGCGCACAGCTTATTTGTTAGCCGTTATGGCAATGGAGCGGCACGTCGCATGGTTCTCATCCTGAATCAGGCTGATGCTGAGCTCGCTGCGCGGCTGCTGGTGGCGCTCGAGGACATGAACCCTTACACCATGACGGTTAAGCGGCTGGCAACGCAGCTCAAAGCGGTGCGGGCGATTAACCAGCGCGTTTACACCTCGTTAAATGAGTCACTAACAGCAGAGCTGGAAAGCTTTGCTGCGCACGAAGCCACATATCAGGCGCTGATGTTCAGCGACACGTTGCCCGAAGTGATATTGCAGCATGTACCACTTCAGCAACTCACGCCGCAGCAGGTGTTTGCCTCTGCGGTATCTCAACCATTCCAGGGGCGCTTGCTGAAGGAATGGGGCGAGAAGCTGGAAGCGGACCGGATTGAGCGTCTAACCAATGCCGTGCGCATGGGATTCCTAAACGGTGAAACCACTGAGCAGGTAGTTCGCCGCGTTCGTGGTACCAAAGCCAGTAACTGGCAGGATGGCGCATTGCAGGTCAGTCGGGCCAACGCTACAACTGTTGTGAAAACCGCCATCAATCACGTTGCCGCTACTGCCAGGCAGGACTTTGCCGAGGCCAACAGCGACCTGATTAAGGCTAAGCAATGGGATTCGACGCTGGACAATAAAACCACGCCAATCTGCATCGTGCGCGACCATCTGCTGTATACCCTGGACGGGCAGCCAATAGGCCACAAAGTGCCGTATCTAAACGGTCCCGGCAAAGCGCATTACTGCTGTCGGTCATCTGAAACCTACATCACTAAATCATGGCGTGAACTGGGTATTCCGGTTAATGAACTCGACGGCACCACTCGCGCATCGATGGACGGGCAAGTGCCAGCGAAGACCAATTACCGCGACTGGCTGAGCAATCAGAGCTATGCCAGGCAAGAGCAGGTGCTGGGCGTGACGCGCGCCAGGTTGCTCTCTGATGGGAAACTAACGGTCGATGAGTTTTTTAACGACCGGGGCGAGATGCTCACGCTCGAGCAACTCAAGCGCATTGATGCCAGCGCGTTTGATTAGCAGCAAACAACTTTATCGGGGTCGCCAACTGGCGGCCCTTTTTATTACCTGCCGTTTAGCGGATGCGACGCGGCGAACGGGTCGGATGACCTTTTAGCATTGGCCGGAAGGCTGGAGAAAGACATGAAACTGAAACTTGATGCAAACGGACACGTAGTGGTTGAAAACGGTATGCCTGTGTATGTGCATGACGACGGAAAAGAAATCCCGTTCGATGCCTCTGCGGCGATGGGCAAAATCACTCAGCTCAACGGCGAGGCGAAAACTCACCGTGAAGGGAAAGAGCAGGCGGAAGCCAAACTATCCCAGTTCGCCAGCATCACCGACCCGGCCAAAGCGCTCGAAGCACTGGACCTGGTATCCAGGCTCGACCAGAAGAAGTTGATTGACGCGGGTGCCGTTGACCAGGTTAAAGCCGAAATCACCAAGGCATTCCAGACCCAACTGGATGAAGCCAACGGCAAGAGCCAGAAGCTGGAATCGCAGCTTTATCAGGAGATGATTGGGGGTCGCTTCGGTGGCTCTAAGTTCATTTCCGAGAAGATGGCAATCCCGGCGGAGTTTGTTCGTTCTCACTTCGGCCAGAACTTCAAAATCGAAGACGGCAAGGTGGTTGCATACAACCCGAATGGCGAGAAGGTGTACTCCCGCACCAAGCCTGGCGAACTGGCTGACTTCGATGAAGCGCTGGAATCGCTGGTCGAGCAATACCCGCAGAAAGACCACATCCTCAAAGCATCCGGCAACACTGGCGGTGGCTCTCAGCAGTCACAGCATCAGGCCGGGCAGAAAACCATGAAACGCGATGCGTTTGACGCCTTGCCGCCAGCTGAGCAACAAGCTGCGATTGGCGGTGGCACGAGCATCGTTGACTAATCGAAAGGAAAAATAAATGTCGAACACTTTGACCGGGCTTATCCCGACTATCTTTACTGCCCTGAATCGCGTATCACGCGAACAGGTTGGATTTATCCCAGCAGTGGCTCGCAATGCGAAAGCTGATGCCGCCGCTAAAGACCAGACCGTTACCGCACCGGTTGCGCCGAAAACCACTACCGTTGATATTACCCCTGCTGCTACCGCGCCGAACGACGGCGATCAGAACATTGGCACAGTGGACGTTAAAATCACCAAATCCAAAATGGCACCAGTCAAATGGAATGGTGAAGAGCAGTTAGCCATTGGGCCCTCAGGCAATTACGACGTTGTTTTGGCTGACCAGTTCTCTCAGGCGTTCCGTGCTCTGGGTAACGAAATGGACGCAGACCTGGCGGCGCTTTTTTACAAATCATCCCGCGCTGTTGGCGCACCAAAAGACACGCCCTTCAGCGTCAAAGATGATCTGTCTGATGCGGCAAACGCCCGTCAAATCCTTACCGATAACGGCTGCCCGACTACCGACCTACGGATGGTTCTGGGTGGAGAGGCGATGGCGTCAATTCGTGGCAAGCAGTCAGTGCTGTTCAAAGCGAATGAAGCCGGCACAGACCAATTGTTGCGAGAAGGTGTTATTGGTCGCGTCATGGGCTTCAATCTGCATGAATCCGCAAGTATCAAACGCACGGCGAAAAGCACCGCAACTGGCTATAAGGTCAATGGTGAGAAGAAAGAGGGCGATATCATCATCGCTATTTCTGCAGGTACTGGTGGCATTGCCGCTGGCACTGCGGTGCAGTTTGCTGGCGATGACAATAAGTATCTGGTTGCCGCAGCCACTTCTTCCACTCTTACCATTTCCGCGCCAGGCCTGCGTCAGGACCTTGCCGACCAGACCGCCGTCACGGTTCTGAGTGAGTTTGCGCCAAACATGGCATTTGACCGCAATTCATTCCTGCTGGCTTGTCGCACCCCGGCGATGCCTAAAGGCGGCGATACCGCTGACGATGTGATGAACGTAACCGACCCGGTTTCCGGCATCACCTTCCAGATTGCTTTGTACCGTCAGTACCGCCAGGTGCGTTATGAGGTTGGCGTGGCGTGGGGTGTTGCATCTGTGCAGCCTGAGCACTCCACCATCATCATGGGCTAACCATTGGGGCTTCGGCCCCTAAATCTTTTGGGAGGCCCAATGGCCGGATTAACCAAAGAGCAGCGTGCACAGCGCGAGGCTGAGAAGAATGCGGGTGGCATGGTCGTGATGGTACGCGATGAACCAGAGTTCCCTGGTGGTCCGCTGAGCGCTGATGTTCACCCCGACGAAGTAGATAACTGGCTGGCGCTGGACTGGCGTCTGGAGGAATAACCATGCTGGTTGCCGATCCCCATTCGCCTGGCTTCAATAGCTACGCCAGCGTTATCGATCTCAAAGCCTTCGCTGATTCTCGTGGTTACTCATTACCAACAGATGATACTGAGTGCGCTCAGTTACTGGTGCAGGCGATGGACTATCTCGAAGGGCTGGCATGGCGCGGTGAGCGTGCTGTTTCATCTCAGCTTTTATCGTGGCCACGCTCCGGATTGCGCTTTGATGGCATTGACCTCCCTGATGATGCCATTCCTAAACAGCTCGTTTCAGTTCAATGTCGCCTGGCGGTTGAGTCGCAGGAAATTGACCTGGTACCTTCAGTTGCTGGTGGCGGCGCCGTGACGATGGAACGTGTTGAAGGTGCCGTAACTGTGCAATACGAAGCTGGGACCAGCAAAGCAACACCATCGTTCCCATGGCTATTCGCTTCACTGCGCGGGCTGGTGGTAGGCGGTAAACAGGTTCGGGTGACAAGGGGATAGCATGGCAATCAACTATCTGCGAATGCGTGCTGCTGCAACCCGGTTGCTTACGGAGAACGGCGCACAATACATGCTAACCCGTGGTGGAGCTGTTCAGCGCGATGAGAATGGCCGGGAAGTGAAAACCCCCGCGGTATCAGCGACCGTAACGGGCGTTATCACTGAGTACCAACCACGAGAGATTGATAACTCACTGGTGTTAACTGGCGATATCAAACTGACGGCCACGTACGAAACGGAAATCCGAATTGATGATCTGATAGTCATTGATGGAAGAACCTATCGTGTTGAGCAACCCAATCCTGTTAAACCGGGCAAGGTGCTCATCAGCTACAAAGTTCAGCTAAGGATGTGACCATGGGTAATCAGGCTTTTCTGGACTCTATCCAGTTGTTTGTTGATAGCGGAAAGGAAGATATCGAGAAAGTCGTTCGGGTGACCGGTATCAAAATTCTGGCCCAGCTTGTGAGAATGTCTCCGGTTGGCAACCCGGATGTTTGGGAAGTGAACCAGACAGCAGTTTCGTACAACGAAGAGGTGACTAACCACAACAATGCGCTGCGCATTGATGAAGCAAACCTGACCAAAACTGGGCGATTGCGGAAAGGCATGAATGTTCATGATTCCATGGATATCAAAGCACCGCCTGGCTATATCGGTGGCCGGTTCAAAGCCAACTGGTTTGTGGGCATGGATTCGCAGCCGGTTAACGCAACTGATGACGTCGATCGCACAGGGAATATCTCAATGCGGCGCGGTCGCGTCATCCTTGAGACGTTTAAGGTGGGAATGACCTCAATCTACTTCACCAATAATCTGCCGTACGCGTATTCGCTTGAGTTTGGTCATTCAAAGCAAGCCCCCGGAGGAATGGTGCGTATCACCGCGCAAGACTTCCAGAAGCTATTCTCTGAAGCGGCAAATGAGGTGCGCAATGGCTGACCAGTCGTTACGGATTATCGAAATGCTTGAACAGCGTATTGCCTTGTTTGCTAACACGCAGGGTGTACAGGTTGCATGGGAGAATATCCCGTTCACACCCCCACAGGATAAGCCTTACCTCCGAGTGTTTGTATTGCCAGCCGCAACCCAGAGCATTGATTTTGAGGCCAGCGCCAAAACCTACCGGGGTGTTATGCAGGTGAACGTGATCGCAATGGCCGGTAATGGCGTCACTGATTCACGCCGTATAGCAAACGGTATTTCAGATGAATTCCCGGATGGTGAGAGATTGCAGTATGGAGACCTGTCCGTGTACATCAGCGGGCAGCCAACAATACATTCCGGCATACAGGACCGCGCCTCATCTGGCCCGACAGGTGGCTCTGGCTCCATCAGTTACACGATACCCATCTCAATCAGCTACCGCGCTGACTACTGACCCGCTACGGCGGGTTTTTTATTACCCATATTCAGGAGAGTGCAATGGCATTCGCAATCCCCAATGGCTCGCGTGTGAACATCGCTAAGGCCTATCTCGCCCAAATTGTGTTCAGCGGTGCATCTAACGCTGATGAGTGTGAGCTTACCGTAGCATCGTCCACAGGCATTCTGGCTGGTGACGTGGTGCAGGTTAATTCCGGATGGCTGAAGCTCGATAGTATGGTGCTGCGCGTTAAATCAGTCACCACCACCAAAATCGTGCTGGAAGGCTTCGATACTACCAACACCAATAAATTCCCGGTCGGTACCGGGGCAGGCACGCTGCGTAAGATTGATTCGTGGATCACCATGCCGCAGGTCATGACGCTCGGTACCGAAGGCGGTGACCAGCAGACCATCAGTGTCCAGTTCCTGGAAGATGATAAAGCGCGAACTATCCCGACGTTTAAAAACGCCGTGGTTCAGGTTTATACCTTTGCGCATGATCCGCTACTGGCGATTTATAAACGCCTGATTGAGTGTGACGAGTCCAGCGATACAACGGCTGTGTGGTTCCATAACCAACGTGGCAAAGCTGACCGTTTTTACTCCGCAAAAATCTCATTCCAGAAAGTGCCGAAGACGGAAGTTAACGCCGTTGAAAGTAACGAAGCGCGAATGAACTTCGAATCAGATATGCAGATTTATCCAATCGCTGATGCCTCAGCAACACCACTGGCGTTTGTTTCCGATCTGGATAAACCGAACCAATCGGTGGCGGTAGGCGCAGCTCTGGACCTGGCTGTTGTGGTATCAGGCGGCTCTGCGCCATACACCTACGTCTGGAAGAAAGATGGAACAGTGCTGCCAACTCAAAAAGCCGCCACGCTGCATATCGCTGCTGCGAGTGCTGGTGACGCGGGTTCATACACCTGTGAAGTCACTGATGCCGCAGGTAAGACGATTACCTCAAAGGCATGTGCGGTAACCGTTCCTTAATCATCTTGCCCGGTTCGCCGGGCTTTTCTACGAGTAAACCTAATGACCAAATTCACCCTGATCCCCAATCCTACTTTTTCTGTAACCGCCTCCATCCCCCGCGCTGGTGGCGAGGATGGACAACTGACCTTCACCTTCCGCCATAAAACGCTCGACGAGTTACGCGCTATGGATGAGAAGCTTCAGAAGTCAGCGGAAGGGAAGAAGTCCGCAGTTGAACCGCAGACCGATTACCTGATGGAAATCACTGAAAGCTGGGCGCTGCCTGATGAGTTCACCCGCGAAAACGTTATTACCCTCCTGAAGAACTACCCACGCGCGTTCGACAGCATCGGCCTGGCTTACACCAAAGAACTGATGGGATTGCGCGAAAAAAACTGAGGCAGGTCGCCGCAGCGATGTATACGCCGGGACCGTCAGTCGCGGAGTTAGCCGCTTTTGGATATACGCCTGAAGATGTGGAAGAAGAGGTCGGCATTCTGCCATCGGTATGGCCGTCCTTTGCTGTCTTCTCATCACTGGCAACGCAATGGCGTGTTGGTACTGGCGGTGCAACCGGCATCGATTACAACGTTCTCCCCTGGATGTTCGAAATGCACAGGGTTGAGGATGCGGCGGCCTGTCTGGCTGATATTCAAATCATGGAGCACGAAGCTCTCACAACGATGAGTAAGGTGCCGTAATGTCTGAACAAATCGCGTCGATTACGCTGCGTGCTGATGTCTCGGATTTGAAGACGGCAAATACTGAGCTCGATAAATTATCCGATGCAGCAGCTGGCGCAGCGGCTGGGGCCGATAGCCTGGCTGATGCGGCAAAGCGTGTTAAGCCTGCGACGCAACAGGGAACGGAAGGACTTAAAGAGCAACAAATCGCCCTAAAGGGCTTGCTGGAGAATATCGACCCGGTCACCAAAGCCCTTAACCGCCTGGATGAGCAGCAGGCTTCCCTGCGAGGTTTTCAGACCAAAGGGTTTCTGGATAACGATACCTTCCTTTCCTACAACAAAATCCTTGATGACACGCGCTTAAAGCTTACTGATACGGGTGAAGCTGCGGCGCGAGCGCAGGCAGAACTGGCAGCCACGCAGGCAGCAGAGAAGCAATCGGCCTCACTGAAAAGCCTGCTGGGCTCCATTGACCCGACTATTCGCGCATTCAATGCGTTGGATGAACAGCATGCGCTGCTTGTTTCGCACTTCGAGTCAGGACGCATTAACAGCAGCCAGTTCGAGCATTTCAACGGCATCCTGAACGAAACGCGCCAGCGGCTAACTACCGTGGCTGATGCGTTGCCGGAGACACTGTCCAGGCAGCAACTGGCCGCACAAAAGGCCGGGATATCTATCGGACAGTACAACGCTGCGCTTCGTACGCTCCCTGCGCAGTTTACGGATATTGCAACGCAACTGGCTGGTGGTCAGTCGCCATTCCTTATCCTGCTTCAGCAGGGCGGGCAGATTAAGGACCAGTTTGGTTCTGTCGGCGGGGCGATTTCTGGAGTCGGTGGCTATTTGCGTGGATTGCTGGGACTGCTTAACCCGGTGACGCTGGGAATTGGCGCGCTGGTTCTAGGTGTTGGCGTGCTTGCGACGGCCTGGTACAAAGGGACGCAGGAAGCCTCCGAGTTTAATCGTCAGCTCATTCTGACGGGGAACTACTCGGCACAATCAGCAAGCCAGTTGTCAGAAATGGCGCAAAAGATTGGAGGCTCGAGCAACAAGGTCGCAGCCGCTGCCGCCACGTTATCTCAGGTAGTTGGCGCTGGCACATTCAAAACCGATCAGCTGGAGTCGGTAACCCGCGCTGCGATGGCGATGGAAAGCGCGACCGGGCAATCGGTCGATGCCACGATTAAGAACTTCCAGAAGCTATATGCCAATCCCACAAAGGCATCAGAGGACCTGAACTCAACGCTGCATTACCTCACTTCCGCGCAGTACGATTACATTGCTTCGCTCGAGCGTCGTGGGGATAAAGAAGGTGCAGCAGAGGCCGCAGCCAAAGCATATAGCCAGGCAGAGCAGAGCCGCAGCCAGCAAATCATCAGCAATCTAGGATTGGTTGAACGCGCAGCCAATAGCGTCAGAAGTTCGCTTAAAGGCATGTGGGATGAACTGCTGAACATTGGCAGGCCGGAAGCACCTGATGACATGCTCAAACGTATGCAGGCTGATTTGGCAGCCAGAGAGAAAACGCTTTTGCCCGAGCGTCAGCGAATGGGTTATGGCTATAGCTACGACACAAGTAGTGGCGATCAGGATTATGACAATCGGCGCAAGGCTCAGTTAGCTGCAATAAGCGCTCTGAAAGAGCAAATAGCCCCGCTTCAGCAGATGGCGATGCAGCAAAAGGACATTGCAGCATCAGCCGAAACAGCCAAAGATGCTGACGACAAACGCACCAGTTCGCTGATTTATCAGAACCGAGTCCTCGAGCAGTCTGCTACCTGGCAGGAAAAACGCAGCAAAGCACTTTCTGAACTCTGGAAAAATGTTGCGGCAGCACCAGACAAGTGGAGTGACTCACAGCGCCAGCAGGCTGTTGATGGCATCAACAAGCAATTCCACCCAGACAAAACCGCCAAAACTCCAGCTGTACGGGTGGCGGCCGGTGACCGCTCACTCGATACCTACAACGCTGAAACGCTGGCGCTACAGGCTCAACTTAAAGTTCTTCAGCAGCACACTGGCGTTAATGACGTAATCAGCCAGCAGCGCAAGCAGCAGTGGGAGATTCAGGCCAAATTCAGCGTGCTGGAAGATGCCGCTAAATCCCGGACGCTGACCAAAGACGAGCAATCGTTACTGGCAACGAAAGATAAAGCCTTAGCCCAGGCGGAAATCAACGCCGTAATAGGCGACCAGATTGCCAGCCAGCAAAAGCTGAACTCTTTAGCAGACCAGGCGAATAAGTTTGCTGACCAGCAGGCAGCTAAACGTGAAGAAATCGCCGCGGCAGCGCGAGGTGAATCAACACGTGAAGCGGAAAGGGCATCCTCCCTTCAGCGCATTAAAGAGGCGTATTCTTACAACCCTGAAGCACAGAAAAAGGTTCTTGCCGAACAGCGAGCAACGTATCAGGCAGAAGATGATTTGCGTGGGGATTGGATTGCAGGCGCCAAACGTGGATGGGCCGATTATGCCGATGCTGCCACTAACACCTATGATGGCGTCAGGAATGTAGCCTCATCAACATTCACAGGCCTGTCCGACATGCTGACCAGCCTGATGACTACCGGGAATGCCTCCATCAAAGAGTTCGGCAAATCCATGCTTAAGATGATCGTTGAGGTCACTAATCGCTTGCTGGTGGCTTACGCGGTGCAGCAAGCTTTGGGCTGGATCAGCGGCAGTTCTGGTGGTGGAACAACGCCATCAGGCGCTTATACCAATGCTGCAGCGGGACTTAGCTTTGATTCAGGAGGCTACACGGGATCCGGAGGGAAATACGAACCGGCAGGCATCGTTCACAAAGACGAGTTCGTTTTCACTAAAGAAGCGACCAATCGTCTTGGCGTCGACAACCTCTACCGCTTAATGAACGGTGGAACGATGTCGCGTTATGCAACGGGTGGGCTTGTTGGGAGCGGGAAGGGTAATTCGACTGGGGCAACAGGTGGCATTAACGTCGATATTTACGTCGATAACCGAGGAAACAGTACTTCGAATGTTAGCGGTGGTAGCGGTGGTAGCGATGGTGATGCTGCTGCCAGGGCATTGGCTGAACGTATCAAAGGATATGTGACCGAGGGAATCGCAAAGGCAATCCGTGATGATGGCATGATTGGTGGGAGTTTTGCGAAAAAGTAATCATTTTGGATACATGTTCATATTAACTATGGATTTTTCACCAGGTATAGCTGATAGATGTTCTGTGCTAGTCTTTAGGCCATCTAACAACGAATTGGTCTCAGCATGCCGAGTGTAAATCCTCAACTCATAACAAATGACCTACTTGAAAAACTTATCCCTTCTATTGAATCGGGAGAAAATAAGCTTGGGGATTTTGGGCTAAGAGTAATATTGCGTGAAGCAAAAAAAATCCCTGATATTGCGCAATCATTGTTGATTACGGGACTCGCTGAGATCGTCGGTGGCAATTACGCCGCAGCTATCGGAACGCATGAACGTTTAGCTTTGATTGCCCCTTACAACGATACTACGTGGGTCAATTTTGCTATAGCCTTCGGGCAGAAGTGCCAGTATAAGCTCGCAAGGAAAATATCGATCGAAAGTATTCCTTTCGCAGATGTATCAGGACTTTATCACGCATTTCTTAACGCGGGATATTGGGCTGATCTCCATTCCATGATCGCAATAAAAAACAAAGGTCTATTCCAATCATTAGAACCATCGTCGCTTACTGATAAACAAAGAGGCGATATTATGCGTTGTGAAACTATTTTAAGTGTTCTGGAAAGCGATTTAGAGGAGTCTAAATTTCTTTCAGAAATGGCACTTCTAGTGATGCGTATTGCTGAGGAACACAGCCTACCTCCAAGACAAACATCTGTTCACACTGATGCCGAAGGGATGCTGATATTTTCTTTTGGTGTAGCAAAAGATCAAGCTGAATTTGTATGGGATTTAAACCATGAATTGGCTAATTTAATAGTTGATAACCATTTGTTCTCAGCTAATAGCATCGCAACATTCCATGTGATTGAGGCTTAGGATGGCAATTTCTCATTACGAAATACTTCAGATGTCAAAATCATTAGCCCTAAAAGATGATGATGAGGTTGTTCTTAGAGCTGCGATTGGTAGAGCTTACTACAGCATGTTTCATGCTTCTCACGAGCTTGTCGGCGGTCACATACCAAAGAACCATCCTATACCTGGAAAAATATTTAAAGGCGGAACTCATGCCCGTCTTTCTCAATATTTAGCTGATTGCGCTGAAAGTCTCCATCCAGAACATATTCGGTCGTTACAGCTATTGTCTGTAAAACTAAAAATGTGTCATAAAATTAGATGCGAAGCTGATTACGAACTGACGCACAATATGAACCGTTCTCAGCTAGAGAATATTGTGAAGGATGCAGAAATTGCGCAAGACCTTGTCAATCAAATCAAGGTACAAGTGGCCTAGCATCTGACAGCGCCTTTATCCGTTATATCTATTTATGAACCCTGCACATGCAGGGTTTTTTTATGGGGAAAATATGGCAGTTGAAACCTACAAATGGCATTCGCAGCTCGGTGCTGGGCCTATCGAATATAGTCAGACAGTTCGCGCAGCCCAATTTGGCGATGGCTATGAACAAGTAGCCGAGAACGGGATTAACTCGACAGCTATCCAGGTGCCAATGAAGCATGTGGGGGCTGAAACGGAAGTGAATGAACTTCGCACTTTCTTGCTTTCCCACGTAGTGAAGGCATTCATCATTACCCCACCAGGTGAAGAAAGGGGGCTTTACCGCGTTGTCGCTAATTCTGTACGCAAGAACGTTATTAGCAGCAAGTTCGCAGAACTCACTTTCACCATCAAACGAGCCTATGGGGTGTACGCATAATGGCTTTCGTCGACCAGGCCGCAAAACTGGCACCCGGTGGCAGGGTGCGTTTGATTGAAGTTGATGCCTCGGAATTCAGCGGTGGTATGCACCGTTTTCACTACAGTCCATTCCCACACACTCCAGAAGAAATCGACGCAGCAGCCGGCGATGAAAACAAGCTAGGCCCGAAGCCAATCATCTTTGATGGCAAAACTTACGATTTCTGGCCATTCCAAGTGGCTGACCTTGCTCTTTCAACTGACCAAGCCGCAGCACCAAAACTCAGTGTGTCGAACCTTGATGGTCATATAACTGCGCTTTGCCTTCAGTTCAAAGACATGGTGAATTCGAAAGTCAGCATTATCGACACCTATGCCGTTTACCTTGATGCCGTAAACTTTCCCGGGGGAACTAATCCAACGGCTGATCCTACGATGTTCTCGCTACAGACTTTCTGGATAGACATCAAATCATCTGAAGATGACGAGGTCATCACTTGGGCACTGAGCAGCCCGGCTGACCTGCAGGGCTTAGTGATCCCTACAAGGCAAATCACATCACTTTGTGAGTGGGCCCTGCGGGGCCAGTATCGTAGTGGTGATGGTTGTAGCTATAACGGCATAGCTTATTTCGATGCCAAAGGTAATCAAGTGAGCGACCCAGCGTTAGATGTTTGCGGAGGTTGCCTCAGTGATTGCTGCAAGCGCTTTGGTGCAGGACTGGGAGAACCAAACACTGCAACCCTCGATTTTGGTGGCTTCCCCGCAACGGTTCTCTTCACTCGATAATCAGGTTTCACAATGAACAAAACGATAATAACAGCCATCCGGGCTCATGCGCTGGAGGAATCTCCTCGCGAGTGCTGCGGCTTCGTCATTCAATCCGGGCGACGTCAGAGCTACATCCCAATACCTAACAGTCATGAAACCCCCACCGAGCACTTCCGTATCGATGGGGAGCATTGGGCAAACGCCGAGGATTCGGGAACGATTATCCGTGTTATCCATTCGCACCCTGGGGATGGAGCAAGGCCAATTCCCTCCGACCTTGATCGCCAGCAATGCAATAATTCGGGTGTCATTTGGGGCATTTACGCACCTGACTGTGATCAGTACGCCGAAATTACACCCGATGCCATTCCGCTTATTGGTCGCGCGTTCATTCTTGGCTCGCATGACTGCTGGGGATTGATTATGGACTGGCATGCCACGCAGGGCGTGAAATTGAATGATTTCCGTGTCGATTATCCCTGGTGGGAAAGCCAATACACGGACAACCTCTATTTCGATAACTGGGAGAAAGAGGGCTTTATCGAATGTGACCCCATGCCGGGTTGCATGGTCATCATGCAAGTTGAATCCGGGAAGTGGAATCATGCCGGGATCATCACCGAAGAGGCCGAGCTCTTACACCACTTGTACGGGCAGCCTTCATGCATCACGCCGTATTCACGCGGTTATTTCAAAGAAAGAACGATGATATGCGTCCGCCACAAAAACTTACCTCTGGAGCTAACACAATGGCGCGTTTAACAACCATCCGCTTATACGGACCATTAGGTGTTCGTTTCGGGCGCATTCATAAGTTTGCAGTTCAAACCTCGATGGAAGCAGTCAAAGCTCTTAGCGTTAATTTCGACGGATTTGAAGACTACCTACACAATGCCAAGAGCAATGGGATGGTATTCGCTGTATTCAGAGGGAAACGAAACATCGGACTGGAAGATTTTAAAAGTCTTGGTGGAAACGATGACATTCGCATTGCTCCGGTTATGGAAGGGGCAAAGAAGGCCGGATTATTCCAAACGATACTTGGGGCAATAATGGTAGTGGCTGGGGGAATCATGACTTATGTCTCAGGGGGAACAGCCTCTCCAATGGCCGCAGGTTTAATCTCATCTGGATTAGCAATGATGGCGGGTGGCATCTATCAGATGCTTTCACCACAACCTAAAGGCCTTCAAGGCCGTGATGATCCCGACAATAAACCAAGTTATGCATTTGGCGGTGCGGTTAACTCATTGGCAATGGGTAACCCGGTCCCAGTATTGTATGGGGAGCGAGAAATTGGTGGCGGGATCATTAGTGCAGGGATAATTGCCGAGGATATTTAAGCTCGGATATAAGTATCCGTCATTACTTTTCAATGCCTTAAGGTTATTATGTAGGTATCCATAATATAAGAAGGGATTAAAGTGAAAAAAACATTAATGGTGGTGGTTTGTGGGCTTTTATTGACTGGGTGCGCACGTCCATACGGTCCTGCAGAAACAATTATAAACAAACAGATTGTTGAGCCGAAGGTTGGAGTAGAACAAACCAAAGTAACTGTAACCAGGAACAAGCAGTTTGCTGGTGGTGGAAGCGGTGGTACATGCAAGTTTCTCATTCAAATTGATGGCAGTGACGTAGCTAAACTGCGACAAAATCAATTTGTGACAGCATATTTAAACAATGGTCCGCATCAATTGCGAGTCAGCAATGAATGTAATGTTTTGAGTATGGGGATGCGTAAAACACTCGACATTACTGCTGATGGGAAAGACCAGGAATATCTAACTGAGATTGGCTTCTGGGGCCAGTACCGCATGTGGCGCGTGAAATAACAGCCTACGAATTAAATTCTACCCGCTTCGGCGGGTTTTTTTATGGGAAAAATATGGCAACGATTACTGGTGCAAAAGGTGGCAGCCAGAAGCAACACACGCCTGTAGAACAGCCAGATTCAGCCCAGTCAATGGCGCGTTGCCGCATTTTACTGGCGTTGGGAGAGGGTGAGTTTGCTGGTGGACTGGATGCCACTCGAATTTATCTGGATGGCACGCCGCTGGGGAATGCTGATGGAACCATGAATTTCGAAAATGTGTCATGGGATTTTCGTCCGGGCACTCAAGTTCAATCACCCATTCCGGGATTTCCTGCTGTCGAGAATGAAACTGCGATTGGCATTCCTCTTACTAAAGCCACGCCTTGGACGCGTGCGCTGAGTAATACTCAGATTGATGCGGTGCTGGTGCGAGTGGGCATTACCGGGCTCCAGCAACAGGAAAATGATGGTGATATCGTGGGAACAACGGTCGCATATCATATCGATGTTGCAACCGACGGCGGTGCTTATTCAACGGTGATGACCAAAACGGTGACTGAAAAACTCAGCACGCTGTATGAGCTGACTCACCGCATCAATTTACCCAAGGCGAATACCGGCTGGCAGATTCGAGTTGTGCGAGATACAGCAGACAGCGCCAGCCAGATGCTACAGAACAAAACTCAGATTCAGGCTATCACTGAGGTCATTGATGCGCGGCTACGTTACCCACACACCGCGCTGCTGTACGTTTCATTTAATGCAAAAGCCTTCAGAAACATCCCGCGCATTTCCTGCAAGCCCAAAGGCCGTGTTATCCGCGTTCCCTCCAATTACGACGCTACAGCGAGAACGTACAGTGGAAACTGGGATGGAACGTTCAAATGGTCATGGACGAATAACCCAGCCTGGATCTGGTTTGACATCCTCACCCAGCAGCGTTTCGGATTAGGCCGACGCGTCACTGTCGATATGCTGGATAAGTGGGAGTTGTACAGGATTGCTCAGCGCTGTGACCAGCTTGTGCCAGATGGGAAAGGTGGGCCGGGTACTGAACCTCGATTTCTCTTTGATGTGTACATCCAGTCACAAGCTGATGCCTACCAGGTAATCAAAGATATTGCCGCTGGCTTTAATGGTATGACGTGCTGGGGAAACAACATGTTCAACGTTGTTTCTGATATGCCAGTGGACACCTCGAAGATTCAGATCCTCACCCGCGCTTCGGTGGTGGGTAAACCGGTCTATTCAAGTGGCAGTGAAAAGAACCGCTACAGCTCTGCACTGATTAACTTTAGCGACCCGGATAATCATTATCAGGATCGCACGACTGCGGTGATGTTTCCTGACCTGGTTAAGCAGTTCAAGTTCAAACAAACACAGCTAACAGCCGTTGGTTGCACGCGTGAGAGCGAAGCGCAGCGCAGGGGCGGCTGGGCGGTCTATTCAAACTACCTTGATCGCATGATTTCAGTCACCACCGGTCTGGACGGTTACGTATATATACCCGGGAAAGTTTTCGCTTTTGCTGATGAACGGGTATCAGGCCGAATCTATGGCGGTCGTGTTGTTGCATACGACGCAGCAATCAAGGCAGTAACCACGGACCAGGGAACCAGTGCAGTAGCTGGCGATACACTGATGATCCGCACCATTGGCGGCACTGTCGAGAGCAGGGTAATCCAGGCGGTTAATGGTACGCAGTTAATCGTGGCCACGGCATTCAATGCACAACCAGCGCCAGATGCCGTGTTTGTCATCGATGCAGGGCAATTGCGCCTGCAGTATTTCCGGGTAACGAATCTCACCTATAACGATGAGGAAAACACATTCTCCATCGCTGCAATTGAATATAACTCGTCGAAATATGACGCGGTTGATAACAATGCCCGGCTCGATACTCCACCGATTAGCCTCATTCCCACTGGCCTGGTTGGACAACCCGGAAATGTATCCCTTTCAAGCTATGACGCGGTTCGCCAGGGGCAGCGCATTGCTACGCTTATTGCGACATGGGATGCACCGCTGGATAAAAACGGTAAACCGCAGGCCGATATTGTCGCTTACGTGGCGCAGTGGAAGCGCGGTGAGAACGAGTGGATAAACGTACCGCAAACAGGGATGCGTAGCTTTGAAGTGCCGGCTATTTTTGAAGGTGATTATCTGGTTCGCATTCGAGCCATCAATTCCGGAGGTGCATCGAGTTTGTGGGCCAGCTCAGCGCTGACGCATCTCAAAGGGCGTGTTGGCGATGTGCCTAAGCCGGTTGGCCTCGCTGCCACTAATAATGTTGTGTTTGGCATCAATGTTACATGGGGATTCCCTGCCGATTCAGGCGACACGCTGAATACGGAAATCCAGTACAGCGCCACGGCTGACGGTGGCAGTCCTATGCTGTTGTCCGACGTGCCTTATCCCCAGAAGATTTACCAGCAAATGGGGTTGAAGGCGGGGCAAAATTTCTGGTACCGCGCGCGACTTATAGACCGTATCGGCAACCAGGGGGAATGGACTGAATTTGTAGGCGGTCAGGCGAGTATCGATGTCACGGACATCACTGAAGCCGTGCTGAATCAAATTAAAGACACCGACATTTTCAAAGACCTGATTGAGAGCGCTGTCGACAGTAATCTGAAAATTGCTGACATGGCCAGCGCCATTATAGATAACGCAGACAAGCTTGCTGCAGCTGCTGGAGCAAACAAACAGACTGCTGAATCCATCATTCACAACGCGCTGGCGATTGCGAATGTGGTGGTGAGCCAGTCCGCGCAGAACGGCGCGAACTCTGCGAAGTTTGAGCAACTGCGTGAAGTGATTGCCACGGAAACTGAGGCCCGCGTTACTGACGTGACACGCCTTGAGGTGAAGGTCACTGGTAATGAAGCTGGTATCACAGAAGTTCGTCAGGCGCTGGCCACAGAAACGAAAGCGCGTGCAACAGCCGTTGATGAGCTCACAGCAAAAACCGGAGATAACGCTGCCGGTGTGACGCTACTGACACAGGCGGTCACTGAGCTTGATTCCTCAACCGCTTCACGCTTCGAAGAATTGTCGGGTAAAACCGATAACGCCAGTGGCGGCATTCAGAACACCTCGATTGCACTGATTCAGAACACGCTGGCCCAGGTGAATCTGCGGCAAACTATTACAGCGCAGTACGGCAGTAGTATTGCTCAAATTCAGCGCATTGATGAAGTCGCTGCGAATGACCGTGAAGCCACAACACAATCGCTTGAGAAACTTGACAGCAAGGTCGCCGGCAACGAGTCCAGTATTACAACACTGAGCAAGACCATCGCGAACTACCAGCAATCAACAGCCAGCCAGGTGACTGCGATTAATGCATCTATTGAAGGAGTGAGCGCAGGTGTCACAACCAATGCGCAGGCGCTTGCGAATATCGATGGCAAGCTCAACGCAATGTACAACATCAAGGTCGCCGTTGACTCGAACGGGCGGCAATACGCTGCCGGGATGGGTATTGGCGTGGAGAATACACCGGGGGGGATGCAGTCACAGGTGTTGTTCCTGGCTGACCGTTTCGCAGTAATGACTCAGGCTGGCGGTGCGGTAACGCTGCCTTTTGTTATCCAGAACGGGCAGACCATCATCCGCGATACCGTTATCGGTGATGCCACAATCACTCGAGCGAAGCTGGCGGAAACAATCAGTTCTGTGAATTACTCTCCAGGCAAGGCTGGGCTGTCAATCAACTTCAAAACAGGAACGCTCGAAAACTACGGTAGTGACAGTAGTGGCGCAATGAAGCAGACAAACAACAGCATCACTGTACGTGATGCTGCAGGTGTCGTTCGGGCGCAGTTTGGGCTGATTACAGGAGTCTGGTAATGGCGTGGGGATTTCAGTCATGGGATGCAAACGGCAAACCTAACAACTATGGCATTGTGCCGATTTCGGTGGCAGGTGTGTTTAAACTCACTTCGGGCCAGCAGTCCGGAACCTATTCCTACAGTGTTCCTGATGGTTATGCTCTGCAGTTTGCAGTGGGATTCACACCAGCAAACTACACCGCGAAGCGTCGACGAATTAATATCTCCGGGAACAGCATTGTGATCACCAGCGCGGCTGATAGTTCGATGGGAGGGGACGTTTATCAGGCCGATATCGCAGACGTTATCGTTTATATGGTGAAAGCATGACTTATGGCGCACTGATTACCGCACCTAATGGCCAGGCCTTTGTAACCCCTGAATCCTCACCACTGGCGCTACATTCAGTTGCCAGTTTCACCTCAAGTGAGGTGAGTGGATATCAGCGAGTTACGGGTTATATGCCCGTTCCGGACATCAATAAACCCATTCTGCCATTTTTAATATCAAATCAGCCCGCCAAGGGCGCACCAGCCCTGTCTGCAGGTGTCATTGCAGATGGCAGACTTGAGATTAACGGTATCAATATTTTCAACGACCAGTTCACAATCACAGCTTTTTTGTTTACACATTTTGCGCAGCCGGTACCAAACCCACCCTGGGGGATGGCTATCTGGGATGCGAATCGGCAGCTGATACTGACCCACGAGACGCGCGTCTTAACCGATTTAACGACGGTTGGCCAGCGAGGCGCGAACAACAACTCAGGTTTTTTCATTAACACCACAATGCCAGGGCGCTGGGCAATCGTACCTCAGTGCTCCGGACAACAGGTGTGGAGAGTGTCAGCCGGTGGCCCTGGTGGGGTGTTAATGGCGACGCCCGTCATGTTCAGTGCCGTATTCAATGGTAACGAAACGCGTTTTCTTAGTGCGCCAACGACCTATATCGGTACCGGTAGTGCTCAACAAGAGAGTGGCGTTAATAACGGCAACGTCATCACCGCCATCGAAGTGAGCAAATACCTCTAATTTTCTGATAACGAATCCATTCAAAATATTCTGAGCTCTGGCATCTGTCGGGGCTTTTTTATTGTCCGGAGAAAATATGATTTACACAACAGGCACTATTGCAGGCAATGGCAGCACAATTACCGGTACCGGCACAAACTTCACCGCAGCAGGTAGTCTCATCCGTGTTGGCTGCACGCTGATTGCATTTACCAACCCGGTTCAGGTTTTACAGCTCACAGCCATTACCAGCGGTAACGCTTTATCTGTTACCCCGGCTATCAGCCCAGCGATTGCCGCCGGCACGAAATTTGCCATCCTGCTAAGCGATAGCCTGAGTGTTGACGGCCTGGCGCAGGACATCGCAGAAACATTTGGCATGTATCAGCGGTACATGTCTGGTTTCGCAGATGTGATGAATGGTGCAGGTAATGTCACCATTACAATCAACGGCGCACAGGTGACAGTGCCCGGGCAAAAGTCGTTAGCGAAAAAAGGTGCGAATAGCGACATCACCAGTTTGAGTGGACTAACCACACCGCTAAGCATGAAACAAGGTGGAGTGGGTGCTAATAATCCGGCGGGTGCACGGGATAATCTTCAACTCGGTGCAACTAACACCCCGACATTTGCAGCGCTTGGATTAGGAACGGATGGGACAAACACCGCTGCGTATCCAGCCTTACTACTAACTTCTAGCTCAAAGGCCGTCGGGGGTGTTGGGCGTGAAATTCGACTTGAAAACAGTGCGGGCGAAGGGTTAAGCATCGTATTTAGAGACGGCTCTGGGCAGAATACAGGCCAGCGAGCGTTTACGCTATGGTCTGGGGGAATGCCGGTGGCGGGTTATTATGTGTTTTACGGCAACCACAACACCACCAAAGCAGCGGACGGTACGCTAAAAGCCGCGTCGCCTGTTGTTAAAATCTTTGCTGATGGACGCGCAGAGAATAACGGTGAATCGGAAGGCGTAACGGTCACGCGGCAGGGTGTTGGCGAATATCTGGTTGAGGGCTGTATGGGCCTTAACGCTGATGCAGCATGGGGTGGCATCGATGGTGGTTTTGATATTCCGACAGACAGAAATAAGCAGCCACTCATCTGGCTTGACTATGAAGTGAATGAAGATGGCTCAGTACTCGTAAAAAC
Source organism: Buttiauxella cochleicola (assembly GCF_021282405.1). Classification (NCBI taxonomy): domain Bacteria; kingdom Pseudomonadati; phylum Pseudomonadota; class Gammaproteobacteria; order Enterobacterales; family Enterobacteriaceae; genus Buttiauxella; species Buttiauxella cochleicola. Next base: position 220,284 of record NZ_JAJSOU010000006.1, read on the forward strand.
GTATCACCGTACTTATCCTGATGCTCCAGTATTTGCTCGCAATGAACGAGAGGGATTTGCAGGCGGCGATCCGATTGATATCCCTGCTGACCAGTTCATCTCTGTCCGTGTCGAGATGCCACAAAACAGCATCTGGAATCTGAAAATTCTGGCGGATCAAAAAGCAGCGGAGGAAGCAGATCGGATTGAGGCTCAAAGAGTAGTGGAAGCTAAACGTATTGCAGCTGAAAAAGTGCAGGACGAGGGAGAGCAGTCACAACCCTGAAAAATTTACACAATGCGTAACCCCTTCATCAGTAAAGCCCTTTAATCCCGCTCGCTCATAACCTCGCCAGCCCACATTGCCGGTTCGCTTGATCAGATTTAACGATAGATATACTGTATAAATACACAGCAATTAATTATGGCTATCATATGAACCTTATCAAGCCCGTCTTACTTCGCGAAGTCATCACTATTCCGCTGTTTAGCGACCCGGTAAAGTGCGGCTTCCCGTCCCCCGCTCAGGACTATGTAGAAGAGCGCTTAGATATTAGTGAGTTAATCGCACCTCATCCGAGCAGCACCTATTTCGTTCGTGCGTCGGGAGACTCAATGATTGACGGTGGGATTAGCGACGGGGATCTGCTGTCAGTGGATTGTTCACGTACCGCCAGGCATAACGATGTGGTCATTGCCTCGGTTGATGGCGAATTTACCGTTAAGCGCCTGCAGCTTCATCCGACTGTCCAGCTCAATCCGATGAACAAAGCATACTCGCCAATTATTATCGACAGCGAGGGCACGCTCAACATCCTGGGTGTGGTCACGTTCGTCATCAAATCGATGGGCTGAGCATGTTTGCCCTGGTAGATGTCAATTCGTTCTATGCCAGTTGCGAAACGGTATTCAGGCCAGATTTGCAGGGCAGGCCGGTCGTCGTTCTCTCGAACAACGATGGTTGCGTTATTGCCCGGAGCGCAGAAGCGAAACTCATCGGCGTCAAAATGGGCGACCCGTTTTTCAAGCAAAAGGATTTGTTCCGGAGGTTCGGCGTTGTCTGCTTCAGCTCCAATTACGAGCTGTACGCCGATATGTCTGATCGGGTAATGACAACACTGGAAGAAATGTCGCCACGCTGTGAAATTTACAGTATCGATGAAGCTTTCTGTGACCTTACTGGCGTGCGTAACTGTCGCAACCTTGAGGATTTTGGGCGGGAAATCAGAGAAACCATTTTGCTGCGAACGCGTCTCACCGTAGGCGTTGGGGTGGCACAGACCAAGACTTTAGCCAAGCTCGCTAACCATGCTGCCAAGAAATGGCAGCGGCAAACGGGTGGTGTGGTGGACCTGACAAATTTAGAAAAACAACGCAAGCTGATGGCGCATTTTCCTGTTGATGAAGTGTGGGGCGTGGGGCGTCGTATTTCTAAAAAGCTCGAAGCCATGGGTATCAAAACCGTCTTGCAGCTAGCTGATACCGATATCCGGTTCATACGGAAACACTTCAACGTAGTGCTCGAGCGCACCGTTCGTGAACTACGCGGTGAACCTTGTCTTGGCCTGGAAGAGTTTGCACCAACCAAACAGGAAATCGTCTGCTCGCGTTCATTCGGAGATCGGGTGACTGAATACGAACAAATGCGCCAGGCCATCTGTAGTTATGCGGCACGTGCCGGGGAGAAACTACGGAGTGAACATCAGTTCTGTCGTTACATCTCGGTATTCATCAAAACATCCCCGTTCGCTCTGAACGAACCATATTACGGAAATCAGGGCGCCGTGAAGTTAATGACACCCACGCAGGACACCCGCGACATTATCGCCGCGGCAATACGCTGTCTCGATAAAATCTGGAAGGATGGATATCGATACCAGAAAGCAGGGATCATGTTGGGAGACTTCTTCAGCCAGGGTGTGGCTCAGCTCAATCTGTTTGACGACAACGCACCGCGACAAAACAGTGCTGCATTAATGGAAGTGCTGGATCATCTCAACCACAAGAACGGGAAAGGGGCGCTGTATTTTGCCGGGCAGGGCATTCAACAGCAGTGGAAGATGAAGCGGGACATGCTCTCGCCGCGGTACACGACGAGATGGTCAGATTTGATGGTGGTGAAGGTTAGGTAGGGTCAAACAGTTCTGGGGTTTGTTAAAAAAATATATTGTCATTACTGGTAGTTAAAATCTGCCTCATAAACTTCTTTGCAGATAATTAATTGTAATTACTCAGGCTGAGAGGGCGTGTATTTGTATTTTACAAGTATCTTGACTAAAATAGTAACATTACATTTAATTCATAAAGGATAGTTTATGGGTATGGACTAGTACAAACTAATGATTTGGAGAGTCCCTATGAAGACTGCCAACCTTAGCTTTCTGACGATTCTTGCTATATCACTTACAGCTCACTCAATACCTATACATACTAGATTCCCCCCTAATGGAGGAGTCATTTCAACCAATCCCATTAGCTTGGGTGACTCATGCAATGTAAATGGCAGGGAGGCTTACCTAGTTAGCTCAGTAGTAAAATATCCCGTTTCATTTGTAGTTTGTAGACAAACCGTAGGCTATAAGTCAGAAGTTTCAAGGTATACTCTTCCTGGAAAATCGGCTCCTAATGATGATAATACTCGTCAGTATCTAGGGTGTACTGTTTCAAAAAATGGTGTTGCCACTGGATATGATATTCTTTGGTTTTCTTTTGGGGATTACACACCTTCGGATATCAAAGATGCTTCAAAAGCTCTAGTAATTGAAGCTACATACGCAAAAAAAGATACATCCGTGCTCGAAAACTATCATACCAAGAGAGATATACTGATTGACTATATAAGAGGTGATGGTGTGTTAATTAGTAATATTTTAGTTCCAAAAGCATCGATAAATAATCCGCCGACTGCATTCCCAAGAAGCAGAACTATCGTACGCGCCAAATATAGTTTTCCGTATAGCGGAGATGATGTCCCTTGCAATTATTGATTTAATATATAGAGGATAACCATAAACATTTTTTCCGTGAATAAAATTCTATACATATAACTATGTCAGTACGATGCGGTTTAGGGAAGTTTCATATTTGAACCATTTTTGCGCTTGACACTCATAGCAACCAGTAAAATTTAATAACAAATATTTCTGATCAGTTCCGGACTTTGATTTTTCACATTCCCCACAGACCGTGTTACCGGGTGCCAGATAAATTCATCTGTCGACACTGCAACATGATGAGCTAGCTCGCTGGCCTGTACTCCTGTAGTCTCTGGATCCATCCATGTCAGTGCTGCCGATGGTGTAAACACCAAAGGTCTACGGTCGTGAATATCGACCAGACCTTTACCGGCTGCTGCCGTCACAATCAAAAATCCCTCAGCATCATCCCCTGCATCGAACGGCTGTTTTCCAATCGCAGCGAAGTAGAGCGGCTTCCTGTCTTTCCTGTAGATGTAATACGGCTGCTTTTTGTCTCCTTCCTTCTTCCACTCAAACCAACCATCAGCAAACACGATCGCCCGGCAGTGATTCCACAACGGTTTAAACATCCGGCTGGTGGCCGCAGTTTCTACTCTGGCATTTATTAGCGGTGCTTTATCCCACCAACCCGGTGCGTATGACCAGACAACAGGATCGAGGTGAAGGGTATCGTCGCGATTATTTAGCAGGAGAACTTTAGTGCCTGGCGCGACGTTGTATCGACCAATAGGCTCGGGATCGTAAGCAATATCTTTCCCAACTTCTTCAGCCAAAAATTCAAGATAGTCATCGCGAGATTGGATTTGAGTAAAGCGTCCGCACATAGTTACCTCCAGTTTGCTTACCTAAAGCATAGGCAAAAAGAGATCAAAATAGGATCCGAAATTATCCCGTCGAGCATCCGAAAAAGATAGCAAGTGTTTGATCGCCAAAGGGCGCAATGGTAAGTGTTGATGAGTGATTTTAATGCGAATTGTGTGGGTATGTAATTGATTTTACAGGGGGAAATAACAATGGCTAGTAAACAGGAATCGTATTCGGTCTTTTTTTATTTATCTTTATATACAAGGACTTAGGTTGGTCGTTCCGAAATTTCTCCGAATTTCCATATCCGGTTTTTTTGCCCTGTTAAATCAATGTAAACATTTTCTCCCTCACATCCAAGTACTTTTCGAGCATTTTTGTAGGTGAAAGTGAGATGGTTTAAACTAAAAAAAACCAAAACACTCTTCAAAAACTCCTGTTTGCCTGATGTCAGAACCCGTTAACATACTGAGCTTTTTATTAAATATCATTTCAGTAGGGACGGGATTTCAACCGTGGCGGATTATCATCCCTTAAATCTTCTGCGTTCACCTGATATTGTTCTCAGTTTTCCAGGTTTGTTTATTTTCCGCGAATAATTATAGTCTTGATTCATTTTTCGCATCATTAATGCAGCAGTCCCACCACTTATCGCACCCAAAGTATGCCCTGCCAACATTTATGTATTTGCTATGTTTTCTGACTGCGCTTCAATTTTCGATTATTTATCATTCTAATATGAGGTGGCAGTTTTGAGGAGATACTTAATTCTTTTAATATTTTGCTGTTCATTTTTAGTCTGTAGTTGGAGTTTCTGGTGCAAGTAGATAGCTATTTTTTTCTTTGATGAGATCATTTGACATGGGTTGCCGCATATTTTCACCAGTAGGAGAAATCTGGGACATGAACCATTTATTATATAACTCATCAAATCGTTTTGAGATAAACAGGTTTTTTAACTCATCATTGATGATGGACTCTATTTCATCTGCATCTTTAGCTATCACCATTCCATAGGGTATTACGTCACCAAATCCTTCAGCACTCATTTGATAGTCATCTCTGTCCGCCATTTCAGCTAACTTGCTATGTATGATAATGTCATCAGTGACAAATGCTGAGATGTGCCCTTGTTCTAGTAAATCAAATCCTTCATCGAAACTTCTCATCAGCTTAACAGAGATCGAATAGTTAATATTTTGGTTCATTGCAGAGAGTAATAATGCAGATGTTCCGCCACTAATAGCCCCTACGGTTCGCCCAGAGAGCATTTCGAGGCTATTTATATGCTGAGATTTTTTAGCCAGAAAATTTGTCCGTGTAAAAAACCATGGCTTTGAAAAAGTAACGAATTTATTACGTTGCGCTGTATTTCCGGCAATGGCGCAGAGAATGTCTGCTTTATGATGAGATATATATTCAAAGCGCGCGGCTGAGGCAACTTCTACCCATTGTATATTTAGATTTGTGTTGTAGCGTTTTTTTATACTGTCGACAACCCCCTGGCAGATATCCACCGCCATGCCAGTCGGTTTTCCATTTACCTCCCAGGAAATAGGCTTGGAACTACCCACCCATGCCAAGGTAATACTATGCGTGCTAAGTATTTTATTAAGCACAGGATCGGCTACAGCATTGCTGCAAAAAAATATCATAGCAGCCAACATAAAAGAACCAATCATTTTACAATAAGTCAAATGACTAAACAAAAGTAAGCCCCCATTAATTAAAATGGCTAAAGTAAAATTATATTTTTCGAAAATATCGGCAGTATTGTAATTGCTTTTATGTTGGTTTACTAATAATTGTCTTTCTAATAATAGCCATTAATATCTATATTTGTGGCATGCCTCAATATTCATCATCCTGAAATCATCTACATGAATACCCATACAAGCCCAGAGGATAGGTCCGAGATAGGGGGCATATTAATTAGCATCCTTACTATCCTCTCTGTACAATCACGCCCGACCTGAAGTTCGCTACAACTAATAACGACAAACCTGCAAAGACAAACTATGACCACAACTCAAACTGAAACACATCGTCGGGAAAACTCTCTCGCCTCGGTTTTGCGTAGCCCGCGTTTGCTCGCGCGTGAATCCCTTGCGGGAGTAGTAACGGCATTGGCACTTGTACCTGAAATCATTTCATTCTCAGTCATCGCGGGGGTTGACCCGAAAGTCAGCCTGGTCGCCTCTATTGTGCTTTGTTTATCCATGTCAGTGCTTGGTGGGCGCCCCGCAATGGTGACAGCTGCTGCTGGCTCAGTAGCATTAGTTATCGGTCCAATGGTGCATCTGCATGGCGTTGAATATATTTTCCCTGCAGTATTGCTGGCAGGGTTAGTCCAGATTCTGTTCGGCGTCACAGGGCTTGCTCGTATGATGCGCTATATACCACTGTCAGTGATGACAGGGTTTGTAAACGCGTTGGGCATTCTCATTTTCTTTGCCCAGGTACCACATATTTGGGGGGATAACCCGCTGGTCTGGGGGCTGTTTGCGCTCACCCTGGCAATAGTGCTGTTTCTCCCTCGGGTATTTAAAATGGTTCCGTCGCCGTTGGTGGCGATTATTGTCATTACAGCGGGATGCATTGGGATGGGGTTATCTGTACCAACAGTGGGTGAGGCGGGACCAATGGCTACTGGATTACCCGGACTGACAGCGTTGTTGGTGCCCTTGAATCTGGATACTTTACGAATTATCTGGCCTTGCGCTTTGAGCATCGCCTTCGTTGGCTTAATGGAATCGTTGTTAACCGCCAAACTTGTTGATGAGCTGACTGACACACCTTCGAGTAAACGTCGTGAATGTTGGGGGTTGGGAGTATCTAACATATTCGCCGGTTTTTACGGTGGTATTGCCGGTTGCGCCATGATTGGCCAGACCATGGTCAATGTGGAACTTGGTAAGGGGCGTACACGTATCTCGACAATTGCTGCCGGCCTGGTGCTGTTGCTGTTAGTCACCGGTTTAAGCGAATTGATGGCAAAAATCCCGATGGTGGTTTTAGCCGGAATTATGGTGATTGTGGCGGTGAAAACGCTCAACTGGCACAGTGTTAAACCTGCTACCTTGAAAAGAATTCCATTTCCTGAAACTTTAGTGATGGTAAGCACTGTCGCAGTGACCGTTGCGACCGGGAACCTGGCGTTGGGTGTCGTCGGTGGCGTGGTTTTTGCGATGATCTTGTTTGCTCGCCGTATTGCCCACGTAGTACGCGCGGAAAGAACATTATCTGAAGACGGGCAATCTGTAAGATATACGGTAACCGGGCCGTTGTTTTTTGCCAGTAGCAACGATTTGGTTGAACATTTCCAGTATGCCGACGATCCGCAAAACGTGATTATTGATTTGTCTCAGGCTCAAATTTGGGATGTATCGACAGTTGCCGTGCTTGATGCTATCGAAACCCGCTATCAACGCTATGAAAGCAAGGTACAAATTGTCGGTCTCGATTTACGCAGCAGTGACTTCCACGAGCGGCTGAGCGGCAAAATTTGAATACCACTCACGCGTTAATCCAGATTTATTTGATGAGGAAATGGCAAAACTGTGAATCTGCCGTTACTTTTACAATGTTAAGGCTGCTAGATTAGCTTTAGTTCCAGAGTGAAACGGAGGTGCCAGATAGTTTTGAAACTGATCCTCAAAAGTAAACTGGTGGGTTCGTGGTAGGTTTAATGACCACATTCCCTTGGGGCGCAAGCCATATTTCATCGCTTTAAGAAGCGTAGTATTTACCAGATAACTCGTATCACCTCTCTAAAGGCTGCATTTATGCAGCCTTTTCTATTTGTGGCTCTGACTCGCTTTTCCTTCAATTTCCCTACTTTCGAATGCAGTGTGCTGATTGTGTCTCAAACCGTATGGCGGCAAAATAAGTAAAAAATCGTACGCCAATAATACGTTTGAAGGATATGAGCATGGTTAATGCAGCACCTCGTCTGGAAACTGAACGTCTAATTCTCCGCCATTTTACGCTGGATGATTTTCCGGCATTAGCTGCCTGTTGGGCGGACCCAGAAATGGTGAGGTTTATCGGTGGTGGACAACCGCAAGGCCCAGAAATGACCTGGGGAAGATTGCTGCGTTACATCGGTCATTGGCAGGCGATTGGTTACGGCTATTGGGCTGTCTTTGAAAAAGAGACTGAGCGTTATATTGGTTCGTTTGGTTTTCAGGACGCACAACGTGAGTTAACTCCGGTGCTTGAACTTCCGGAAGCGGGATGGTCACTGATTCCCGCTGTGCACGGTAAAGGCTATGCCAGCGAAGCGCTCAACGCAGTTCTGCAATGGGCGGACCGTGAGTTAGCGACACCAGTTTGTTGCATTATTGATGATGACAACCTGCGTTCTATCTATCTGGCTGAGCGATTTGGCTTCCAGTTCCAGCATTTTGTTGAATACCACGGTAAGCAAATCAAAATGTTCATTCGTCCTGCCCGCTAATCATTGCCCCCACTGGTTTATAATTAAGCAATTAATAAACAAAGTGGGGGCGATATGTATCAGCGAATAGACGGCGAAGAGTGGCGGCATGTGTTTATTGTTGGTGATTTACACGGCTGTCTCTCTGAATTAAGTAGCCAGCTTAAACTTCATCATTTTGATTATCATCAGGATTTACTTATCTCGGTGGGGGATCTTATTGATCGCGGTGCAAACAGCCCTGGATGCCTGGCACTGCTCGGTAGTAAGTGGTTTAAAGCAGTGAAGGGCAACCATGAAGCGATGGCTTTAGAGGCGCTCGACGAAGGTGAGGGAATGCTCTGGCAGATGAACGGTGGTGAGTGGTATCGGGAATTGCCAGAACAGCGTCAAAATAATGTGCAGCTAGCCTTACTGAAGTGCCGCGATTTGCCGTTGGTAATTGAACTTCATACGCATGACAAGACGCTGGTTATTGCTCATGCAGACTACCCTTCAGGGCATTACAGTTGGAATCAGCCCGTCGATGAACATTTACTGGTCTGGAGCCGGGATCGGCTTAATAAGAATTTACAGGGGCGAGGCGAGGATATCGGCGGAGCTGATGAGTTCTACTTCGGCCATACGCCGCTCAAAGAAGTGAGTCATTTTCATAATCAATATTATATTGATACCGGCGCGGTGTTTGGTAATAAGCTGACTATGGTGCAGGTTCAGTAACTCTACAACGAGCTGTATTCTTGCGCCGGGCGCCAGAAGCTATCAATAAAATCTTCAACCGGGAAACAGCCACCGTAGCGTATCCGCTGCTCATCCATAGCGAACAGGCACTGCTGTTCAGTATTAAAGACATCTACCACGATATCTTCGCAGCCGCCGTCCAGGTAGCAAACAAATAAAACCAACGCAAACATGATTGCCTTTGAGTTGCACCGTTTGGCTTAATTGTAGGGGAAGTCACGAGAAGAGGGTAATCAGTGCCAATTAATTAACCCGTCTGGGCGACGGGTCACTTTGAGTTATGCAAGACGCATGACCCAGGCATCAGATTTTTGGTCGTAATGTTGACGGTAGAGGACTGAATGTTCGCCATCGAGGACGGCGGGAATACTTGTTTCATCATCCCAGGCATCAAGTTGCATGCACAGGTCCGGGTCGGATTTACAAGGGATGCTCAACGTGCGGTCCCCTTGCTGCTCGCCATGTAATTCAGCATCATCAATTTCGAAGATGCCTATTCGTACGCTAGTTTTCGTCATCACGCTCTCCTTGGGTCTGGGTACATGTGGTATGACCAGTAAGGTCTCTCACAGTAGAGCGTAGACAAACGTACAAAAACTGCAAACTACATGGCGACTATTTTTTTACCCATCAGCCCCTGGCCGCAAACAGTTTTCCGTCGCGAACCAATTCACGCGGATAGCTATTTTTCAGGCGAGATCCAACTTTTCTTGCCAGACCAAGAGGTTGTCCCTGGTATGTCACGACAACCTCATTTAGCTCGGGGGATACATCTGGGTAAATATCGCGACCGTGATACCACTCGTCCGCTTCAAATTCAGTAAGCGCAAATCCTAGCGGTGAATCGCCAGGCACCAGGGCTATGACGGCTTCATGCTGCCAGCGATAGCCTTTGTTGTATTGCTCAGCAAGGCGTAAACCAATACGTGAAAATCGAACTTGGCCAAATAGCGGAATAATCTCTTTGGGGAATAGCCAGATTTCTTTATCTCTCAACCAAAGTTGTTGGTCATCTTGCCAGGCGATCCCAGACTGTTTTGCAGCTGCGGTCACTTCCGCAGCTTGTTTTCCATGCATTGGTACAAACGGGAATTTCCCCACTTTGTAACCTGGGGCCGGGAGCGCTTCTACGGATGCAGTTTTGCGCAGGCGTGCAACGAAGAATCCTTCGCAATCGTAAATTTGCGGGAAAACATGCAAGTAGCCTTCGGCAGTAATAGCTTTATTCGCCTCCGGGAATAAATCGTTAAGCGGGGCGATTTCAACTGCATCAGGCCACTCATCCAGTAACCACTGGCAAATCTGCTGATTCTCTTCACGGTTTAAAGTGCAGGTGGAATAGATCAACGTACCGCCGGGGCGCAACGCATGAAAAGCGCTGGCAATCAGCTCACGCTGCGTATCGGCAATGCTGGCGGTGCTTTCTGGCGTCCAGTTGCGCAGGGCGTCAGGGTCTTTACGCACCACACCTTCACCTGAGCATGGGGCATCCAGCAAAATTGCATCGAAACACTCCGGTAGCGCAGCACCAAATACTCGGCCATCGAAATGTGTCAACGCGACGTTGCTGATACCACAGCGGCTGATGTTAGCGTGTAGCACTTTAACGCGACTGGCTGAATACTCATTTGCAAGAATTGCACCGTGATTGCCCATACGCGCTGCAATTTGAGTGGTTTTGGAGCCTGGAGCCGCCGCGACATCCATAATCCGGTCCGGTTGATTGCCATCAGCAAACAACGCCGCAACAGGCAGCATGGAACTGGCTTCCTGAATGTAGAACAGACCACTCAAATGTTCGGCAGTGCTACCCAGCGGCAGGCTTTCTTCATCATCTCGTTCAATCCAGAACCCTTCTGCGCACCACGGAATCGGCGTCAGATGCCAGTCATAAGAGGCAACAAGCGCAAGAAAATCATTGACCGAAATCTTGAGGGTATTAACACGCAAGCTGCGACGCAGTGGGCGCTGGCAATACTCGATAAAGCTCTCGATAGATTGATCTGCCGGGAGTGCATCGCGAATAACATCAAGAAAAGCTTGCGGGAGAAAGGCGGTGTGAGAATGAGCCACTAAGGAAGTCCAGAAAAAAATGAAGGAGGGATGGTAACACAAACGCCCCGGTGAGACACCGAGGATTGAAAATACCCTGATATAATAAATACATTACATTTCAATGCATTGACAGCTTATACTGTATCGATAAACAGTATTATTATGGTGCATTTAAACGGATTTAATTGTATTTTATTGTTCTCAGTCCCCCACCCAGCACCCCATGAGGACCCCGAGTAATGGCATTTTATACGGTTGAAAAACGCTTGAGAGCTGATGGTACAACGCGATATCGCTGCACCGTTGGTGTTAAGAGTGGTGGCAAATATGTTTATCGTGAAAACCGAACCTTCCCAAAGCTAGCCTTGGCTAAAGGCTGGGGGACTAAACGTATTGCTTATATAGAGGAGTTTGGTCTTCCTAACCCTGAGACTTATTCTGGGAAGGCCATATCTCTTTCAGAATTGATAGCAAATTATATAAATCATAAAGATGTTGAATTAGGGCGATCTAAAAAAGAAGTTCTTAATCGACTAGCAAAGAGCGAGCTAGCTACCAATGAACTGAATGTTCTCACATCTCAGCACTACATCGAATTTTGCCACCTCAGAAAGGCTCAGGGATGCTCCCCGAAGACGATATCTGACGATATTTCCTATATTGATTCTGTGCTACAGGCGGCAAAGCCCCTTTTTAATTTAGAAATTGACCACTCTCAAATGTCAGATGCACGGATTTTTCTAAAGCACATGAAGATGGTTGGAACGTCAAACCAACGTAATCGACGGCCATCGAACGATGAGTTTGAGCTTCTTTTAAATGGACTTAAACAGAAAGAAAAGTCTGCACATAGTAAGGCACCGTTCGGTGATATTTTTCTTTTATCTACCCTGACATGTACCCGTATAGGTGAGCTTTGTAGAATTCGATGGGATGATATTGATGAGCAGCAGCGCAGTATATTAGTCCGTGACAGAAAGGATCCAAAGAAGAAAGTGGGTAACCATATGACAGTTCCACTGCTAGGTGAGGCTTGGGACATTGTTCAGAGGCAGCCTCGAGTTGATGAACGAATTTTCCCATTTCGTGAGCGAAGTATCACACAAACATATCGGCAGGTTCGCGACGATTTATCAATCCGAGATCTGAGGTACCATGATTTACGACGTGAGGGGGCTAGCAGGCTCTTTGAAGCAGGATTTAGTATAGAGGATGTTGCACAAGTGACAGGGCATCGTTCTCTCAATACATTATGGAAAGTGTACAGAGAAATGTTTCCGAATACCCTTCACGAGAAATTTGATCGTCTTAAGAAAGAAAGCCTAAACCATGTTGCTAACGCTAGTTAGCATGGTCTCATTTGATCAAGCAAGTCCTTGGCTTTTTTCCTTTGCTGGTCAATATGATCGGCAAGATCTTGAACATGAAGCATCCTGGGGGCTTTTTGGCTTTCTGAGGCACGAAAAGTAGCAATAGGAAGTTCTCCGAGCGCGGCTTTCTTTTCGGCTGTCGCTGGTTTCATGCCAAAATATTTTTCAGAGACATCTGCAATTGGAATAGTGGGCGTTCCGAACTCAGCAAGTAAAAGAAATACGGTATTCATAGATTTTTCTCCATATATCCCGGCTGCACCCGGGCCAGTTGGTTTAAATGTTGGGGTTTGTTGCTGGAACTAACTTCTGCCAGATAGCAGACACGTATTTAGCCTGATGTTTAGCGTCGGCCAGCGCGTTATGCATATCGCCTTCAAATGGGATTTCATAGCGCGGATTAAACCCGATTGCCCGACCCAGCCCGACAATGGTTCGTACATCACGATCCCCCCAGAAAGGCCATAAGCAATCTATGTTTTCTCGCTCGTAGCTTGCCCGAAGAATGACGTTATCGAACGTAGCCCCATTACCCCAGACCTGAAGATATTTAGGGTCAGTAGTACCTATGATGAAATTATTCAACTCTAATAATGCATTGCCAATCGTCACAGAGTTTGCCTCGTCGCAAATCGCTGCGCGTGCTTCGGCGCTTTGTTTCATCCACCAAATGATTGTATCTGGATCCGGAATGGCACCAGATTCAATAGAACTTTTAAGTTTTACCACCGTGTAAAATTCAGGACCCATTTCACCTGTGGATGGTTCGAAGAAGACCGCCCCAATGGAGATGACCGGTGCGGTGGGTTTATTACCCATGGTTTCTAAATCAATCATCAAATGGTTCATATATGACCTTTTTTTCATAATTATTAATAAATAAGCTCATTAATAACCTGCTACGCGCTTTATGGGTCATTAATGGTCTTTTTTGTATTTTATTTCTCATTAATAGCTCATAAAAGAGCTATCTCACTTCTATTTTTACTCCGGCGATAATGCCAGCACGCTCAATTGCTTCTTTTAACCAGAGCTTATAAGTAGAAGGGTAGAAGGTTTCATTTTTCCCTGTACCGCCCCAGAAGGCTTTACTGCTTGGGTCTGGTAATGCAAATGAAAGTGTACGGGCTTCCAGTTCATCTATGTGCCGCGTCATTACGTCTGCACGATGCATCCCAAGAACCTGGAAACGAAAGCGACCGGAAGTACTTTCTTTCTGAACCCACTCAGTTTTATCGTTCCATTCCTTATGGGCAAAGTTGAATTTATCTCGCTCGCTTTGTGCCTGTTCCAGCGCTGTTATCAGGCCAGCAACATGCAACGGTGAAACGGCGTCGAAGTAAGCCTGCCATTCTGGCGACAAGCCTTGTGGTTTGGTGAGTGGAGCACGACGAACGGCTTCGTGCATTGCGTCACACGTTGGGTTGTCATGGGTGGGTTCCTTGCTAATAGCATCACGTACGTTCTGTTTGTAGTAATGATGGAATGCAAATGTGAGCCCGAGCTTAGTGGCGCTCTGGTTTTTTGGGCTCAACAGCCCAAGCTCAGTGGCGATATAGGTAGCAGTCCCACCAGAGTGATAACCTGCCGCGCGTTTCATCACTGTTTCCGCCAGGATAGTTCGGAAATCGGTGCGACCAAAGTTGCTTCCATCAAAGGACTTGGCTATCACTTCATCCGTCAGGTGTTTATCACAAATAATTGCCACGTTATTTCCCCGCTGCCTTGCGCAGCCCCGCGGCGAATTTGTCCGCGTCCTGAGCCACTATCAAACAACGAGAAACACTGCCATCAATGACGCCATGCTTTTCCCAAAGTGCGGCCCATTCGCGCTCGTTTGCTGCAAACTTCTCCACGCCCTGTGCCTGGATGTTTGCCAGAAACGTATTTGTGGCTGGGGTTTCGACGTTCAACAGAGTGGTAAAGGCTTGTTGCATACCAACATCAGGCCGTGTTTTGCCGTGGGTTTGAAAGGCGTCAAGAGCCAGCAGCATCCGTTCGCTATTATTCGCTGGTACTTGTTTTAATCCTGCATTTTCCACTGCAAGGTTAACCACCTGTTGGTTTAAGTCGTCACGTTCATCTTTAAGGGTTTTGCGCAGCTCTAAAGACTCGGTAAGCGTAGTAAAGGTCACACTCAGCCTTGTGGCCACTTCACGCATTAATTTTGCTTCTGCTGGTGGCAGAGTTGGTACCGCAGCATAAGCAGCGGCGACCAGGTCTTTAACTTTCAGATGCTGGTGCATGCGCGAAGCTCCATCAGTTCGTTGAAGCGGGTCATGAACAACCCAAAAGCCTGTCCAGGACGCAGCGGCACAATCTGGATCATGTCGCTGGTAGGGATACCTTCAAGGACAGGCCATTTGGTACCGTCGTCGATGTCCAGATCCCGGCGTTCGGTAGCCAGCATTGTCAGGTCGGCATATTTCACGATAGCGGACTGTGTCAGTGGCAATTCGTACTTAAATCGAATAAGCCCGTCTACGAACGTTTCTATCCGTTGGTAGTCTGGAAGCAGGGCTTTAAGTGGCGCGGGAATATCCTGGCAATATGCCTCAGCCGCATCATGCATCAGCGCTTCAAATGCGAACTCAGGCGGTACCAACTGGCTGCACAATACGGAGTGTTGAGCCACGGAATAGAACTCTGGTAAATGACCAGCGAAGCGGCAAATATGCGATAACGCGGTGGCGATATCTTCAATCTCGATATCGTCAACGGTGGCGTTTGTATAATGAAAATGCTTGCCGGATAACGTCTGTATAAAACTCATCGGTATATTTCTCCATATTCGCAGCTGCATCTGCGGTTGATTTTGGTTGCACGAATCCCTCGCCGGGTGGCGATTAAAAAAGGAATTACGCTTCACTAATTGCCCCAAACTGCAGGGCAATTAAGGCAGAGCAATTACGCTTTGAAGTTACCGATAAAGGTATCGACTGGTTTCTCGTTGAACTTGCCGATCAGCAGGTCACGGAATTCATTAGCGATAGCTTCTTCCTGGGCTTCCAGCTGGACGATACGCAGCACGAAACATGGCTCGCTGCTTTTCAGGAGGCTGTTACGCATGCTGAAGGCACGTTCACCCAGGCCTTCGTACGGAACACATTTGAATTCAAAGGCCACTGGCATAACGTCTTTGCTGCTGGCTTCGATGCTTTGCATCAGGGATTTTTTACCGCTGAAATCACCGTCTTCATGGTCAGCCTGTGTTGCCTGCTGGATAGTGATGCGGCGAACAGCTTGAGCTGCCTGGGAGATTGACATGACATTCCCTTCAGCATCAAAGGCAGAGAGGTAATCACTCCAGTCTTCCAGCCATTCAGCGATTTGCTTCTGATTCAGACGGTCGCCATTGATCGCCAGCAGTGCACGGAACGGAGCTGTTTGTTTCAGCTTGATGGTTGAAACGTTATCAGCGTGGCCTGGATTCTCGAGTGTGCCGATATTGAAGACAGAGCGGGCACTCATGTTTTGCGCATCAATAAAGCAGCGTGCCGGTTCTTCAGCACTGGCATAACCAACAGAGTAACGAACAAAGTCATCAATGCTGGTCGTATCCATGGCGCCACGGAAGCGGAAGCGTGCCAGGCCAAAGCGCTCCAGGCTTTCTACGCTTACGTCTTTTGGCAGCATGGCGGTAGGGCAGGCAAGGCCACCAATATCACCAAGGTGATAACCAGAAAGGACCAGGTCTTTTACTTGCTGGATAGCGCCGCCGTCTAATTGAGACATACAAAATTCCTTATAAATAAATTGGTAGAAGTGATGGCAGTGAATTAGTCAGTCGCGGTTCACTGAGCCGCTTTAAGCTTTCCGTCAGTAGCGCCGTTGATCCCGAAGAGTTGCCCTTGGTCTTCCTGCAAGATGGTGAGCTTGCCGCCACGGTTAACCCACATAGGGGTTTCGGTGGTGTCTTCTTCCGTCGCCTTGCCGCGTGGAGTAGGGGTGGTGTACTGCAATTTGTGCTTGATCTTGACGCGCTTCTCTTCGACAGAATTACCCATGCGTTCAATATCAAAAGTCAGAACCACCTTGCCTTTTCCGCCGTTATTCAGCGTGCCGAGTGCAGTGGTATTGAGTGAGGCGGCGATCTTATTCATGAATACGCCAGCATCCAGTTCGCCCAGGAAATCAGGCACTACAGTCATGCGGTCATTGCTCATCGTTTTACCCTCGTAATGGCAGCTGCAACTGCCAGTTAGAAATCTCCATACACACGATTAGGTTGTGGTGCCGGGTGCCTCCCGGTGCTGTCTGGCGGCAAACCATCCAGCGATGACCTATACCGATAATGACTTGATGTTTTGCCTTTCATCGCGAGCGCTGAGCCGCATTCACCACAACGAAGAGAGCACTCAATGTGCAACAGGTTCCGATAACTGGAACGGATAGAGGAGATACGGATCACCAATCTCACAAATATCCTCGGATTTAAGTTGCCTTTCTAAGCCTGATACCGTGCTGATCTCGCAAACAGACGCGGAGTGCTCTCATCGTTGTGAAATCCGTTAACGGGGATCAGGCGACCTGTTTTTACGATTCATCCACCCCGGTTTAGCGGCGCCACCTCGCCGGGGTAGATGTAAAGTGCAGTTACGCTGCAAGACGTCTTGTTGGTATGCTCAGGCAATCATGTCCTGAATCGCGGGGTTTGCTCTCCGCCCCAGGTTCTCCCCGCTATGCTTTAGCGCGTAACCTGAGAAAAACGCCTTCAAGTCTTTCGGCTTTCGCCATGTTCTGTGCGAATCATCCGGTTTTTCATATGGCACCGGCGCTAATTCGTGGGCGTCCTGCTTGTTCGCTGTTGATGATAAAAATATACAAAATGTATTTCATCATTGCAATACAATTTGTATATATAAATTTGTTATGAAAACATTTTGTGTGTTCGCTGATTTTTTTTGCTACTGGGAAGTTCAGAGGCGGATAGAAAGAGTCTTGAAGATGAGGTTTTGTGGGTGTTGCAGCCCGGGTGAAAAGTGGGAAATAAAAACCCGGCTCAGTGGCCGGGTCGAAGTCTTACTGTGCGTAATCCAAACCACGAAAAATTATCAACGGAGTAATGCCAAATGAGCCAGATGGTCTTCCCATCAAGCCTTTCATCATTAATAGCATTGGTTCCATTCCGCGTTTTAAGTCATTTGAAACTGTTGGGTATGGAGCATCTGGATTATCAAGCTTATTGTCATCAGCATATGCATCTACAATGCTGAGAATGCACCATTCACCTGGGATGAACGGGCCATATTTCAAAGAAACGTCACTAAGTGTTGTCGTCAGGTTTGTTGGTTCCACGGACATCCAGCTCAAATTCCCGCATGAGTCAGCAAAATCAATGTGTGTGGTAGGGGGTAAAATTTTTACCATCTCCTCAGCATTTTCTAAATCTGCAATTTCTTTTTTCAGGGCAATTTTTACTTGTGGGGTTTTCTCATTTTTTAATTCGTTAATTTTTATTTTTTTTACTATTGGCATGCAAAGATGCACCATTTGAGCATCAAAAATTTTCATCATGCCTTTAATCAAAACGAGATCACCAAGCTTCGCGTCGTTCAGACTGGTTTTTATTCTTCCAGTCTCAGAAAGTTTGTCTAAAAGATTAAGAGGGACGCTCCAAGTTGAATCAAAAACCCGTTCTTGACCACGAGACCATGCTTCAGAAGCATTCATTCGTGCGCCTACAAGAGGCAAGCCAGCTTTCATCTCTTTGAGATCGTTCTCTGATTCTAAAGAGGTCTGCTTAACGGTATTTAAAACACCAGAAGGGAAAAGTTGCGCCGTTAAAGCACTAACACGTTCCTTGTCAACGTAAAAGTAATCAAATAGTGAATCTGTGCTTTGTGAGCCTTGAGCCATCTATACGTTCCTCTTTAATTTTTTCTTTTTCTTCAGCAATTTTTTTTTGCTGAGATTCAACTTCGTCATGAATTTGTTGCAAGTCATCAACGCCCACTTTGAGTGGGTGTTCGTTGATTTGTTTTAGCAATCTGCGAATCATGGCAAAATCTCCAAAGAGGATGTCTGTATGATTATGTTGTCTTCGGATAGATAATGCAATTTAGATGAATTAGGCACCATATGCACCGACCGGAAGACCTTGCCAATCAGATTTAAGTAAAACCCTTTCTTACCGAAGCAAAACCTAAGTTATTAAATCAGTCGCAACTTAGTCTCAACGGCTACGCCAATAGTCTTGCAGTTCCCGTTAACCGGAATCAGCGGCCACGCAGGGTTCAAGCCTTTCAAATACTTCTGACCACCGTCGATGATCAGCTTCTTGAATGTCGCTTCATTAGAGTCAGACAGTTTCGCAATCACCAGGCTGCCATTGACTGGCTCTCTGCCAGTATCGAACAGAACGAATGTACCCTCTGGCACACTCAGTCCAACAGGTGCAGTCATTGAATCACCTTCGACTTCCAGCCAGAACGCCTCACCCTGAATATGAGCATCAGACTCAAGCCACAGATCGATATCTTTCAGGGTGTACGGTTCGCATGCCTCGCACCATGAGCCAGCTTGTACGCTGCTGATTACCGGATATTTCTTGCCTGGAGAATATGCACCGACGTACTCGACATCACCTTTGATATTTTCGTCAATGATCAACCCGCCAGCACCGACAGAGAAATTTCGTTTCCCAAGGAACTGAAGAATTTTTGCTATCTCACCAAGGCTGGGCTCTCTCCTGGCGTTCAGCCAATGACTAACTGCCCCTTTCGTTATACCGAGGTGTTCAGCTAATTGTTCCTGATTAATGCCCTGACTTTTCATCAAGGACTTAGCTAAATCGTACCATTTCATAGTCATACCTAAATGATACAAGTTGTATACCTACAAGCGAGACACAAAATGTATAACGTACTTGCGAATAAAAAATACAAATTGTATATTCTTGGTGTTTACAGGAGAACATTATGAATAACCTTCGAATCATAAGAACCAAGCTGGGCATTACACAAGGCCACTTAGCAAATGCTCTAGGGGTCACTAAGGGTGCCATTTGTCATTACGAAAATGGCAAAAGAAGCATGAATATCGACCAATGCAGAATCATTGTTCTAGCGCTCAATAACTTTGGTGCCAATGTCAGCATTGATGACGTATTCCCTCCACGCAAGCCTAACGATTCAGCGGCATAACAGTAACCACAGAAATAAGGAGTGAACCGTGGGTAATGAACCTAAATGGAAATTTGAGAAACAGCCGCTTTGGCTGGTGGCTGCAATCAGGAGAACTATTGCTGATCTCCCTAGCGGCTACGAAGAGGCAGCTGAAATTCTGGGGATCTATAAGTCCGATGATGTCACCCCATCCGTTGATGCACTGCATAACCGTTTGCGTACTGATAGCGACCAAATATTCCCGCTTGGTTGGGCAATGGTTTTACAGCGTGCTGGTGGTACTCATCATATTTCGAATGCAGTGGCCCGCCATTCAAACGGCGTATTTGTTCCGTTAGCTGACGTTGACGATGTGGATAACGGCGATATCAACCAGCGTTTAATGGAGTCCGTCGAATGGATTGGCAAGCACTCTCAATACATCCGTAAAGCAACGGCTGATGGTGTGATTGATGCTGAGGAACGCGCTCAGATTGAAGAGAACAGCTATCAGGTAATGGCTAAGTGGCAGGAACATTTAACGCTTTTATTTCGAGTTTTTTGTGCGCCAGAAAAGAGTGACGCCCGCGAGTATGCAGCTCCGGGCGCCTTGGCGAAAAACTCTACGTTGTGTATGGAGAAATAATCCGCATGAGCAATTTAACCGAAAATTGTCATTTACCGCAACTAAGGATGCATCCGGTACCGGGCGCTCCGTCGTTTCGGTATGTATGCATGGTACGTGGCAAGTGGGTTTCATGTAACCACAGTAGCGCTTACATGATTGTGGGGGTATTCAACCGGAGGGCTTCGCAATGGTTCAGCAAATGAATAACTTTACAGCTGCCGCATTGGTGCCGGCCTTTTCTTCGGGTCTGGTAACGATGAGTAGCCGCGAGATTGCTTCGCTTACCCAGAAACAGCATAAGCATGTTGTCCGTGACATCGAGTCCATGCTGGAACAGCTTGGCGAGCGGTTGGAGGGGTATGCCCACTTTTGGACTCACCCCCAGAATGGGCAGAAATACCGGGAATTTCGCCTTGATCGCGAGCATACCGAGTGCCTGGTAGCTGGCTACAGCGCACCACTGCGAATGAAGATAATTCGCCGTTTGCGTGAGTTGGAAGGTGCAACTGCGCCAATTCCACAGACCCTGCCTGAGGCACTTCGTCTTGCTGCCGATATGGCTGAACAGAACGCCCAACTGGCTAACAAGGTCCAGCAGGACGCACCGAAGGTTGCTTTCGTCAATCAGTACGTCGAAGCCGGCGGCAATAAAAGTCTGCGCGAAACAGCGAAGATCCTGAACATGCCAGAGAAGGCGATGATCGACACCCTAGTCCGAGACAAAGTGCTGTTCCGTCAGTCGGGCAACCTGCTGCCACATGCACTACGCCAACGCGATGGTTTGTTTACGGTGAAAACTGGCACCTCCGATTTTGGTCACGCATTCACGCAGACTCGAGTGACGCCGAAAGGGGTTCAGTGGATAGCAGAACGCTACGCCTCTGAACTGATGGGAGGTTGATAGTGAGTGTTAAATTATCTTCCTATGTTTGGGATGGTTGCGCGTCGTCTGGCATGAAGTTATCTAGCGTTGCCATTATGGCTCGCCTGGCTGATTTCAGCAGCGATGAGGGCGTTTGCTGGCCATCCATTGAAACCATTGCGCGTCAGATTGGTGCTGGTGCAAGTACGGTGAGAACTGCTGTCGCAAAGCTTGAAGCTGAAGGCTGGTTATCCCGCACAGCCCGCCGTAAGGGTAATCGCAATGCCTCCAATGTATACCGTCTTAACGTGGCGAAATTGCAAGCGGCGGCATTTGCTCACCTGTCAGAATCTGACCCATCAAAAACTGCCGGGTCAAAATCTGTCGCGTCAAAATTTGATGGGTCAAAATTGACCGAGAAGAGTGGTTTTGACCCGGCAGAATCTGGCGGGGATCCGTCAGTAAAATCAAAACAAGATCCATCAGAAGTAAAAGACTCTCGTCAGCCTGCTGCGCAGACCGACCGTGAAGTTGAAATTACTGATCAGGCTAAACAGGTTCTTTCCCACCTGAACCTTGTGACAGGTTCACGGTATCAGGTCAGTAAATCCTCGGTAGGGAATATCCGTGCACGGCTGGGGGAAGATTTCACCGTTGACGATCTGAAACTGGTTGTGGATTACAGCCAGGAGAAGTGGGGGCAAGACCTCAAGATGGCCCAATACTTGCGTCCTACGACGCTGTTCCAGAACGAAAAATTCCCTGGCTACCTCCAGTCGGCAACGAAGTGGCATGCTGCTGGGCGACCTGAAAATGTGAACGGCCAGTGGGTTAAACCGGGGGAAGTGCCAGCAGGCGACACAACCGAACGTGATGCTGCATATCGCCGGTACATGAGTGGAACCATTTCTCAGACCAAACCAAGTGAACTTGAACAGCGTGTTTGTAAAGCAGCTAGCACGGCGAACCTCCGCAAACAGCGCCCAGAATTTGCCATTAGCCGCTGGAACGCTATCTGGAAAGAACAGGCACAGCGCGGAAACCAGGGGGAAGCAGCATGAAAGTGCAAATTCAAAACCTGATCCTTAATTTCATCAGTGAAAACCCAGGCACCCAGATCTCTGCGGTCGTTAAAAGCATGCCTGATGTTGATCGTTCCTCGGTGTCTTCTGCGCTTACCCGCCTGACTATGCAGGGAAAAATAAACCGCAGGACGGGCAGTAATAACCGATTCTCCTACACCATCGCTGCAGGCGAACCTGTTCCTGTAGTTGCCATCTCTGCACCTGTTCATGTTCCAGCTGCGGTACCAAAACAGCAAATCATCAGCCCTGAAGAGTGGGAACGCCGCTTTAGCAAAGCAGAAGAGCTGCAGCTCAAAGGATTATCACGCCGCGCAAACCAGGCGTTTCTGGAATTACTCGACGTGACATCAGAAACAACGTTACGCGAGAAAATTGTTAGCTGCCGGAGCCGCTGTGGAAGCCGACCTTCTGGCGATAGCTCAACTGTGGCAGGTCACTTTGTGGGAGTGGGGTTGGTATGACGAGTAATTATTGCAAAAACCTTGAGGCCCTTCGTTCAAAGGCGGCTCATGAGCTTAAAGAAGTGGGCGATCAGTGGCGTACACCAGATCACCTGTTTTGGGGTATTAACGCCATGTTTGGCCCGTTGGTTCTGGATCTGTTTGCAGACGATAGCAACGCAAAGTGTCCGACCTGGTATACAGCAGAAAACAACGCACTGACTCAGGATTGGTCAGAACGCCTCGCCGAGCTTGGCGGTGGTGCATATGCAAACCCGCCATATAGCCGCTCGCAGTACCACGAAAAACAGGCGGTAACTGGAATGACTCACATCATCAACCATGCCCTGGCGATGAGAGAAAAGGGCGGGCGTTATGTATTTCTGATTAAAGCTGCTACGGGGGAGGCATGGTGGCCGGAAGATGCGGACCATGTGGCATTTATTCGCGGGCGTATTAGCTTCGACCTTCCTTATTGGTACCGACCAGATGTAGGGCAACCAACCGAATCATCTGCAGGTTTTGGCGCAGTTATCGCCATCTTTGACAAGTCATGGCGCGGTGAGCGTTTCAGCTATATCCAGCGTACAGATCTGGAGGCGAAAGGGCGTGCAGCTATGGCGCTGGCACAGTTTGCTGTCGGACGTATTCAGCCTGTAGCGATGGAGACTGCTCCAGAGTCGGTGCCCGTCACATTAACTACAGAGCAGCTGCGTGAGGAAGAACGAATCTATCCACTGGAAGTAAATCTGCTGATCGGTGATTTGCCTGAGCTGGATAACCTCCAGAGTGCTAAACAGCAGCAAGTCAAAGACCATATCTATAGTCGGTGGCTCGAACGTGCCAGCCGCGAGGAAATCATAGGTGAGGTAAGGGCGCTTATCGTTGGAATAGCAGCATGAGGGCAATCCTTACCCCTGAAATTGCCCCGCGTCTCGGCCTGGCGCTATTCCGTCCAGGCTCAGATGTGATGGCTCTATTCCATCAGGGTCGCGTGCTGATTGAATGTGTTCCTGAGCATTTGCAGCAATTGCCGTCCGGTATTGTACCGGCGGCAACACAACCGCTTTCTGATGATATGGCGCTGCTGGCCTTCTTTACGAATGAACGTGTGATTCAGGCTGCTGGTGGCCTTTCGACACTTAACGCATCCCTCATCAGGGAGAATGGTTGTCAGTATCCGCACGGTGATTACCACCACCCCGAAATGGTCATCATGTCTTACCCACCGGGTTCAATTCGCGTTTGCTGGCATTGCGATAACAAGGTGCGAGAGCAGGCGACAGAGCTACTTGCGGATCTGGCGCGCCGGAACGTGGTGGAATTCGTCATTGCTTCAGCACTGCGTAACCTTGGTTTTGATGGCACTCATCAACTGACGCTGCCAGAACTCTGCTGGTGGGCGATACGTTATGACCTGGTTGATTGCCTTCCTGAAGGGATGGCTCGTAAAGCATTGCGGAAGCCGGAAGAGCCGTTCCTGTCCGTATATAAAGAGAGTGACATTGTGCCCTCACTTCCGGCCACCAGCCTTGTTAAGGAGAAAGTGAAAGCGGTCAGTGCAGTAGTTAGAGCTCACGCAGATACGCTCGAAGAGCCGGTTAAACCCGTCCTGAAACTTATCGCTGATCCGGAAAGCCCTGAATCATTCATGCTGCGACCGAAGCGGCGTCGCTGGATAAATCCGGTTTATACCCGATGGGTGAAAACCCAACCCTGCGAATGCTGCCGACGACCCGCTGACGATCCTCACCATATCATCGGGCATGGTATGGGTGGTACAGCGACAAAAGCCCACGACCTCTTCGTGATCCCTCTGTGCAGAGAGTGTCACGACGAATTGCACGCCGACTTAGCAGCATTCGAACTGAAGTATGGAACCCAGCTTGAGCTGGTGTTTCGTTTTCTGGATCGCGTGATGGCCATTGGCGTAATAGTTAAAGCGTAAGTGTATGGAGATGAGCAATGCGTGATATGTACGAAGTTTTAGACCGCTGGGGTGCCTGGGCTGCGTCATATAACAGTGGTGTAGATTGGCAACATATTGCAGCAGGTTTTAAGGGTTTGATTCCCCACGGTAAGAAGTCACGTCCTAAATGTGACGACGATGAAGGGATCATGATTGATGGATGTGTTGCCCGGCTGCGTAAATACAGGCCCGAAGAGTACGATCTCGTCATCGCTCACTTTGTGATGGGTATCTCATTGCGAGCCATTGCAAGGAAACGTAAGTGTTCAGACGGGACTATCCGAAAAGAAATACAAACAGCAATGGGGTTTGTAGACGGTGTTTTATCAATTCTTAATTAAAATATTTACAGCCCTCGCAATGAGGGCTTTACTTAATTTTTTGAAAGGAAGTTTTGAGTTAACTTTGATAGTATTAATATTGAGATTAGTAATTGTATGCAAACAAACAACCTAATAATTCTATCATTTGCTAAGATGTCCCCAAATGTAGTAGTTGTTGCAATCCCTACACTATAGTAAAGAAAGTCTATGTAATTGAGGTTATCTTGCCTAATACTTATGGCTAACTGATATGCTGTGGCTTTTATAGATGTAATTTTGAGATCATTGCTTTCTATCTTCTTTCGCGCATCTCGAGTTGACTTAGTAATTGCTTTAATTTTTGAAAGCGTATCAGGATCGTGAAACTCCATGCCATGAGCAAGTACATAAGAACTCGCTGAATATTTGGCAATGGCAATATCTAAGTGTGCCTGTTGTATCTCAATTGCTTTTAGTGCAGATGCTGAAGCCATTTCACTACGATTGCTTACAGTCGATTTTGATTCAATTTCTTTTTGTTCAAGGATTTTGTTATCTAATTCTGATTCGAGTTTTTTTGTCGATTTGTTCACATAGTTGGTCGAGTTTTGACCCCAAAGTTTTTCCAACTGACTTCTAAGTGGCTCTTCTTTAACTTTATTTTCTGCAATTAATTCATGCAGTTTTTTGCTTTCTTCATTTGTAGTATTAAAGTCATTGATTAATTTATTGGTCCTTTCATCTAGGTCTGATTTTTTAATGCCACCCATGAGTGGGGTAATGTACTCATCCCTGCTGCTTGCTAAATGAATAACATTCTGCAAAGGTGTTGTATTTAATTCATTATTTTTTATAAATGAATCAGGGCGGGCAAGCCAAGTTACATAATACACTCCAGCAAATAAAAATATTGTTAAGGGATAAAGGAAAAATACAGGTGATTTAAATTTCTTTCCTTTGAAAATATGGGGGGTAAGTTTTTTCATTACGCTTTAAGTGAGATGGCAAAAAAACATTTTACAGGAACTGCTAACGCGTACGCAAATTAATCGCTACTATGATAAGAATGGTCACAAAGACACAGCACTTATCAAACTAGAAACCTTGCCTCGGCGGGGTTTTGAAGTTTCTGGGGGTTGAAAATGAAGTAGCAAAGCTGTGAGACCGCAAATACAGATGCTTGATTAATGTCAGGCCGCGCGACGACGGCGTTAATTCGGTCGGGTTCCCACGGCGACGTAGTGAGGGAAAGGCGGCGTAAAGCATCACTGAGTTTGGACTGGCGAACCGATTAACGCAGTAAACAGCCTAAAACATACGACCGGGAAACCGGCGCGGTCACGGCGAAATGTGGCAACAACTTTTTAGCTCTGACCTGTGCTGGGGCTTTAAATTCATCATATTGAGAGGGCTTAGAGTAAAAGACGAGGCTTGAGTACGCGAAATGAATAGACCTCTGGGGTCTATGGTAAAGCGAGAACAAACCCGTCAATCCCGATGGTTAATATTTATTTTAATTCAATCGAACATAATATGTCTGCAACAACAGTACTGACGCTACTTCCTCCTTGCACATAATCAACATTGGCTAAAAGCTCACCAGAAAGAGCGTAAAGTTTTATAACGCCATATCCAGCTTTGCAATCCCTGTCAGAAATGGTGAATTTTTGGTATTGAACTTTTTGATTAATGGCCTCATCGACCGGTACTAATTGTACAAGCATTGTTCTTGTACCTTTAACTAATTTACCAGACCCCTCTTTAGCATACTCCAGGAAATTTTTAGACCCTGCGAGGTAAGTCCAACCCTGAATTTCAGGTGCTTCAAGCGCTTGAGCAGAAAGAGAAAAAGGAAGTATTAATGCTGCTACCAGCAATTTAGTGTTCATAGCACTCCATGTTTTAAGAATTTCACTCATTGTTTTATGTTTTTTTATCATAAAGCTTTTATCAAAGCATCCCCAAGCCGCATATTTAGGCTTTTTTACTCCCCTCATTCAGAGAGGATTTACATTGAAATAGGGGCGATTAATGTCAGCAGAACCTGTCTCCGGCACTGCTACAGCTCATGCGGTGGTGACTACTGTCACGTTTGCCGGATTGTGGGCTAACACTGATGCCGGGGTAATACTGGGTGCTTTCGCTGGCGCCACGCTTTATGTACTAACTTCCCGCAACCTGCGCTGGTGGGAAAAGCTGCTTTACGGTCTGGCTTCATTCTTGGCTGGCCTGATTGGCGCGAAGTACATGACTGCCATACTCAACGCCACACTGAATACCACGCTGGGAAAGATTGCCCCTGGCACCGAGGTTATCCCTGTTCCTGAGTCCATCGGCGCGATGGTAGCTGCTGCGGTCATTATCACTTTTGTCCTCATGTACAAATCACGGCTGGAGAAGCAAGCGACTGCCGGGGAGGGGAAATGATAGTTGATGCATCTTTCATCTGGCTTCAGGCAAATGCGGTCATCAGTCTGGCGACAGCAATGATTATTGCGACATACCAGCGCACTGACTCTCGTCACAAACTCCACTATTCGATTATTGCCTGGCTGGCTATGGTCGCGCTCATCTCAATACCAATCCGCGTGTGGGTAGGTAACTACACAATCGTGGACCGCTCTGAAGTCATTGTGAACTTCATACTCCTGCTGGTGATGTTGAACTCGCGGGGGAACATTACTGGAAAAAGGAGTTAGAAATGGAAGAACCACGCTGGCTGGTGGAAGCTCGAAAGTATTTAGGTCAGTTAGAAATCAAAGGTCCTCGTCATAACCCCCTAATTATCCAGTTCTGGAAAGACATCAAACGCAGTGGAATTAAAGATGATGAAACGCCATGGTGTGCAGCCTTCGTTGGTTCCATGCTCGAGCGGGTCGGAATCAAATCAACCCGCTTTGAATCTGCGAAATCCTACCTCAACTGGGGCGCCGAGTTACGCGAACCAGCCTTCGGTTGTGTTGTTGTATTCAGTCGTGACGGTGGCGGCCATGTGGGATTTGTCGTTGGGCAGCGTGAAAACGGTGACCTGATGGTGCTGGGTGGTAACCAGTCCGATGCCATCAATATCCGCGCGTTCCAGCGTTCGCGTGTATCTGGTTATCGCTGGCCGGTGAATGAGGTGAAAGATACTCGACAACTTCCGGTGATGAACGGGAGCCGTTCGGAGAGCGAGGCATGAAGGTATGAAAATAAAATTTGAGGGTTCTACAGCTCACTTTGCCAAAGACATGCATCCATCTCATGGCCCGCAAACATGGCCATGGTGGCGCTTATTTTCAGTGAGCGTTGTTCGCCTGGGCATTAGCCCGCCATCAATCGGGCGCAGGGTGTGGTTTTATACGCGCTGGGGTGCTGGTTTTGTTGGGGTCTATTTCGACAGGCGTAAAGCATGACGGCGCTCATCACAGCGGTTGAATTGTTCAAGGCGCACTGGCGCTGGTGGTTAACTATCGCCGCGCTGGTGGTGATTGCGTGGCTCTGGAATGAAAACACCCGCATCGATGCCAGTCTTACCACGCTACAGGGTGAGAACAACAGCAATCGCGCTGTCATGGATAACATGCTTCGCACTATTACCATCACCAATATTGTTCTGGGAGCTAATCAGCATGCTAAGAACCAGATTGCTCTGGAGTCACAGAAAGCTTCGAGTGATATCAAAACTGCGATTGTGGGTGATGATTGTGCCGCTCGGGTTGTTCCCGCTGTTGCAGCTAACCGGCTGCGCCAATACGCGGACAGTCTACGTGCCAGTGCCTCAGCAACAAACCCCAGCCAGCCTGACCGCTGAAACGCCACAACCGTTTATTCCCGATCCGCTGACTTACGGGGACAGTCTGGATTTAAACGTCAGTCTGCTGGCTGCGCTGGGGCAGTGCAACCGGGATAAGTTTGATATCCGAACCCTAGAACAATCACGAGCCTCGCAATAGCGGGGCTTTTTACATTAAGAGGAAATATCCATGTTTAAGTTCGAACTTAATCAAGTAGTAAAAATTGCTGTAAGCGGTGAGGCGGGCCACATCAAAGGTCGTGCGGAGTACTCCGATCACATCAATGCTTACTATGTGCATTACAAGGCAGGTGATGGCCGCGCAGTGACATCATGGTTTGATGAAACGGATATTAAGGCAATTGATAATGTAGATGTTCCTGACGTTTCGAACGGGTGGAAATAAGTGGAAATACTCCATCCAAAACCAATGAAATTATCGGGTGGCGCGGGCGACGTACTTTATGCGCTGTTCTTCCGCGGAGCTTTACAGCCGGGCGACTTGCCATCTAAATCTGGTGCCAGAGAATTGCGGGCTGCTGGCTTTGTTGAAGCGAGCCATACAGCCACTCCATTTGGCGGTGACAATTACTTTGTGTATCTGACAGTCAAGGGCCAGGCATTTGCAATTCAATATCTGGCTGAAACCCGCTTTGGTGTGGATGTGAACACTGATGTGCGAAGCAGCCTTAACGGATCGCCAGCAACCGGTGGCAAGCTAGAAAGTGGCTATAGCATTAAAATGGCCACTGACGATTACGGAAAGCCGTACATGGCAAGTATGGCCATTGGCGTTGATGCCGCCGCCCACAAAACCCGATTGTCTGACGATATGCGCGATGCTGTTATTGATGCAGTGCGTGAGAGCAAATTGTTCGCTGAGCTAGCGCCTCAAAGCAAAGTGGAGTTTCTGGCTGAACATTTCACAGTTACCAGCGGTGCTAAGGAGCAGCCACAAAGCGGTAATGTCATTACTGTGAACATCAATACCCAGCACAATGATGAAGAGTTAAGCACCGCTATTGCGAAAGCTATTCAGGCCAGCCTGCGTCCTGGTGGTCTCATTCACAACGCCACTCTGAAACGCTAATCCCTCCCCCCTGAGTACACCATGAAAAAACGTTATCTATTTGGCGCTGCTGCGGTAGCGCTAATCCTTGTCGCATGTCACGACGAAAGCGAGCCGGTAATGGTTCAGGCACCATCAGTACAACAACAGCCGGTATATCAACAACCACCAGTGGTAGTGCAGAACGGATCGGACCATGGCTTTATGTCGGGCCTGATGATGGGGCATCTGATGAGCGGTAACAGTCATCGACCATCGGTCGTTCACCACTACACCACGCGCACGGTAATCAAGCGTTCATACTCGCCACGACGCAGCTATTACGGCTCGCGTCGCTCGGGTCGACGCTAGGTCAATCTATCTCTCAATCAGGCAGGTAATCCAATGGCTAAGAACTACTATCAGGACGGCAATACCATGGACTGGAAGAACGGTACCGGTAAAGACGTTGTATCAGGTCAGCCGGTTATTGTTGGCGCCTTAATCGGTATCGCTCAACACGACATCCCAGCAGGCGCAGACGGTGAGCTAATGATGACTGGCGTGTTTGTCCTGCCTAAGGTTGCAGCGGGCACGTGGCAGCGAGGTGTACAACTGTGGCTGACCAAAGACGGCAAGCTGACATCAGATGAGAAGGACGGCAGTGATGCCAATGCCTTCGCCGGCACCGCGTGGATCACCACCAACCCGAACGACCCCGAAGGACGTGTGCGCCTCGGCTTCTGACCCTGATCCGCTTCAGCCAAAACCACAAGAAATGATAATCATTATCATAAAAGGTACTCCCGGAAGGGTGGCCTGCCACGAGGCGGCGGGCACGCGGAAAACGGCTAGTTTTCATGTTTTAGGGTCATCATCATCATGTGCGTAAGTTGCTGTTTTCTAAGAATGGCAATTTGCAAAGATGTCGAAGCGTTCAAAAAGTGTTCACCATCATGGACCAGGAAGTAGCTACCCACAAACTCAACATCAATCAGCTCGCCGGAATCACTGGCGTTCATCGCCAGACCGTCGCCGCCCGTCTTAAAAACGTCCCTCCGGCACCCGGCAGCAACAGCAAACTGAAGCTCTACCTCATTACCGATGTGTTAACTGAGCTGATGATCCCGAGCGTTTCAGTATCCACTGAAGACATGCCGCCATCCGACAGGCTCTCGCACTGGAAAGCCGAAAACGAACGACTCAAGTTTGAACAGGACACAGGCCAGCTGATCCCGGCTGACGAAGTGGCGCGTGAATTTTCTGTTATGGCGAAAGCCGTAGTGCAGGTTCTCGAAACACTGCCGGATATTCTGGAGCGTGACTGTGCGCTGACGCCTGTCGCAGTGAGTCGGGTGCAAAGCGTTATTGATGACTTACGTGACCAGATCGCCCAGCGCGTTCTGGACGCTGAACCGGAGGAGGAAGAGCCAGAGGAGGACTGATGGCGAAGCGGGCATCTGCCCGGGGCATCCGCAGAGATGTGCCTGGAATACTTCGTGCCCCAAGCCGCATGCTGGTGGCCGATGCGGTCAGTGAATACATGCGCGTGCCGATGGGAGCAGGTAACTCTGTTCCGTGGGACCCGAATTTAGCCCCGTATGTGATCGAGCCAATGAACTGCCTGGCGTCGCGTGAATATGATGCGGTGGTGTTTGTCGGGCCAGCGCGAACCGGTAAGACGATTGGCCTGATTGATGGCTGGGTGGTTTATAACGTCGTCTGTGACCCGTCGGACATGCTGATTATTCAGATGACGGAAGAGAAAGCGCGTGAGCACTCCAAAAAGCGTCTGGACCGAACTTTTCGCTGCAGTCCACAGGTCGCGAAGCGACTCAGCCCAAGGCGTAACGATAACAATGTTTACGACCGTACATTCCGGGCAGGGAATTACCTCAAAATAGGCTGGCCGTCAGTCAATATCATGTCCTCATCAGACTACAAATGCGTAGCGCTCACTGATTATGACCGTTTCCCCGAAGATATTGACGGGGAGGGTGATGCTTTTTCACTGGCATCAAAACGTACGACCACCTTTATGTCCTCCGGTATGACGCTGGTGGAAAGCTCCCCAGGGCGTGATATTCGCGATACCAAATGGCGCCGTAGCTCAGAGCATGAAGCGCCACCCACAACCGGGATTTTGTCTCTTTATAACCGTGGTGATCGCCGTCGCTGGTACTGGCCTTGCCCGCACTGCGGTGAGCATTTCCAGCCTGAGATGAAGGCCATGACCGGGTATCGCGAAATCAGCGATCCGGTGAAAGCCAGTGAAGCTGCTCATATTATTTGCCCGTCGTGTTCCGGGGTAATTACTGCGGATATGAAACGCAGCCTGAATATGAAGGGCATCTGGTTGCGTGAAGGTCAGAAAATTGACCGTGAGGGCAGCGTAACGGGTGAGGCCCGTCGTTCTCGTATTGCTTCGTTCTGGATGGAAGGCCCGGCAGCCGCATACCAGAGCTGGCAGCAGCTGGTTTACAAACTACTGACCGCCGAGCAGGAATATGAAGTCAACGGCAGCGAAGAAACTCTCAAGACGGTCATCAATACCGACTGGGGATTACCCTATCTGCCGCGCTCCAGCATCGAGCAGCGAAAAGGTGACGAACTTCAGCTGCGTGCGGAGCTGGTCGAGAAACGCAGGGTCCCGGCTGGTGTGCAATTTATAGTGGCGACCGTCGATGTTCAGGGTGGTAAGAATCGCCGCTTCGTTGTTCAGGTAATTGGCTATGGCGCCCAGGGTGAGCGCTGGATTGTGGATCGCTACAACATTACCCAGTCCATGCGCTGCAATGCTGAGGGCGAAAGCCTGCACATTGACCCGGGTAGCTATCCAGAAGACTGGGATTTATTGCGCACTGATGTCCTCGATAAAACCTGGGCGCTCGATGGCGAACCCGGTAAGCGAATGACCCTGCTGGCAATGGCGGTGGATTCCGGTGGTGAGGATGGTGTTACCGACAACGCCTATGAATTCTGGCGCCGCTGCCGTCGTGACGGTATGCAGCGCAAAGTCTGGTTATTTAAAGGTGACAGCCAGACGCGTAGCAAACTGATCACCCGAACATTCCCGGACAATACCGGTCGCTCAACCCGCAGGGCGAAAGCGGCTGGCGATATCCCACTTTACCTTCTCCAGACCAATGCTCTTAAAGACCGGATCAACAACGCGCTGTGGCGTGATGTGCCGGGGGCGAACTATGTCCACTTTCCGGACTGGCTGGGCAGCTGGTTTTACGACGAAC
Source organism: Buttiauxella cochleicola (assembly GCF_021282405.1). Lineage (NCBI taxonomy): Bacteria > Pseudomonadati > Pseudomonadota > Gammaproteobacteria > Enterobacterales > Enterobacteriaceae > Buttiauxella > Buttiauxella cochleicola. The sequence continues at coordinate 253,112 of NZ_JAJSOU010000006.1, forward strand.
TGACTTATGAGGAGCGTTCTGTAGATGGCAAATGGACGAAGCCCGGTAAGGGCGCTAACGAAGCGTTTGACCTCATGGTGTATGCGCACGCTCTGGTCATTCTCCACGGCTACGAAAAGATTAAATGGCCTGATGCACCGGAATGGGCGCGTCGTGAAACCTATCTTGTGGATGAACCCACAACAGATGCGCCGGCTGTGGCAGCAGTTGCGAAACCGCTACCGCCAGTATCTGCAACAAAGACAAAGAAACCTGCCCGCGAATCGGCATGGGCACCATCTAATTCAGGAGGCTGGGTATGACACCTAACACAACAAGTATTCAGGAAATGATCCGTCTCTATACCCAGGCTGAGATGGAGGTTTTGCAGGGCAAATCAATTGTCTTTAATGGTCAGCAGATGACCCGTGAAGATTTGAGCAAAATCCGCGAGGGGCGTCAGGAGTGGGAGCGCAAACTTGCTACGGCTAACTCAACCAGTGGCGGTCGTAGTGGTTTCAAACTGGCGAGGTTCTCGCGATGAGTTCGCTCGACAATCTGATTGGGTTGTTCTCTCCGGGCTGGAAGGCAGAAAGGCTCAAGTCCCGCATGATGATCCAGGCTTACGAGGCGGTATTACCCACTCGCACACATCGGGCAAAACGGGAAAACCGTTCGGCTAATCAGCTTACTCAATCTGGTGGTCGGTCTCTGCGCGAGCAGGCCCGCTGGCTGGACTGCAATCACGATTTGGTTATTGGAATCCTCGACAAACTTGAAGAGCGCATTGTGGGGGCAAAGGGGATCATCGTTGAACCCCAACCATTACTGAAAAGCGGTGGGCTTGCCAGCGCGCTGGCTACTGATATTCGTGCCAAATGGGCAGAGTGGTCAGTTTCGCCTGAAGTAACGGGACAATTTACACGTCCGGTACTCGAACGTCTGATGGCGCGAACCTGGTTACGTGACGGGGAGGTTTTTGCGCAGCTTGTGAGTGGCACCGGAAATGGCCTGGAGCCGGTTGCAGGTATTTCATTCTGGCTGGAGGCGATGGAGCCTGATTTTGTTCCCATAGAGCGTAGCGACCCAGCTAATAAATTAAATCAGGGTATTTATCTCAATGAATGGGGGCGAGCAACAAAATACCTGGTATACAAAAACCTGCCTACTGAGGGAATGAGGCTGGGCGAAACCAAAGATATTAGTGCCGATAAAATGTTACACCTCAAATTCATGCGCCGGCTGCATCAGGTTCGTGGAAATACAATGCTTGCAGGTGTCCTGGTACGTCTCTCTGCACTGAAAGAATACGAGGACGCAGAGCTGACAGCAGCACGTATTGCCGCCGCACTGGGTATGTTTATCAAAAAGGGCGATGGGCAGTCTTACCCGGACGATGAAGCCGGATCACGTGAACTGAACATTGAGCCGGGCATGCTGTTTGATGATCTTCGCCCCGGTGAAGATATCGGGATGATTAAATCTGACCGCCCAAACCCCAACCTTGAAACCTTCCGAAACGGCCAGTTGCGTGCAGTAGCAGCAGGTTCTCGCGGCAGCTTTTCCAGTATCGCCCGTAATTACGATGGCACCTACAGCGCCCAACGACAGGAGTTGGTGGAGTCAACGGAAGGCTATTTCATCCTTCAGGATGCCTTTATTGCAGCAATTACCCGACCTATGTACCGCGCCTGGTTGAAGTGGGTTATCGCATCCGGCCAAATCACCGTTCCGGCTGGCGTGGATAAAGAATCGCTCTACAGCGCCGTGTTCTCAGGTCCAGTAATGCCATGGATTGACCCGGTTAAAGAGGCTAATGCCTGGAAAATACTGCTACGCGGTGGGGCTGCAACAGAAAGTGAATGGGTTCGCGCCCGCGGTGCGAATCCGGATGATGTGAAACGACGCCGTAAAGCGGAAATCGATGAAAACCGTAAACAGGGGCTGGTGTTCGATACCGACCCAGCTAATGACAAAGGAGCCACCAGTGGCCAGGAAGAAAAACCGGGTAATGAACCGCCCGAAAGCCAGCGCAAAAAATAGCTGGTTCCGGATGCAGGCGCAGGAAGGTAACTCTGCCGACATCTATATCTACGATGAAATCGGCTACTGGGGTGTGACGGCAAAACAGTTCGTGGCCAACCTCAAAGCGCTGGGTGATATCACTCATATCAACCTTCACATTAACTCACCTGGTGGCGATGTCTTTGATGGCATCGCCATTTTTAATGCCCTGAAACACCATGGTGCGTCGATTACCGCTTATATCGACGGTCTGGCGGCATCGATGGCGTCGGTCATCGCCATGGTGGGCAATCCGGTCATCATGCCGGAAAACACCATGATGATGATCCACAAGCCCTGGGGATTCACAGGTGGTGACGCGAACGACATGCGTGATTACGCCGACTTGCTGGATAAGCTGGAGGGCGTACTTATCCCGGCTTATATGGCAAAAACCGGTAAGCCTCAGGAAGAGATTGCCGCCATGCTGGAGGACGAAACGTGGTTGTCCGGTGCTGAATGCCTGGCGCTGGGTTTTGCCGACGAAGTTACTCCATCCCTTCAGGCAATGGCCTGTATTCAGTCAAAACGTATCGAGGAATTCGAGAAGATGCCACGCACAATTCGCAACATGGTCACCCCTCCACGCAATACAGCTTCAAGAGATTTACCCAAGCCACCAGAAAATAACCCGTCAGCAGTTCAGGATGCGAACGCTATCCTGGCTCAGGAGCGTGAAGGTCAAAAGAAACGCATTCATGCCATTAAGGATTTGTTCGCAATGTTTGGAGGTAAATACGCTGATCTTCAGGCCGAATGCGTTGAAGATCTTGAGTGTTCGCTAGAAGGTGCGCGGGAAAAACTGCTCAATAAAATGGGTGGGGAATCTACGCCATCAAATAAAACTGGAAGTGATGCAAATCGTTATGCGCTTGCCGTGAACTCACAGCAGGGAAGCCACATTTATGCGGGCAACGGTAACTTTGTCGGTGACGGTATTCGTCAGGCTCTGATGGCGCGCGCGGGTTATGAAGACATGCAGCGTGATAACGTCTACAACGGCACTACTTTGCGTGAGCTGGCGCGTATGTCGCTGACTGAGCGCGGTTTCGGTGTGGCCTCCTATAACCCGATGCAAATGGTTGGTTTCGCACTGACTCACAGCACCTCTGATTTTGGCAATATCCTGCTGGATGTGGCGAATAAAGCGCTGTTGCAGGGCTGGGATGAGTCAGCGGAAACCTTCGAGCAATGGACCAAAAAAGGCCAGCTGTCTGACTTCAAAACGGCACACCGTGTGGGTATGGGCGGCTTCCCGTCGCTGCGTCAGGTCCGTGAAGGTGCTGAGTACAAGTACATCACTACCGGTGATAAAGGCGAAACCATCGCGCTGGCCACCTACGGTGAGATTTTCTCTGTGACCCGTCAGGCGATCATCAACGATGATCTCAATCAGCTGACCGATGTGCCGATGAAAATGGGCCGCGCCGCTAAAGCGACTATCGGCGATCTGGTTTATGCCACCCTGACCGCGAATGGCAAGCTGTCCGATGGCAAGGCATTGTTCCATGCCGATCATAAAAACATGGCCACCGGCGCTATCGATATCAGCAACCTCGACAAAGGTCGTCAGTTGATGCGCACCCAGAAAGAGGGTGAGCGAGCACTGAACATTCGCCCGGCTTACATTCTGGTACCAGTGGCGCTGGAAACTACCGCTAATCAGACCATCAAGTCTGCGAGCGTAAAAGGGGCTGATGTGAATGCCGGGGTGATTAACCCAATCCAGAACTTTGCTGAAGTTATTGCTGAAGCGCGTCTGGATGATGCTGATCCGGCTGCATGGTATCTGGCTGCTGCGCAGGGGACGGACACCATTGAAGTGGCTTATCTGAACGGTGTTGATGCTCCGTATATCGACCAGCAGGAAGGTTTCACCACTGACGGTATCGCCACGAAAGTGCGCATCGATGCCGGTGTGGCGCCACTGGATTATCGTGGTCTGGTGAAATCCTCCGGTAAGTAATCAGCACTACCCTCCAGTGGCCCGAAAGGGCTTTTTTTATGTCTGAAAAACGGCTCCCGAGCGGAGCCGTGGAGAAATCTCATGAAAAATTACCTTCAGGATGGTCACACCATCACGATTAAAAACGCCGGGAATGCTGTCATTCTCAGTGGTACACCTGTTCCGGTTGGCGATCTGCTGGCTGTGGCCATTGCAGATATTCCAGCGGGTGAGTCGGGCGAAGGGGTAACCAGCGGCGTCGTCGTGTTGCCTAAGCTTGCCACTGACAACATTCCCCAGGGCAAAGCCCTCAACATCAAGGACGGTAAAATCCAGATTGATGAAACAGGCGGGAGTCCAGCCGGAAAGGCCTGGGAGGCGGCTGCGGCAAATACCACCACAGTTGCTGTTCGTCTGAATGGCTAGTCCGTTCGCGCAGTTTGCCGCCCGGATGGATGCCGCCACGGTGACCGTTATGGGAGAGCCGGTACTGATTAATGGCGAACCCACCCGCGCCATTGAAAGCCAGTTTGATGCCGAAATGGGGCCGTTGGCAGGTGAGGGGCTGTCGCTGGTGGTGTTCTCCACCACACTCAAACCCCGGAAAGGGGATGAAGTTGTGTGGCAGGGGAAAGCGTACAAGGTGACCCGCCAGAAAACCTTTAACGGTAAACCGCAAATCTGGATTGAGTAGGAGGCAATGTGTCCATCAAAGGGCTGGAGCAGGCTATCGCCAATCTCAACAGCATCAGCAAAACCGCCGTTCCCCGCGCATCGTCACAGGCTATCAACCGTATCGCCACCCGGGCGATCAGTCGAAGTGCCCGTGAGGTCGCGCAGGAAACCCGGGTTCAGCGAAAGCTGGTGAACCAGCGTGCCAGGCTGAAAAAAGCCACGGCACGAAAACCACAGGCCACCATCAGGGTGAACCGGGGGAATCTGCCCGCTATCAAGCTAGGTCCGGCAAGCGTGCGACTGTCACGGCGTAAGCGGGATAAAAACGGCACCCGTAGCGTGTTACAGGTGTGTCGCTTTCGTTTCCCGGGCGCCTTCATTCAGCAGTTAAATAACGGGCGTTGGCATGTGCTGCAGCGTACAACGAAGTCTCGCTACCCTCTGAAAGTCGTGAGTATCCCTATGGCTGAACCGCTGACAACGGCGTTTAAAGCACATAGTACAAAACTCACGGAAACCGACTTACCCAAAGAGCTGGCCGCAACGCTTCGCAACCAACTCCGACTGGTACTTATCAAATGAAACATCCGCAAATTCGTATAGCGATCCTCAATGCACTCAAGGCTGGAGTTACTGAGCCTGTTACCTGGTTCGATGGTCGCCCGGCAGTTCTCGATCCCGAAGACCTTCCTGCAGTGGCCGTTTACCTGACCGATGCGCAGTCAACGGAAGATTCCATTGATGAGGATATGTGGAGCGCCACCTTACATATCGAAGTATTCCTGAAAGCCGCTGAGACTGATTCCGCTCTGGATGAGTGGATGGAAAGCCGCATTTATCCGAGTCTAAGCAGCATTCCTGGCCTGAGTGACCTGGTTGAAACCATGGCGTCGCAGGGCTACGACTACCAGCGCGATGATGAAATGGCGACGTGGGGATCTGCTGATATGAAATATTCACTCTCTTACACAATGTGAGGAATCTATGCCTGCACCAAACCCACTTGCACCTGTAAAAGGCGCCGGTACCACGCTCTGGATTTATACCGGCAGTGGTGATGCCTTTGCCAATCCTACAACAGACGTTGACTGGACCCGTCTGGCGAAAATTAAAGACCTTCAGCCAGGTGAGCTGACGGCTGAATCGTACGACGATACGTACCTTGATGATGAAAATGCTGACTGGGCCGATACTGCCCAGGGCGCAAAGTCAGCCGGTGATGCAACCATTACACTGGCCTGGAAACCGGGTGAATCCGGTCAGCAGGATCTGGTTGCCTGGTTTGAATCTGGTGACAAACGTGTCTACAAAATTAAGTATCCGAACGGCACAATTGATGTTTATAAAGGCTGGATCAGTAGCCTGGGTAAAACTATCCCGGCAAAAGAAATCATCACCCGTTCAGTCAAAGTGACTAACACCGGCAAGCCTTCTCTGGCAGAAGATAACCGCGCACCGGTCACCGCGGTTACAGGCGTGACGCTGGATAAAGCCACGCTGAGCATTAAGGCTGGCGCCAATGACACGGTTAATGTGACGATTAATCCTGCCGGCGCATCGGATAAAACCTTCCGCGCTTCAAGTTCTGACCCAACCAAAGCGACGGTCGCGGTTAATGGTGATGTGTTAACGATCACTGGTAAAGCGGCTGGCTCGGCTGAAATTGTTGTTATGACCAATGACGGCCTGTTCGTAGGTATCTGTGCCGCGACTGTCACTGCTTAACCAAAGGGGCTTTGGCCCCTCACTCCAGGAGTAACCCATGTTTCTGAAAACCGATGAATTTGCTTATAACCAGAAGACAGTGATGCTGACTGAAATGTCTGCACTGCAGCGTATTGAGTACCTGGAATACTCCGTTGAACTGAGCAAGCCCCAGGTCGAACCTGAATCAGACATTGCAAAAGTTGCCGCCCTCAGCCGCCAGAATCTTAATCTCAATGCACGGCTGGTTGCCCTGTCTTTATGGCATAGCGACAATAAAAAAACCGTCAAAGATATTCAGCAAACAATTTTGTCCACCTGGCCCTCGGAAGCGCTGTCACTGGCTGCCAACCAGGTTCTCATTTTAAGCAAAATGGTTCCTGAACTTCCGGATGCTGCAGATCCGGTCATTGAAAATGGCGAGACAAGTGAAGTGGTCGATAATTCTGCGGAAAAGTCCTGACCACCGAACTGGAATTTGTTATGCGTCTGGCGCGTGAATTCAGGCGACCGGACTGGCGCTGCATGCTCTCTTCGATGTCCTGTAGTGAGCTTGCAGAATGGGCTGCTTTCTATCGTGGAAATCTCTTCTCAGATGCTTTGATTGATGCGGAGTTTTCCGCTCTCAGTCTGACAATCACCTCCGCATTCTGTGGAAAAACCGAGTTAACCATGGCTGATTTTAGCCTGCTCAGTTCGGTATCCGATCCTGTTGAACAATCTGATGAAGAAATGATGTTAGCGGCCGAGGGGCTGTCAGGGGGGATGCGCTATGGCCCAGTCGGTGGGTGATTTAATCGTTAATCTGGATGTCGACAATACCCGCTTCACTGAACAAATGGAGCGGGTAATAAGGCATACAGGGAGTTTTGGTAAGGCGGCAAACGATGCTTCTGCCCAGGCTCAGCAAATGGCTGACAGACAGGCATCGGCACTCAAAAGTTTACTGAACAGCATCGACCCGACGACTAAAGCGTTCAGTAACCTGGATGATCAGTACACCGCACTTCAGCAGCATCTGAATGCGGGTCGCATCGATGCATCACAGTTTGAATACTATAACCACATCCTGGATGAGAGCCTGACGAAGCTGGTTGATGTGGGTGATGCTCAGGAAAAAGTTGCGGAACAAGCGAGGCGAGCAGCTGCAGCCGAATCCGCGGCGACAAAACGGTTTCTTGAAGGCATTGATCCCACCCTACGGGCATTTAACCGTATTGATGAGAATGTGGCAGAGCTGCATCAGCGGTTTGAAAGTGGCTTTATTCCGGAAGCGCAGTTTAAATCCACACTGGCGATGCTCGAGCAACAACGAGCAAAGCTATACGAAGTCGGTGAAGCAGCTGAGCAGACAGAAAGTGCGATGGGGGGAATGCCAGCAGCACTTTCCCGTCACGAACTTGCTGCAAAGCGTGCGGGGATCTCAGTCGGTCAGTACACCCAGGCATTGCGCTTTTTGCCGATGCAGATGACGGATGTGGTGACTCAGCTGGCGGGCGGACAAAATCCGCTGCTTATCCTTATCCAGCAGGGTGGGCAGGTCAAAGATGCATTCGGTGGTATTCGTCCTGCCATGGTTGCAGTGGGCGATTCCCTGAAGGGGCTGATCGCGGTTTTAAATCCGGTTAATCTGGCCATCGCGGTTGCCGTTGCCGCTCTTGTGGCAATTCCGTCAAGCATGGCATTTGCTTCATCCACCCTCGGTGATATTCAAAAATCGCTCATCATGACTGGCGCTGCGGCTTTTGAGTCAGCTGGAGATATGGCGAATGCTTCTGAACGCATAGGAAACGCCACAAATACCAGTTTTGCAGCGACATCCAGCCTGATGGCTGAGCTGGTACAGAAGGGAAAATATACGGGTGAGCAAATCGAGGTCATCACTAAGGCGACCCTTGACTGGGGGCGTGCGACCGGGGAGACAAAAGATAAGGTTGAGGGGTTCTTTTCTCAGATAGCAGACGATCCGGTTCAGTCCATGAAGGCGCTGAACAACCAGTTCGACTTTCTGAGCAAGGCGCAGGCTGAGCATATTGCCACCCTTGATAAGGCTGGGCAGCACACTCAGGCAGTAACTGAGCTGACCAATCTTCTTGCCGACACCATTGATAAGCGCAGTCAGGACATTATCGACAATATGTCTCCCCTGGAAAAAGCCTGGGAAGATGTTAAAAAATGGGCATCAGACACAGCTATAGCTGTCGGTATTGATTTTAATGCCATGGCCTCCATGGTTATTGATGTTGTTGGTGCACTGATTGATCAAATCCGTGGCCTGCTGGCTCACGGCGATGAGATCATTTCTAATGTTACCGCGGGTATTGCTGAACGCGCGGCGAAATTACCTGGACTGGGATCGGTTTTTGAACCGATGGCCAAAAGCGCACGTGAATCCGCAAACGAACAGCGACAAATCTGGACTGATGCTGAGAAAGACAATGCTGAACGCCTGAAGCGTCTTGCTGCAGGCATGCAGGGGTATCGGGATGCAATATGGAAAGGTCGCCAGGTTGCCCAGGGTGCCGGCCAGAAAGATGCAGTTGCTGATGTCGTTGATAACGCCAAAAAGCCGGATAAAAAGCCAAAAGCTATTACTGAATCTGCCGGCGACAAGACGCTGGAAACCTTTAATGAGCAGAATATTGCGCTTCAGTCACAGCTTGAAACCCTGCGTAAACACCGTGATATCAACGACACCATTAGTCAACAGCGGAAAGATTTGTGGACCATTCAGGCTAAATTCAACGTGCTTGAAGATGCCCATAATAGCCGGCTGCTAACTGCCGCTGATAAGTCCATGCTGGCCCACGAAGCTGAAATTAAAGCAATGGCAGAGAAAAATGCCATTATCGGCGATGAAGTGGTTAAGCAGGAGCGTCTTAATCGGTTGCATGATGACTCAGTGAAATACATTGAGAAGGCGGGCGCAAAGCAGCAGGCCTATTTAGACAGTCGTGGGAAATCATCGCGTGAGGCTCAGCGCATACTGGAACGAAAAGATTTGGAGCGCCAGTTTAAAGATGCTTCACCCGATGATCGACAGGCTGCAATCGCCGCGCAAAGTCAGCAATTTACGAATGAAGATAAGCAACGTGGTGACTGGGAAAATGCCGCGAAATCTTCGTGGGCTAATTATGCTGATGCGGCAACGGATACTTACGCGCAGGTTCAGAGTGTGGCGAGTGCGACATTTGACGGACTGAGTCAGGGCTTGACCGATATGCTGATGACCGGCAAGGCAAACTTTGCCAACTTCACCAAATCAATACTCGGTATGCTGGCTCAAATCCTGATTAAGCAATCTCTGGTGAGTGGTGTCAGTGCTGTTTTTGGTGCCGAAGCTAATGCGAATGGTGGTGTTTATAGTTCAGCCAGTCTTAGCGCATTCAGCGGAACGGTAGTAAATCGACCCACTTTGTTTGCTTTTGCTAAAGGTGCTGGTGTGATGGGCGAGGCGGGGCCTGAAGCGATCTTACCTCTGCGTCGTGGTGCAAACGGCAAGCTTGGGGTTGTTGCGGGTTCTGCTGGTGGTGGGATTCATATCGAGAGTAATGTGTATGTCCAGACTGATAAATCGACCTCTCAAACATCAGGAAGTAATGATGCTGTTGGCAGGGCATATCAGCAGACTGTTGATTCCAGTATTCAGGAGGGTATTCGTCGGGAGTTACGTCCTGGCGGCATGATCTGGAGTGCTCAACAGAAGCGATAGTTACTTTTTTATCAGTCCCTGGTTAGTATGTACAAAACATATTAATCAAAGGGATAACGATGAGAGTTTTAATTCTGGCACTTACTTTGATTGGTTTAGCTGGATGTTCTTCTACAGTAACTCCGCCCAGCCAAGCTAAATTAGCACCTTCTGAAAGGTTATTTAAATTTCAGGATCCCACCAAAGAGAAGGCTAGCCTGACAATCATTCGTGACCGCGGATTTGGTGGGGCGGGTTGTTTCGCATCTGTTTATATTGATGGCGAGGTAGCCGCGAAACTTGATCCAGGTGAGAAGGCAACCTTCTATGTTAAAACTGGCGAAAGTGTAGTTGGTGCGGGTCTTGAGGGGCGAGGACTCTGTGGTGCCAGCGGAGAACGACAGGAACGCTACATTAGCTTAAGACCCGAAGAGCGCAAATACCTCAGAGTGTTTACCAGTGCTGATGGTGATATGGATATTCGACCCACAACTCTCAATTAAACAATTATCTAACCACCTTCGGGTGGTTTTTTTATGGGAAAAATATGGCAATAGAAACATTCGCCTGGCCTATTCAGACCTCCAATCAACCGACTCTCGATGTAAAAGACAGAATACGTAAAGCTCAGTTTGGTGATGGTTACGAGCAGGTGGTGGGTGACGGGCTGAACCCATCGCAATTCTCCTTTCCTTATTCTTTTACGGGGAAAGCAGCTCGATCGATGGAAATCTACAACTTTCTGTCGCGCCATAAAACGAAGGCTTTTATTTTCACTCCTCCATACGGAGAGAAGGGGCTTTACAGGGTGGCAGCAGATTCTTTAAAGCGAATGGTAAAAGGCAAAACACTGTTAATCGTTACCGCAACCTTTGAGCAGGCATTTGCACCATGATTAATAATGACGTTCAGAAACTCGAACCGGGCAACAAAATACGCCTGGTTGAAATTGATGGCTCGGCCTTTGGTGCGGGCCATCTTTATTTTCACGCTAATACCATTCCTCATACGCCGGAAGAAATCGACGCTGCTGGTGGTGATGAAAGCAAGCTACCGGCCAAGCCTGTCTGGTTCGGCGGGCAGGAATACAGCGCGTGGCCGTTCGAAATAACCGGTATGGATACCTCCAGTGACGGTCAGACAGCTGAGCCCTCACTGAAAGTGGCCAACCTCGATGGTGTGGTGACCGCGCTATGTCTGCGTTTTGATGATATGGCTCAGGCCAAAGTCTCTGTACTCGATACCTTCACGCACTATCTCGATGCCAGTAATTTTCCTGATGGCAATCCGACAGCTGATCCCCTGCAGGTGAAAAAGCAGGTCTGGTATATCGACAGCAGGAGCAGCGAAGACGATGAGGGGGTTGAGTTTAAGCTATCCAGCCCGATGGATTTGCAGGGGCTACTTATCCCCACACGACAAATAACGGCAATCTGCACCTGGGCTTGCCGCAATCAGTATCGTTCGGGTGATGGTTGCTCTTACAACGGTCCTCTCATGTTTGATCTGAAGGGTAACCCGGTTACCGATCCCTCTCAGGATAAATGCTCTGGACTGATGGTGGATTGCAAGAAACGCCAGGGCGCCGACAACCCACTGGATTTTGGAGGCTTCCCCGGCGCAAGCCTCCTGAGGAGATAGTCATGCTTGAAAAAATCACAGAAGCTATTCTTGCGCACGCTGCTGCCGAATTTCCGAATGAATGCTGTGGTCTGGTTATTCAGAAAGGGCGGGTTGAACACTACGTTCCGTGTAAGAACATCACTGCGGTACCCACCGAACAGTTTGAGCTTTGTCCGGAGGACTTTGCCGCGGCAGAAGATCGGGGAACTATCACTGCCATTGTGCACAGCCATCCGGGCGATGGCGCGACAACGCAGCCGAGTGAGTTAGATATGCTACAGTGTGATGCGCATGGCCTTCCGTGGGTCATTGCGTCGTGGCCAGAAGGAGACATTCGCACCATTTATCCTCGCGGTGATCGCGAGCTGGAAGGTCGTGGCTTCGTTCTTGGCCATGCTGATTGCTGGTCACTGATTATGGACTGGCACAAACGACAGGGCGTCGAGCTTAAAAACTACAGCGTGGATCGTCCGTGGTGGGAGTCTGGCGCTGAAAATCTCTATCTCGATAACTGGTATGCCGAAGGCTTCCGCGAAGTGAACACACCCCGCCCGGGCGATATGGTGCTGATGCAGGTATCCGCGCCGGTGGTGAATCATGCCGGCATTCTGCTTGAAGATAACCAGCTTCTGCATCACCTCTACGGGCAACTCTCCTGCAAAACACCCTATGGCGGTTACTGGCGTGAACGAACGGCCCTCATTGTCAGACATAAGGATTTACCATGAATCAGTATAAAACTGTTTTGCTGAGTGGAAGCCTGGCGGCACTGTTTGGTCGTGCGCACCGGCTGGTTATCGATACGCCAGCGGAAGCGTGCCGCGCTCTGTCCATCACGATTCCCGGATTTGAAGCGTTTATGCAAAACGCTCATCTAAAAGGGCTTCGCTTTGCCGTCTTCAAAGGTAGGCATAACATCACCAAAGAAGAGCTGAAGCATAACAGCGGCGATGAAGTGATCCGCATTGTACCGGTGATAGCCGGGAGCAAGCGGGCTGGAGTTTTGCAAACCGTTCTGGGGGCGGTGCTGGTAGTTGCTGGCGTACTTATTGGATATTTCTCTGCTGGCACAATGTCTGCATTTGGTTACGGAATGGCGAAGTTTGGCGCTGCAATGATGATTGGCGGTGTCGTTCAGATGCTTTCCCCGCAAGCCAAGGGGCTGGCGTCACGGCAAGACCCAGACAACATGCCGTCATATGCGTTCGGCGGCCCGGTTAACACTGTCGCCATGGGTAACCCGGTTGGTGTGGCTTACGGTCTACGTGAGCGTGGCGGGGCCATTATCTCTGCAGGTATTTATACCGACGATTACAAGTAACAAACTTCATCCTCTACAGGGTCGCTCAGGCGGCCCTTTTTTGTGGGCGCAATATGGTAAATATTCAGGGGCGCAAAGGTGGTGGCGGTAATGCGCAGTCACCAAAAGAATCACCCGATTCACTGCATTCTGTTGCTACCGCCAAAATCCTGTTGGCGCTGGGCGAAGGGGAATGCGCTGGTGGGCTGACTGATAAAGATATCTATCTCGACGGCACGCCTGTTCGGGCGCAGGACGGGACATTAAACTTCCCTGGCGTGACATGGGAGTACCGCCCCGGTACTCAGGCGCAGGAGTACATTCAAGGTATTCCCTCGGTTGAGAATGAAATCTCGATCAATACGCCGTTAAAACAAACCCAACCGTGGACCCGCGCCATCAGCAATACGCAGCTTTCTGCGCTGCGTATTCGTCTTGGCCTTCCCGCGCTGCAAAAGCAGAAAGATAACGGTGACGTTGTTGGCTCCCGGGTTGAGTACAAAATTGAACTGGCCACTGATGGCGGTGCATATCAGGCCGTTGTGAATGGCGCGTTCGATGGCAAGACAACCTCGCTTTATGAGCGCTCGCACCGTATTGACCTGCCAAAAGCCACCACTGGCTGGCAGGTTCGCGTTACCCGCATTACTGCTGATTCTGTTTCCAACCGAATTGCTGATGCCACGAATATTGAAGCGTACGCTGAAGTTATCGATGCCAAACTTCGGTACCCGAATACCGAGCTACTGTTTGTCACCTTTGATGCGAAGCAGTTCAGCAATATTCCACAAATCAGTGTTAAAGCACCAGGCCGACTCATCCGCGTGCCGACGGCATATGATGCTGATTCACGAACCTATAGTGGTACATGGGATGGCTCATTCAAGTGGGCCTATTCCAACAATCCGGCCTGGGTGTTTTACGACATGGTCCTCAATCCCCGCTTTGGCCTGGGTGACCGTCTTGATGCAAGTCAGGTCGATAAGTGGGAGCTCTACCGCATTGCGCAGTATTGCGATCAGCTGGTACCGGATGGACTGGGCGGGAGTGGTACCGAACCGCGTTTCCTCTGTGATGTGTATATTCAGAGCCAGAACGAAGCCTTCAACGTGCTACGCGACCTGGCGAGTATCTTTCGCGGTATGACCTACTGGGCCAATAACCAGCTATTTGCACTTGCTGACCAGCCACGGGATATGACTTATGTTTTCACCCGGGCAAATGTCATCGGCGGGAAGTTTGTTTATGCCGGTGGCAGCGAGCGTAACCGCTATTCGACAGCAATGGTGTCCTGGTCCAATCCCGACAATCATTATGCCGATGAAGTGGAAGGCGTGTTTGAACAGGACCTGATTCGTCGTTACAAGGTGCGTCAGACTGAAATTACCGCGATTGGCTGCACCCGTAGAACCGAAGCAAATCGTCGTGGTCGCTGGACACTACTGACGAACGCCAAAGACCGCCTTGTGACATTTTCCACCGGGATGGAAGGGATGATCCCACTGCCCGGGTATATTATCGGCGTGGCTGACCAGAACCTGTCAGGCAAGGTGATGGGTGGACGTATCAGCGCGGTTAACGGTCGGGTTATTACTCTTGACCGAGTCGGCGATGCAAAAGCAGGTAACCGCCTGATAATCAACTTACCATCTGGCGTCTCTCAGGCTCGTACGATTCAGTCGGTCACTGATAAGCAGGTCACGGTCACCACGGCTTACAGTGAAACGCCGGAAGTGCAGTCGGTGTGGGTTGTGGATGCTGATGATCTGTTTATCCAGCAGTACCGGGTTACTGGCGTCACTGATAATGACGATGGCACATTTACCATTGCGGCCATTAACCACAATCCTGATAAATATGCGGCCATCGATACCGGGGCACGTTTAGACGATCGCCCAATTTCGGCTATTCCTCCTGGTGTGCAGGCACCGCCAGCGGCAGTCACCATCAGCAGTTATAGTCGGGTAGTGCAGAACATCAGCGTCGAAACGCTGCGTGTGAACTGGGAGGCGGTACCGAACGCCATTGCGTACGAATGCGAGTGGCGAAAAGATAATGGCGACTGGGTGAATGCACCGCGTACCAGCTCGTTAGGGTTTGAGGTCACGGGCATCTATTCCGGTCGGTACACCGCGCGCGTACGTGCAATTAACTCGAGCGACATTAGCTCTGTCTGGACCGTCAGCCAGGAAGCCAACCTGACGGGGAAAATCGGTTCTCCACCAAAACCTCTGGGATTATCAGCAACCGATGATGTGGTCTTTGGCATCAACATTTCCTGGGGGTTCCCGGCAGATGCGGGCGATACGCTGAATACTGAAATCCAGTACAGCGCTACGGCTGATGGAACCAGTCCAATGCTGCTTGCTGATGTGCCATATCCTCAAAAGCTTTACCAACAGATGGGCCTGAAAGCAGGTCAAAACTTCTGGTACCGCGCGCGACTTATCGACCGTATCGGCAACCAAGGTGAATGGACTGAATTTGTAGGCGGTCAGGCGAGTATCGATGTCTCGGACATCACTGAAGCCGTGCTGAATCAGATTAAAGACACCGACATTTTCAAAGACTTGGTTGAGAACGCAGTCGACAGTAATTTGAAAATAGCTGACATGGCCAGCGCCATTATAGATAACGCAGACAAGCTTGCTGCAGCTGCTGGAGCAAACAAACAGACTGCTGAATCCATCATTCACAACGCGCTGGCGATTGCGAATGTTGTTGTCAGTCAGTCCGCGCAGAACGGCGCGAACTCTGCGAAGTTTGAGCAACTGCGTGAAGTGCTCGCGACGGAAACTGAGGCCCGCGTTACTGACGTTACCCGGCTTGAGGCGAAGGTCACTGGTAATGAAGCGGGTATCACGGAAGTTCGCCAGGCGCTGGCCACAGAAACGGAAGCGCGTGCAACAGCCGTTGATGAGCTCACAGCAAAAACCGGGGATAACGCTGCTGGGGTTTCGCTTCTGACACAGGCGGTCACTACGCTTGATTCGTCTACCACTTCACGCTTCGAAGAGTTGTCGGGTAAAACTGATAACGCCAGTGGCGGCATTCAGAACACCTCGATTGCACTGATTCAGAACACACTGGCCCAGGTGAGTCTACGACAAACCATTACAGCACAGTACGGCAGTAGCATTGCTCAAATTCAGCGTATTGATGAAACGACGGCTAATGATCGTGAGGCAAATGCGCGGTCACTGTTGCAGCTGGAAAGTAAGGTCAATGGCAATGGTGCGAGCATCACTAACCTCAGCCAGACCGTTGCCAATTATCAGCAGGCAACAGCCAGCCAGGTTACTGCAATTAACGCCTCAATCAATGGAGTGAGCGCCGCTGTTACAACAAATGCGTCGGCGCTGGCCAACATCGATGGCGCACTGAACGCGATGTATTCGATTAAAGTGGGCATTGACAAAAATGGTCGAAAATACGCGGCAGGAATGGGCATTGGTGTTGAAAATACCCCTGAAGGAATGCAGTCGCAGATACTGTTCCTCGCGGACCGTTTCGCAGTAATGGCTCAGGCTGGCGGTGCGGTAACGCTGCCTTTTGTCATCGTAAACGGGCAGGCCATCATCCGCGATACGGTCATCGGCGATGCCACAATCAGTAATGCCAAAATCGGTAGTTTTATTCAGTCCAATAACTATGTGGCTAACACATCAGGCTGGCGGCTGGATAAGGATGGCGCCTGGTTTAATTTTGGCAGTGATGGTGCAGGGGCAAGAAAATCGACAAATGTTACCGACAGCGTAAGAGATGAGAATGGCGTGTTGCGCTGCCAATGGGGAAAACTGACGGGGGTATTCTAATGGCATGGGGATTTCAGACATGGGATGCGAATGGCAAGCCGAACAACTATGGAATAAAGCCTGTCTCGGTAGTGGGCCGCATTCAGCTCTCAGCAGGGCAGAATTCCGGTAGCTGGTCGTTCAGCATCCCTCAAGGTATGAAGGTTGGATTTGCCATTTCTCTGGATAAGGGGGCTGTCTCTGTCGGTCGCCGCATCGTTGCGAGCGGTAATACCATAACCCTCAGTGCCGCAAGCAGTACCGGAGTGGGGAACTATCCGGCATCCGAATGCGAGCTGATAGTCTTCCTGGAGAAAGCATAATGGCGGGATACGGTGCGCTAATTGCGCTTGAGAACGGTAATCCCTTCATTACTCCTCAGTCCACACCGTTCTGCCTGTACCGGAAGGTAACAGTAAACTCGGCCAATGTGGGCGGTAGCTATCAAGGCGCCAGCATGGATATACCTATTGACGCAAGCTACCCGGCGATAGTGTTCTGTAAAACATCTAATGCAGCAACGGTGGGGGCCACACGCGTGGGGAATATGATCAGTGTCGGGTCGAGCAGTCCCAGAGGTGACAGCCATACCCTGACAGCCTACGTTTTCGCTATATTCCCTCAGACTCTGCCTGCATGGGGTATGGCGATATGGGATGAAAACGGAAAGCTTGTGCTCACGAATGAAAGCCGTGTTTTAAGCGATCTGGTCACTGTCGGAACGCCAGGGAACGGCGGGGGCATTAACATTGACCAGACATTATCAGGGTCGTATGCAATCGTCCCGGCACTTCTTGGATCTTCATTGTTCCAGGTGATGGTTCAGGGGCAACCGGTCATTGTTAACGTGACCGCATATGCTGGTGCGCTATTCAACGGCACTACCACCAGAATTAACGCTCAGGGTAGTCAGACCGGCCAGGGAAGCGCAGTTGGCGGGACGAATACAGGAATGGCAATCACGGCAATTAATACCGCTGCATATGATTAATCGATCGCTCCGAGTAGCTGCTTCACAACATCGATTTATAAATAATAATCATCAATTTAAGTAACCGCTTCGGCGGTTTTTTTTCGTCCGGAGAAAATATGATTTACACAACAGGCACTATCGCAGGCAACGGCAGCACAATTACAGGCGCAGGCACAAACTTCACTGCAGCAGGCAGTCTCATACGTGTTGGCTGCACGCTGATTGCTTTCACTAACCCCGTTCAGGTTTTACAGCTCACTGCGGTTACCAGTGCTAATGCGTTATCCGTCACTCCAGCCATCAGCCCTGCAATTGCAGCCGGTACCAAATACGCCATCCTGCTCAGCGACAGCCTGAGTGTTGACGGCCTGGCGCAGGACATTGCCGAGACGTTTGGCATGTATCAGCGGTACATGTCTGGTTTCGCAGATGTGATGAATGGTGCAGGTAATGTCACCATTACTATCAACGGCGCACAGGTGACAGTGCCCGGGCAAAAGTCGTTAGCGAAAAAAGGTGCGAATAGCGACATCACCAGTTTGAGTGGACTAACCACACCGCTAAGCCTGAAACAAGGTGGACTGGGTGCAAATAATCCGGAGGGGGCGCGGGATAATCTTCAACTCGGTGTAGCATCTGGACCCATGTTCGCAAATCTGAAATTAGGTACAGATGGAAGCACCACAGCACTTTATCCCAGCTTAACTTTGGTCAGCAGTAGCAAAGCAACATCCGAAGTCGGTAGGCAAATTCTTATACAGAGTGCGGCGGGCGGAAACCTGAGCTTTATGTTCCGTAATGGGGTGGATTATGTTGATCAGAGAAGTTTTTCTTTATTTGAAGGCGTGAAGATACCAGTACCCGGGGTGTACTTCCTTTTTGGTAATCACAACACCACAAAAGCCTCAGACGGTACGCTAAAAGCAGCATCCCCTGTCATTAAAATCTTTGCAGATGGACATGTAGAAACCAATGGTGAATCAGAGGGTGTGACTGTTACGCGCCAGGGTGTTGGCGTATACCTGATTGAAGGTTGCATGGGCCTGAATGCCGACGCAGCATGGGGAGGCATCGATGGTGGTTTTGATATCCCTACCGACCGCAACAAGCAGCCACTCATCTGGCTGGACTATGAAGTGAATGAAGATGGCTCAGTGTTGGTAAAAACCTACCACCGTACTCACCCCGATGCACCTGAGTTTGCGCGCAATGAACGAGAGGGATTTGCTGGCGGCGATCCGATTGATATCCCCGCAGACCAGTTCGTTTCTGTCCGTGTCGAGATGCCACATGACAGCATTTATAACCAGAAGCAACTTGCTGCTGAGAAAGCTATGGAAGAAGCCCAGCGACTTGCTGCGGAGGAAGCAGCCCGCAAAGCGGCAGAGGAAGCACAAACTGACCCGGAGCAACCCCATATCTGAAAATTTACACAGCGCGTAATCCCTTCATCCTTAAAGCCCTTTAATCCCGTTAGCTTATAGCAAAGAGATGCGCCACAGCGCCGCCGTATGCAAGAGCGGGATGTGGCTGGATAACCCCGGTGTTCATGCCAGAGGTAACTGTGGATATTCTATAGGATTAGCGCCGTGCTCGGCAATCAGACTAGGGACTATTGAGAAGATGCTCGAGAGGAAACCCGGCACGGTGGCCGGGTGATTTTCAATGTAAGCCTGATGCACTTTCTTGCGGGAAATCTATCCCAAACTGTTCTGGTATTGGGGTTATATCCGCTAAAGATTTTGCTGTTATCCCCAAAGACTGGCAACGATTGTAGACACCTTTATCATGAGTCCAAACTTCTTTGACACCTGTTGATTTGGCGATTGAAATAATTTGCCTATCAAACTTCACCTTGGTGGTGGTGTCAGAGTTCATCATTTGTTTAAGTTCTTTCAAGCTAGGCATCTGGGCGCATTCAATTGCCGCGATTTCATCAAAAGATACTATTTCGAAGCACGATTGCGATTTAATCAGATTGATATACGCTTGGTGCTGATTTTTATCTATTCCTACCAGAAACTCTGCCAAGACAGGGGTGGGTATAAGCACAGCACCACCTAGGCTATCAACATGTTCGATTAGCGCTTCTGCACGTTTCTGCGGATCAGAAATAATTTCGCCAGTACACGGATCTGTGAGCGAAACTCCATCCTTGGTTCCAGTAAGAGCTTGAACCAAAACGTTGGTATCAAAAATTACTCGCAATTTAGTTTCCTCAATGCCTTCAGGATGGAGTGAGGATCTTCCTCTTCAGCCCATTGGTTTCCTGAAGCGGAACGGATAGTTTTAACCGCTTCTTTTAAGCTGACTTTCTTAATCTTTTCATATGAAGAGATTTTCAATTTTTTCAGCTTCCAGATGTCATCCTTACGTTCCCAATCGCCTTCCCCGTGTACCCTTATATTCTGGAATAGAATTGCACCTAGCTCTGATGCCAATGCTGGCGTTGCTTCACAAGGGTAGGTTTCACCATTAGCGCCTTCAATCTTTACAGGTATTGAATCGTCCTTTCCTCCAACGCTGTAGAGGCGACCTTGCAATGTCGTTTTCTTACGGAGATATAAAGGGATTTCTTTGCTAACTGTAGGGAAGAGGACGACGACATCATTATTTTCGTTAAGGATTTTTCCATTGAAGCCGTCTTCATAAAGCAGATCGACAAGCTTAAGATATGGTCTGCCATTGCTTTGAGCTGTAGCCAGAGATCGGGAAATCACGTCTTTATAGGTAGCTTCGTTATCAACCCATGTATTCAGGCATGCTGATCCTTCGCTAACTTTATCAAAATGCACAGCATCGGCCGATCCGTACAAATCTGACAGAGCAGACAAATACTTCACCAGTCGAGCCATTGGCAGCTTGTCAGGGCTTGTCCCATCTAATTTTAGAATGAGGCTATTTGGCTTGCGCATTTTAATAAAATCCACTATTCGGGGTTGCTGACCTAAGTATAGCTTCAATCACTTAACAAATAGCTGATTGCAGAATGGCTAGCAAAAACTTGACAGATGTTAACCCATAAAAATTATGTAGTTAACCTGGAATTATAGTCAGTGTTAATCCTTCGCGTTATTGCCAGCTTCTTTTCCCTTGCCTCACTACTGCCATAATAGCTTTACCCGAACTTTCGTACTCCGGTAGCGACAAAACTCGCCACTCCCCATCAAAGAATCCAAGAACACAACAGCGACCGCCAGTTGTACTTTTTATCGCGAAGCTTTGCATGTCAGATGAAGGTGTCGGGAGTTTTTCACCTGGGAGGGGGAAGTAAATCCTCACCCCGCCAATGATCATGTTGTCCATAGATGCTACTCGCTGACGAGCCAGAACTCGGCTTCTTCAAACATTTCCTCGACCAAACGATTTATCTTTTCTTTCTCTGTCTTCGTGCAGTCGCTGTTAACGGCATTGGCTTGCATCGGTTTAACGCGAACATCAGCAGCAGGGAAAATCCCATGCACACGTTTTGTCAGTTCGGCAAGTATGAGGTCTTTGGCACCCGGTAAACCTTCCACATTGCGTTTGTCATAAACGAGTTCAACGTACATTACTTATACCTTCTCATTGTTTAACTGTATAAATATACAGTAATGATTCTTTTGATATTGGGCAAGTAGTAGGAGTGAAAATTTTTTATGGGCAAGTTTTTCATGGAAAAAGCCCAGGTGCGACTCTTACCAAGCAGAGATATTATGGCTTTTTTGGGGAATTTTATTGCAAATTACAGCACCCCAATAGCACCCCTTGTATTGTTATCTTGTTGATATATAACAATTTCGCCCCGGTGAGACACCGGGGCGAAGGTATTAGCGAGGCAGTGCGGTGCCCCATTGACGCCACTCTTTAGGCTCACTTTGCTCTAGCAGGAAATGTTTACCCGTTTCTGCTTTCGGCGCCAGTGGTGTACCAGGCGGCGTGGCGAAGGCGATACCACCGCGGATGAACTGGTTGAAGGTGCCGGTTTTCACTACACCACCCGTCAGACCGAAATCGAGACTATAACCAGAGGCCAGCCAGAATACTGAGCTATCACGCACCAGGTGCTGGAAGCGCTTGCTGATACGCAGTCCAACCATCACGCGGTCAGAGAGGTTGCCGAGGGTTAATCCGGTCACCGTACCTACTTCGATACCGCGGAATAGCACTGGCGTACCGATGTTTAATGCGCCCGCTTCAGTCACTTCTACTACGATGTTCAGACCGTCTGAGTAGCGGGAGTCAGTAATAGAGGCTTCCTGCAATTCGAAGTCACGACGTGCTGCGCCGCGGCCAGGTTCAACGTTGATATAAGGCTGGAGAATAGTATCGAGATTATCCACGCCGGAGGCCGAAATTTTCGGGGTGACGACAGAGAAGCGCGTGCCGCTGCGGGCAAATGTCTCAACAAACTCAGGGTAGAGTACTGCTTTGGCTTCTACTTCACTGCGTGAGGCTGTCAGATTCAGCGACTCAAGTTGCCCAATGTCGATGCCCAGATAACGGATTGGCATACCGGCAGAAAGTTTACCAGCATCGAAAGTGTGCAGCGTTATCTGACTGCCTACCGCACGAGCGGCAGTTTCAGAGGCGTAGAGCATTCGCTTGTCGCCTTTTTTCAGACCGACGCTGGCACCGCTTAAGTTGTCGAAACTGATAGCACCTTTTAAGGCACGCGAAAGAGGGGAAGCCTGAACGGTAAGGCCACTGCCATTGAGTTGCACACGAGCGCCACCTTCGGCCCAGAACACGCTATTGGAGGTCAGCAGGTTACGGTATTCCGGTTTGATATTTACATCAATGTCAAAACTGTTAGCACGAGGACGTACGCTGATGATTTCCCCGACCTGGAATTTACGATAAAGCACCACGGAGCCGGTCTGAATATCTGGCAGGCTGGCCGCGGTTAACGTCAACGTGGTTGTTGGTAGGTCGCTCAGGCTGTTTTCCACCGCCTTTTCAAGGTTGGCATAGAGTGGATAGCTATCTTTCATAGCACCTTTGATACCTGGAATGACTCTGACACCGCCGTTGACCCATTCGCTGGCGCTGGCACCCAGGAATTCAACGCCATCAATACCCAGCTTTACATCAATACGGCTGTTGACGACGAATTTGCTGTCGCCCTGAATCAAATGCCGATATTCAGGATCAATGGCTGCGGAGAAGCTGACGCCTTTGGCCGACAATTTGCGCTCAAGAATCTGCCCCACCTGCACACCATGCAAAATAATCGGCTGGCCTGCATCAATGCCATAACTTTCCGGTGCCGTCAGGTTCAGGGTCAGAACATCAGGCTGCTGCAAGAGAGTTTTATCGCTCGGGAAGACCACAAAATGGTTTTGCGGTTCACCTTCACCGGGTACCAATTCAAAAGTACTTCCCGTTAACAGGCTGCTGATATTCGGGTTGCTGAGGGAAATCTTAGGGCTGCGCAACTCAATGCGCGTCCCGCTCCGCATCAGATTGACCACGCTTGGGTCCACCGTCATTTGGCCGGTTACCGTGCTGCCCGGATTGAGGTTTAGTTTGGTCAGTGTTCCGACTTCAAGCCCTTGATACATCAGCGCAGTTGAACCGGCGTTTAAACCTTGTCCGCTCGGCAAATCAAGATCGATGATTACGCCACGCTGGCTATGCGCCAGATCTTCATACAGGCCAAACTCATCATCAGCTTTGGCTTCGGCTGAGTTTTCCGGCGAGTCAAAGGCGATAGCGCCATTGACCAATGCCGCCAGGCTTTCGAGCTGAACTTGCGCACCGGAAAGACTGACGTTGGCTTTTACGCCGGATACGTTCCAGAAGCGGCTGCCTTTTTTCACCAGTTTGGTAAAGCGGCGGTCAACCAGCACGTCAATCGTCACGCCCTGCTGGTTCTTATTGATGGTGTAGTCATACACTCGGCCTACCGGAATTTTGCGGTAATAAACTAGCGATCCACTGTTAAGCGAACCTAAATCTGGCGCATGCAAGTGAATCATCAGCTCGCCATTGTTAAGGCGATATTTCGGCTGGGTATCGAGCGCTGAGAAGTGATCTTTCGGCTCGCCTTTGCCCGGCATCATGCCGATATAGTTGCCGCCAACCAGCGCATCCAGCCCGGAAACACCCGCAAGAGACGCCTTGGGTGTGACCAGCCAAAACTGGGTATCTTCACGCAGCGCGTCTTTCATATCGCTTTTTACGCTGATTTTTACTTCGATTTTGCTCAGGTTTTTACTGAGGCTGACGCTTTGTACCGTACCGACTTCAACACCCTGGTAACGTACAGGCGTGCGCCCGGCAACGATGCCGTCAGCCGAAATAAAATCAATGGTCGCAGTCGTGCCGCGTTCTTCCCAGGTCGTCCACATCAGCCAGCCGGCAATCATCAGTGCGATAATTGGCAGTAACCAGAAGGGCGAAATACGGCGTTTAGTTTTAATTCGCGCTTCAGTCGGTGAAGCGGGCATTTCCTGACTCATGTGCGTCCCAAAGTAGTCGGCTATCAAGCCATTCGACTGCAAGAATAGTTAAAATAACCGCCGCGCCAAAATAAAACGCAGCCGGTCCCATAGTAAATGCCAATAGCTGGTCACGATTAACCAGCGACATCGTAAGCGAGATTACGAAGAGATCGAGAATGGACCAGCGCCCAATCCAGGTAATAAAGCGTAGCAGTGTTATCCGCGTCTTAAGCCCTTTCTCACATTTAAAATGAATGCTGACCAGCAATGAAATCAAAACGATAACTTTGATAAAAGGCACCAGAATGCTGGCAATGAAAACCACAGCAGCGACGGCAACATTACTGCTGGCGAGGGAAAGAATACCGGAAAGAATAGTATCTTCCTGACGCGAACCATTGACGTAAAGAATCGAAATTGGCAACAGGTTGGCCGGCAGGAGGAAAATTAACGAACCGATTAATGCTGCCCAGGATTTTTGTAAGCTGTGGCGACGACGAGCTCTTAATGGCACATGGCAACGAGGACAACGCCCACGGTTGTCAGGCACTCCTGTGAAATGGCAGCCCAGGCAAACGCGTAACTGGGGACCCCACGCTCGAGAAGGTCGCTGGGGATAAAAACGAGCCCATAGCTGTTCTACATTTAGGTGAATTAGGGTTAACAAGCTCAGCACCACTAATGCAATAAACGCCACGAGACCTACGCCCGGTTGGATAAATGCAAACTCTCTGACTTTGATGCAGGCCACACCGATAGCGACCAGGTAAATATCTAACATTACCCATTCTTTGAGCTTATCAAGCATGAGTAAGACCGGGCGTAAATTCATCCCAAGAATATTACCAAAGTAGAGGTAGGCAATTGCGGCAACTAATGTTGCTGGCGCACCCACAGCACAGAACAACACCATTGCGGCTGTCAGGGGATCACCCTGGCTAGTCATCTGCCATATGCCCTGGAACAAGTTGGCATCTATTCGCGTACCCAATAAATAGATGCGCACCAGAGGCTCGGAAAAAGCGACAGGCATAAGCAGTAGCATGGCAATTGCCATCGCCGCCAGACGAGTAAGTGACCAGTCGCGCCCATGGTAAACTTTGGCATCGCAGCGCGGGCAATACGCGCTCTGCGAGGATTTAACCGACGGTAACGAGAAAAGTGTATCGCATTGGGGGCAACGCTGATAACGTGCCTGCGGTACAGCATGGCTAATGGCGTGTATTTTCATGTGTCATCGTAAACAGGGAAAACCGCTGGCGCATGGGGTATCTCAATGGGTTATGAAATATTCGTTAAGCGTATAGTAATTCATTGAATGATACACCTTGTGGCATAAGGCATTTAATGCTTATTTTACTATGCTATGCAGTTGAGTAAGACAACATACTATGGTTAATCAATGAACAAAGAACAATTTTACGCGGACTTGAACCGCGATTTCAGTGCGTTAATGGCAGGTGAAACAAGCTTTTTGGCGACGTTGGCAAATACCAGCGCGTTGTTGTTTGAACGTCTCGAAGGCGTTAACTGGGCAGGCTTTTACCTATTAGAAGGCGAGACTCTGGTTCTGGGACCTTTCCAGGGCAAGATTGCTTGCGTTCGTATCCCGGTAGGAAAAGGTGTTTGTGGTACAGCGGCTTCCACTAAAAGCATCCAGCGCGTCGAAGATGTGCATGCTTTTGATGGTCACATCGCTTGTGACGCTGCCAGCAACTCCGAAATTGTCCTGCCGCTTACGGTAAATGGCGAGCTAATAGGTGTTCTGGACATTGATAGCACGGAGTTTGGGCGCTTCACACCTGAAGACCAACTCGGCTTATCTCAACTGGTGACGCAGCTTTCGCTGATGCTTGCCGACACGGATTTTAAAAAATTCTTCACTCGTTAGCATGATAAACAACGGATAACGTGGCATTTGCTGATAGCGTCATTATAATGTCGCCTGTTCATGCCTGCGGATTGTTGGCAACTCCGTTGTAATCAGGAAATTTCATGGAAAATCAACCTAAGTTGAATAGTAGCAAAGAAGTCATCGCCTTTTTGGCAGAGCGTTTCCCACAGTGCTTTAGCGCTGAAGGTGAAGCCCGCCCCCTGAAGATTGGTATCTTCCAGGATTTGGTCGCGCGCGTTGAAGGGGAGATGAGTCTCAGTAAAACTCAACTTCGTTCCGCGTTACGTCTTTACACTTCAAGCTGGCGTTACCTATACGGTATTAAAGTCGGCGCAACCCGTGTTGATCTCGACGGTAACCCTTGTGGTGAACTCGATGAGCAGCACGTAGAGCATGCTCGCAAGCAGCTTGAAGAAGCAAAAGCTCGTGTTCAGGCACAGCGTGCAGAACAGGCAGCGAAAAAGCGTGAAGCGGCTATTGCTAACGGCGAAACCGTTATCGATAAACCTCGTCGCGAACGCAAGCCTCGTCCTGCTCCGCGTCGTCCAGAAGCTACAGAACGTAAACCTCGTGTAGAAAAACCGGCGCCGCAAGCTCCGCGTGAAGAAAAACGCACTCCGGTTACAGACATTTCTGCTTTGCAGGTGGGTCAGGCAATCAAAGTCAAAGCGGGTAACAACGCGATGGATGCCACAGTACTGGAAATTACCAAAGATGGCGTCCGTGTACAGCTGACTTCTGGTATGGCAATGATCGTACGCGCAGAACACTTGCAGTTCTGAAACGGAGGCCAGACCCGGGCATGAACAAATTCTTTAAGCGTACGGCTGTCGCTAGTCTGTTGTTTCTTGCAGGTAGCGCACTGGCCGTCGAAAACATCACGCAAGCTTCTCAAATCCCGCAGTTAAAGGAAGAGACACAGCATGCAACGGTGAGTGAGCGTGTAACTTCACGCTTCACTCGCTCGCATTATCGTCAGTTTGACCTGGATGAAAATTTTTCCGCAAAAATTTTCGATCGCTATCTAAACCTCCTCGACTATAGCCACAACGTGCTGCTAGCCAGTGACGTAGAGCAGTTTGTGTCGCGGAAAAAACAGATTGGCGATGAATTGCGCACCGGTAAACTGGACGTATTTTACGATCTCTACAATCTGGCCCAACAACGTCGTTTTGAACGTTATCAATACGCGTTGAAGGTGCTGGAAAAACCAATGAATTTCACGGGTAACGATACCTTTAACGTTGACCGCAGCAAATCGCCGTGGCCTGCAAACGTTACAGAGTTGAATTCCCTGTGGGATAGCAAAGTTAAGTTTGACGAACTGAGTCTGAAACTGACCGGCAAAACCGATCAGGAAATTCGTGAAACGCTGACCAAGCGTTATCAGTTTGCCATTCGCCGTCTGGCTCAATCCAATAGCGAAGATGTTTTCTCGCTTGCGATGACCGCCTTTGCCCACGAAATCGACCCGCATACCAATTACTTATCGCCACGTAACACTGAACAATTCAATACCGAAATGAGTTTATCTCTGGAAGGTATTGGTGCTGTGCTGCAAATGGACGATGACTACACGGTTATCAACTCGATGGTAGCGGGTGGTCCTGCTGCGAAAAGCAAAACGATTACCGTTGGTGACCGTATTGTTGGTGTCGGCCAGACAGGGAAACCTATGGTTGATGTGATTGGCTGGCGTCTTGACGATGTCGTTGCGCTGATCAAAGGGCCAAAAGGTAGCAAGGTTCGCCTGGAAATCTTACCGGCAGGTAAGGGTACCAAAACACGTGTGGTTACGTTAACCCGTGAACGCATTCGTCTTGAAGATCGCGCCGTCAAATTGACGATTAAAACGGTCGGTAAAGACAAAGTGGGTGTCCTGGATATCCCAGGCTTCTACGTTGGTCTGACAGATGATGTCAAAGTCCAGCTTCAGAAGATGGAAAAACAGAACGTGAAGGGCGTGATCATCGATTTACGCTCTAACGGTGGCGGTGCATTGACCGAGGCTGTCTCACTTTCTGGCCTGTTTATCCCAAGTGGCCCAGTTGTTCAGGTACGTGATAACAACGGTAAAGTGCGTGAAGATAGCGATACTGACGGCGTTGTCTACTACAAAGGTCCACTGGTGGTGATGGTTGACCGTTTCAGTGCTTCGGCTTCTGAAATCTTTGCAGCAGCAATGCAAGACTATGGTCGTGCGCTGATTGTGGGTGAGCCTACCTTCGGTAAAGGCACTGTTCAACAGTACCGTTCTTTGAATCGAATCTATGATCAGATGCTGCGTCCGGAATGGCCTGCGCTTGGTTCTGTGCAATACACTATCCAGAAGTTCTACCGTATTAATGGCGGAAGTACTCAGCGTAAAGGTGTAACGCCTGACATCATGATGCCTACCGGTACTGAAGAGACTGAGACTGGCGAGAAGTTTGAAGATAATGCGCTCCCTTGGGATAGCATTAACGCCGCTACTTACGTTAAGTCAGGCGATCTGACTCAGTTTGAGCCGCAATTGCTTAAACTGCACCAGGATAGAATAGCAGCCGATCCTGAGTTCCAGTACATCATGAAGGATATTGCTCGCTTCAATGCCCTGAAAGATAAACGTAATATTGTTTCCCTGAATCTTGCTCAGCGTGAGAAAGAGAATCAGGAAGATGATGCTACGCGTCTGGAGCGGATTAATGACCGCTATAAACGAGAAGGAAAAGCACCGTTGAAGAAACTCGACGACCTGCCGAAGGATTATCAGGAACCTGATCCTTATCTCGATGAAACGGTTCATATCGCGCTGGATTTTGCAAAAATGCAGCAAGATAAACCAGCTGAGCAACCAGCTCCTGCTAAGTAATTCCTCCAACGGGCACAAAATTTTGTGCCCGTTTTTTTTACCTCTATCAAGCCGCGTAAATCAACCTCTCCTTTAATGTAAAGTTATGTATTATTAACTACTTGGCAACGATGAATGCTTGAAAATAGCAAGCTTGCCCCTACGATGTGGGGTAACGCAGAATGCGTATTTTTAACCGAGGTAAAAAGAAAATTATGATGCGTATCGGGCTTTTCCTGTTGACCAACCTTGCAGTCATGGTCGTTTTCGGGCTAGTGCTAAGCCTGACGGGGATCCAGTCGAGCAGCGTACAGGGTCTGATGATCATGGCGGTGTTGTTTGGCTTTGGTGGTTCAATCATCTCATTACTGATGTCCAAATGGATGGCATTGCGTTCAGTGGGCGGGGAAGTGATTGAGCAACCGCGCAATGAAACAGAGCGCTGGCTGATGGAAACAGTGCGCCAACAGTCTCAGCAAGCGGGTATCGCCATGCCGCAGGTGGCTATTTACCATGCGCCAGATATTAATGCGTTTGCCACAGGCGCTCGTCGTAATGCATCGCTTGTTGCGGTTAGCACCGGCCTTCTGCAGAACATGAGTCGTGATGAAGCAGAAGCGGTTATCGCGCACGAAATCAGCCATATCGCGAATGGTGACATGGTAACCATGACGCTGATTCAGGGCGTGGTGAACACCTTCGTAATCTTTATTTCTCGTATCATCGCGCAAGTCGCTTCTGGCTTCTTGTCTGGTAATCGGGATGAGGGTGAGAGCAACAACGGCAACCCGTTTGTCTATTTTGCCATTGCGACTGTGCTGGAACTGGTATTTGGCATTCTGGCAAGCATCATCACAATGTGGTTCTCACGTCACCGTGAATTCCATGCTGATGCCGGGTCTGCAAAATTGGTTGGTCGTGAAAAAATGATTGCCGCACTGCAGCGCCTGAAAACCAGCTATGAACCGCAAGAAGCCAGCAGCATGATGGCGTTTTGTATCAATGGTAAGGCGAAGTCTATGAGTGAATTGTTCATGACTCACCCGCCATTGGATAAGCGTATTGAAGCGCTGCGTAACGGCGAGTATCTGAAGTAGTCATTATCTGAAATGAAAAAGCGTGCCATCGCTGGCACGCTTTTTTTATGCCTGAGAAGTCGTAGGTTGGGACATGCGTAAACTGCTAACAATGGCGGCGATGGTCGCAAAACTCCCTGCCAGTAAAAGCGAGGCATGCGTTCCGTGAATCGCGAAAAGGTTGAACATCAAAGCCACCAGAGCTGCACCGCAACTTTGTCCTAACAATCGAGCCGTGCCTAACATGCCACTGGCACCGCCGCTGCGGTTACGCGGTGCTGATGAAATGATTGTGTGGTTATTAGGTGACTGGAACAAACCGAAACCAGCGCCGCACAAAAGCATGCGCCAGATGATATCGATATCGGTAGGGTTGTGCGGTAACAACGCTAAAGCAAATAAACCGAATGCCATAACAACAAGCCCGAGCCCACCCAGCAGCCCTGCATGTACTCGCCCAATCAAATGACCAGCAACCGGTGCCATTATCATTGTTGCAATTGGCCACGGAGTGAGAAGTAGACCCGTTTCTACTTCGCTGCGTCCTAATGTTGATTGCAAGAAAAAGGGAAGTGAAACCATCGCTAGCATTTGAGCAGCGAAAGAACAAACAGACGTTCCCATAGATAATGAAAATACAGGAATACGCAATAAATCCACGGGTAATAGAGGGAAGGGGAGTTTCAATTGGCGACGAATAAAGAAGAAGCCAATCACAGCTAATGCAACGAGCTCGGAAATGATCAACCATCCTGACTGCCCTTGGGCAAAACCACTAATTGCCGAGATCAGCAGGCCGAACGTCAAGGCATTCATAATCGCACTAGGGATATCGAAGCGTTGGCCTTGCGATTTTTGTTGATTGGGGGGCAGAAAACGAATTGCCAGCAATAGCGCGAGAATACCAATTGGCACATTAATCAAAAACAGCCATTTCCACGATGCGACAGAAAGAATCGCGGCGGCAATAGTGGGGCCGGCAGCTGAGGATACGGCGACAATAAACGAGTTAATCCCCATCCCACGGCCGAGATATTTTTGCGGATAGATAAGCCTGATGAGAGCAGTATTGACGCTCATTAATGCAGCACCGCCAAAGCCCTGAAGCACACGAGCAAACGTCAACATGGGCAATGAATTCGACAGCGCGCAGAATAACGATGTCATGCAGAACAGAATCAGTCCGCACTGATATACCCGGCGATAACCAAAAATGTCGCCTAAGAATGACATCGACAGTAACGAAATAATTATCGCGATTTGATAGCTGTTCACTATCCAGATGGATTCTGCCGGACTGGCGTTTAGTTCTCGTGCAATAGTTGGAAGTGCTACGTTTGCGATCACGCCATCCAGAACTGCCATTGTGATACCCAACGCAATGGCCAAAATAGCACCATAGCGCTGCGGTATTGGCAGCCCATCAGCAAGGGTTTTATCCATAAGGGAAATTTAACTTCATGGGTGATTTATTCGAAGAGCAATAATAATAGCACTAAATTTAAGGGATATGTCGCAGATTTGTAACGAAATAGAATAGATTCATTGCGATGATATGGTAGTCAACTTATACTAAAAACCAGTTCTGATTTTTATAAAACAAATGCGATCGAGGTGATTTAATGGCTATCGCAGATCTGGATAAACAACCTGATTCTGTCTCTTCTGTCCTGAAAGTTTTTGGCATTTTACAGGCGCTTGGCGAAGAACGCGAAATTGGTATTACTGAATTATCGCAACGCGTAATGATGTCAAAAAGCACCGTCTATCGCTTTTTGCAGACTATGAAATCCCTGGGTTATGTTGCTCAGGAAGGCGAATCTGAAAAGTACTCGCTTACCCTCAAGCTGTTTGAGCTTGGTGCGCGTGCATTGCAGAACGTTGATTTGATTCGTAGCGCAGACATTCAAATGCGAGAATTATCGCGTCTGACGAAAGAAACCATCCACTTGGGTGCGTTGGATGAAGACAGTATTGTCTATATCCATAAGATTGACTCAATGTATAACCTGCGCATGTACTCGCGCATCGGTCGTCGTAATCCATTGTACAGCACCGCAATTGGTAAAGTGCTTTTGGCGTGGCGAGATCGTAATGAAGTGCGTGAAATCCTTGCTGATGTGGAATATAACCGCAGCACTGAGCGCACTATCATGAGCACTGACGAATTGTTGGATGTCCTGGATACCGTGCGTGAGCAGGGTTACGGTGAAGATAACCAAGAGCAGGAAGAAGGTTTACGCTGCATCGGCGTACCTGTTTTTGACCGATTTGGTGTCGTTATTGCCGGGTTGAGTATTTCATTCCCGACACTTCGTTTTTCCGAAGACAGACTTCATGAATAT
Source organism: Buttiauxella cochleicola (assembly GCF_021282405.1). Lineage (NCBI taxonomy): Bacteria > Pseudomonadati > Pseudomonadota > Gammaproteobacteria > Enterobacterales > Enterobacteriaceae > Buttiauxella > Buttiauxella cochleicola. The sequence continues at coordinate 285,430 of NZ_JAJSOU010000006.1, forward strand.
GTAGCGATGCTTCATGACGCAGCGCGAACTATTTCTGAACAAATGGGTTATCACGAATATCCATTTTGATGAAATAGAAAACGCCGCTATTTAGCGGCGTTTTCTTTATATGTTGCTAGTTACCCGTATCGATAACCTCATCACTTTTACGCAATACTGGGCAATCGCTAAGTCCGATAATTCCACTGCTGGTATGAACAAATTGTGCTGTGGTGATATTTCGAGCAGTTAGGTATTTGCATTGAAGCCCCATACCTGCAGCATTTTCATGACTTCCAATCAAAACTCCATATCCAGAGAGGAGTAAACCGATCCACAAAAGCGCTATTACAATAATAGTGCGGATCACAATACGCATAGGTACCTCTTATTATTAAGTAATTAGACTTCTAAGCGTAGCGGATTGCGCTGTAGTAGCAATGTGATGATTCTTAAATAATATACGTGAGAGTTATGTGTCGTTTAGGCTGTCTATGCCAGACTTTACAATAAATAGGAAAGAGGTGGAGAGAGTAGTGAGAAAGTACAGATGGCTTATTCTGATTGCAGTTTTTTTCGTCTGCCTGCTGCTATGGACCCAAATGGTCAACGTAATGTGCGATCAGGATGTACAATTTTTCAGCGGCATTTGTACAATTAATAAATTTATACCCTGGTAGTGTGTTTTTATCCACATAGTGCTTACCTTAAGACCCGGCAGGTGTAGAATAGCGCGTTTTGCTGAGGTGGTAATATGAACGAATTAAGTGTTGGCGCGTTGAATATCGTGTCCCTGACAGTTTCCCTGGTGGTACTGGTTATCGGCCTCGTAATGTGGTTCTTTGTTAACCGTGCGAGTAGCCGGACCAATGAACAGATCGAACTTCTTGAAGAGTTGCTGGATCAGCAAAAGCGGCAGACTGCTCTGTTACGACGTTTGTGTGAAGCGAACGAGCCTGAAGTAGTTAAGGAAGAACCAGAAGTAACAAAGGAAGATGACGAAGTGGAAGACGATTTTATTCGTCTGGTCGCTGAGCGTTAATCCGGATAAACCTGTTTGTGTTGCTGTGGAGTGACCATGCGGTGGAAAAATCCTTGGTTTGATCCCCTAAAATCTCATCACCTAATCGACGGTTTTCGTAATCTGGAGTCAAGCTTACGAAAACCGGGTGATGTTGAACGTTGGCGAAAAGAGCGAAAAGCGCAGGGATTGCCCCATCCTCCGAGTAATGGTTATGCCGCTTTCACTGAACGTTGGTGGCAAAAGGCTGAACTCCAGGGTAAGGATGATCGGCTATGGTGGTTAGGGCATGCAACGGTATTGCTGCGTATCAATGGTCTGTATTTATTGACCGACCCCGTGTTGTCCCAGCGAGCTTCCCCATTATCATTTGCAGGTCCTGAGCGTAAGACTCCATCCCCAATTCATATCAATGAATTGCATCAACTTGATGCCGTTATGATTTCGCATAATCATTACGATCACCTGGACCGTTCCACCATTCGACAGATTGTCCGTCGTTTCCCCGATACTCATTTCTTTGTCCCGTTGGGCTTAAAACAGTGGTTTACCCGTCGAGGTATACGCCATGTGACTGAGCTTGACTGGTGGCAGAGCATTACCCTGCAAGGAATGACTTTTACAGCGGTGCCGGCACAGCACTGGAGCATGCGTTCATTCTGGGATCGTAACCGGAGTTTGTGGTGTGGGTGGATTATAGAAAGCAGCCACTTAAGGATATGGTTTAGCGGTGATACGGGCTATACAGCAGGACTTGCTGATATTGCTTTGTTCAGAGGCCCCCTGGATGCGGCATTGATACCAATAGGAGCTTATTCTCCACGCTGGTTCATGAGTAGCCATCATATGGATCCGCAGCAGGCGGTTACGCTTTGGCAGCAGTTGGGCAGACCTTTTACGGTTCCTATCCATTGGGGCGTATTTGAACTGGCTGATGAATCACTGGACATGCCTCCGCAAGAGCTACTAACCGCACTTGATGATGAAGGCGAGGAAAGCCGACTCTTTTCGCCGTTGTGTATTGGTCAAAGTTCACACTTATTTAAAATTAAGACTTAAACATTATTAAAAAATTTTAAGACGCTATTACGGACTATCTTTTGGTTACTTTATTACATCGAAAATATAGCGAAACGTTTTTATTGCCTCATCATGAAGCATGGGTTGATTAAACTTTCATTCTTTTGGTGCAATATAATCAGACAACCGCTCAAGGTTTATTCATTTTTCTATTCTCGCTATTTCTTATATCAATTCTATTGTTTTCGTAGCAAAGTGAAATTGTTCATTTTTTGCATAGCTATGCTAAAAAAATCATAAGCATAATGCCTATGATATCGACTTTTTCGCACTTCGCCTGGACGAAAAGATATCTTTGGGCTATGGTAAAAACGTTGTCTGTGGTCGTCATATGAATGCACGGAATCATCTTTGTCTACTGTTAATCTATGCACAAATTGTGCATTTCATTTTCATTACAATATGAGTTTCGGAATTTGTGCGACAGATCGATACACGCCGAAAAATGGCTTGCCATTGATTGCGTTGTATGTGATAACACGTTGGGTTAAACGAGGTACAGTTCTGTTTATGTGTGGCATTTTCAGTAAAGAAGTTCTGAGTAAACACGTTGTCGTTGAATACCGCTTCTCTGCCGAGCCTTATATTAGTGCCTCATGCAGTAATGTCTCTGTTTTAGCTAAGTTATGCCTCCGGGCAAAGAAAACAATCTAAGGAATTTTGCAAAATGGCAAAGATTAAAGGTCAAGTTAAGTGGTTCAACGAGTCTAAAGGTTTTGGCTTCATTACTCCTGCTGACGGCAGCAAAGATGTGTTCGTACACTTCTCTGCAATCCAGGGTAACGGCTTCAAAACTCTGGCTGAAGGCCAGAACGTTGAGTTCGAAATCCAGGACGGCCAGAAAGGCCCTGCAGCGGTTAACGTAACTGCTATCTAATTCGGCTGAATTAGACCTGGCGCGAATAACGCCAAATTTTGATGAAAGCCTCGCTCTTGTAGCGGGGCTTTTTCATGTCTGAATGTTGACCATTATTTTTCTATGTGTTTCTGGAAAGCTCTCCCAGTTATGTCTTGTAGCAAAGCAGCGCATCTTGTAGCACTGTTCCTGTCCGGTTAGTTTCCCCATTATGTTTAAATTTTCAATCGCTTAGTTGTCGTTAAGGATTGAATGTGAGAAAAACCGCCCCTGGAATTGTGGGTAATTTTATTCAGTGGCGTTTTGCTCTTCTTTGCATCGCTATCTTTATGTGTCTGGTGTTCTTGCTGGGACGTGTTGCCTGGTTGCAAATCATCTCACCCGAAAATCTGGTCAAGCAGGAAGACATGCGTTCTTTACGTGAAGAACCCATTGTCGTGCCACGTGGAATGATAGAAGACCGCAATGGCAGACCGTTGGCGGTGAGCGTGCCGGTAAAAGCAATCTGGGCTGACCCGAAAACAGTAATGGAAAAAGGTGGCGTGCAAATCAGTAGCCGCTGGCAGGCTCTGGCAACAACCTTACATATACCCCTTAATGAAATTGCCGCCCGCATTCGCCGTAATCCAGCCGATCGCTTCATTTACCTCGCACGCCAAATTGATCCGCAACAAGCGCAATACATCGAGAGCCTGAAACTGCCAGGAATTTCATTACGGGATGAATCACGTCGGTTTTATCCCGCAGGCCATGTCGCCGCAAACTTGCTCGGTTTTACCAACATTGATGATCAAGGTATTGAAGGCATTGAGAAGAGTTTTAATCGCCAGTTGACGGGCAAAGCGGGTGAGAGACTTGTTCGTAAAGACAGACACGGACATGTCATAGAAAATATCACGGAAACTCCAGCAAACCCTGCTCATAACCTCATGCTAAGCATTGATGAACGACTGCAAACGATAACAGAAGATGCGCTCCTGAACGCAGTTTCGTGGAATAAGGCAGAATCTGCCGCTGCCGTTATTCTGGATATTAATACAGGTGAGGTTTTGGCAATGGCAAGTTGCCCGACCTACAACCCGAATAATCGTGAAGGTGCAACACTTAACGACTTCCGTAATCGGGCGATTAGCGACACCTTTGAACCCGGTTCAACCGTCAAACCGATGGTGATTATGACCGCATTGCAACAAGGTATAGTGGAACCCGATAGTGTACTGGACACACGTCCTTATACTCTCGACGGTCATCGTATTCACGATGTTGGCTATTATCCTTTACTTTCTCTAACTGGCATTTTGCAAAAGTCGAGTGATACCGGTGTTTCGCACCTATCACTAGCAATGCCTATCCAGAAGCTTCTAGACACCTATAAAAACTTTGGTTTCGGCACGCCGACTGGGTTAGGGCTAACGGGTGAAAGTAGCGGTTTATTACCCCATAGGAGGTTCTGGGGGGAGTTGGATCGCGCGACATTTTCTTTCGGCTACGGTTTAATGGTAACGCCGCTGCAATTGGCTCATGTCTATGCCACCATCGGAAGCTATGGTATTTCAAGACCGCTTTCTATTACACGCGTCGATCCTCCTGTAGTTGGAGAACGTGTGATGTCAGAGCAGGTGGTACACGAAGTGGAACACATGATGGAAAGTGTGGCTCTACCGGGCGGAGCCGTCAAAGCGGCAGTGCGTGGTTATCGTGTTGCAGTTAAAACCGGTACTGCCAAGAAAATTGGCGATGACGGGAAATACATCAATAAATATATTGCGTACACCGCAGGTGTAGCGCCAGCCAGTAACCCGCGTTTTGTAGTAGTGGTTGTGATTAACGATCCTGAAAATGGCGTGTACTACGGTGGGGCCGTCTCAGCGCCCGTTTTTAGCCAGATAATGGGTGATGTGCTGCGTCTGGAGAATATCGAACCTGATGGTCTGCCACAGGGAGATACCAATTTAACGGTGTTAAATAAGGCCGTTGTCGAGGGTCCAGCAGGTTAGTGGCTTTTCGAAGCGGGGCGTAAGCGGTACACTTGCGCCCTTTACGATTGCCTGGAGTTCTTATGTCTTATCTTTGCCCGCTTTGTCATGCACCGCTTGATCCCGAGGGGAAGAGCTTTGTTTGCCCGCAAGGCCATCAATTCGATAAGGCAAAAGAGGGATATGTGAATTTGCTGCCGGTTCAGCATAAGCGTTCAAAAGACCCGGGCGATAGCAGCGAAATGATGCAGGCCCGCAGAACATTTCTTGATGCCGGGCATTATCAGCCGCTGCGTGATGCTATCTGCCTGATATTGGAACAGGCTGCACCAGTTACTTTGCTGGATATAGGCTGTGGGGAAGGGTATTACACGGCGGGTTTTGCACAGATTGTTGCAAAAAATGAAGGAATGACCTGGGGATTAGATGTTGCAAAAGTAGCGATTCGCTATGGGGCAAAGCGTTATCCGCAGGTGCAGTTCTGCGTGGCATCGAGCCACCGTTTGCCGTTTGATGATAATAGTCTGGATGCCGTGGTGCGTATTTTTGCCCCGTGTAAAGCTGAAGAGCTAGCGCGGGTGGTGAAACCTGGAGGTATCGTCATCACTGCCACGCCGGGCCCACGTCATTTAATGCAGCTGAAAGGTTTAATTTATGACAACGTAGTGCTGCACAGCACCGAGTCTGAGTCTTTACCTGGTTTTATAGCAGAACAGACGCAGAGCATTGGCTGGCCGATGACGTTACAGGGAAATGAAGCGGTTGCGTTATTACAAATGACGCCGTTCGCCTGGCGTGCCCGCCCTGAAGTGTGGCAGGCTTTGACGGCTGAAACGGCATTCGCTTGCGAGACAGATTTTGTCATTCGCGTCTGGCGACGCGAATCATCAGTTTAATGCGCTGAAGTGGCTATAAAGAATCTGACAACCAATCCCAATTAGCACCACACCGCCGAGGATCTCGGCGCGCTTACCGAGTAGCGGGCCGATAAAGCGGCCCAGCATCATACCCAGCGTGGACATAATCATGGTCGCGCAACCAATAGCCAGAGCGGTTTCAATAATATTAACTTGCAGGAATGCGAGGCCGACACCGACCGCCATGGCATCAAGGCTGGTAGCGATAGCCGTGGTGACTAATAGCCAAAATCCATGACGTTGCAGCTTTGGCGCTTCTTCGTCATCGTTACCGCGCACACCTTCATAAATCATACGAATGCCGAGAAACACCAGCAGGATAAATGCAACCCAATGATTCCATTCCAGCACGACCTTGCTTGCCAGAAGACCCAGACACCAGCCGATGAGCGGGGTGATGGTTTCGATGACGCCAAAGATAAGCCCGGTTCGTAACGCTTCGGAAAACTTAGGTTTATGGAGAGAGGCACCTTTCCCGATTGATGCAGCAAAAGCATCCATCGACATGCCAAAAGCGAGAATAATAGTAGCGGAGAGATTCATGCAAATGCCTCAGTTGGGAATATCCATATACACGTCAACCATCCCCAACTTAAATGATGGTTACGTGCCTATGGTCTCGCCTACTCAGTATTTGAGTCGTACATGCCACGTTATAAATCTTGCTTAAACAAGTAACGAGTATGTTGACATGTACATTTTCGCAATCACGAAAATCGGCTACTCCCCAACGACGGGCGCAACCTTAACATATTCTTTAAAGATAAAACAATAATTGAAGCTATTATTCTCAATGCTTAAATGATAACGATTTTCATTAACTTTAATCGGTAAGAGAATCTTTAAAATAAGAGCACACTAATTGTGCGAAATAGCAGCGGCTATATTTTATAGATTGTACAAAAAATATAGGAATATAGACTTTGCTATGTTGCTAACTTATTGAGTAACAACCATTAATTTATAAATTCTTTCCAGGTCATCAATGTTTTTTACTCGGATGAGCAAGCGGCGTTGTTCTAATTGCAACACCAGAACACCATCCTCAGATAAATTCATTTCTTTAATTCGGGAATATAAAACCCATACATTCGCGAAGAAGAAACCTTCTGTTTTAAACAGTAATTTAGGTTGTCTAATCCACGAAATATAAATAGCAATGAGTGCCAGCGCAGATAATAACCAGGTAGTGACCGGAGCGCCGCCAGAGGTGACATTGTTGTAGATGAGGATAGCAACCAACCCGAAGAAAATGGTTCCGTCGATACGGTTGCGGCGCAGAAGGGGAACTTTCAGCAGGGTTTTGCCTTTGAGCTTATCCATGATGAACTCATCGTAAACCGCCCATGCAAGCAACAGTACAATAAATACCAGCAGAACTACATCCGTCAAAGTCATAACACTACCTTCACTCTAAACAATAAAAAACCGGGGCAAGGGCCCCGGTTCGTATAACAAACTAATTACAGGCCTAGCAGGCCGATAGCATAACCGACAATACCAATAACGAAGAAGCCCATGATGATCCACAGCGCGTTGACTTTCTTACGCAGCAGCCACATACAAGCAAACGTTAACAGCAGTGGCACAAGGCCCGGCATCAACTGATCAAGAATAGTTTGAACGGTGGTCACTTTCACAGCGCCAGTCTGGTCGGTAATCTTCGACACGACTAGCGGTATATTAACGTGTGTCCACTTGTTAACCAGCGCCCCCATGACAAACAGGCCGAGAATTGACGCCCCCTCAGTCAGTTTTTGCAGGAAGCCGCCGCCCATATCCTTAACGATATCGATCCCTTTGCGGTAACCATAAGCGACGCCGTAATAACGAGTCAGCAAACGCACGGCGTTAAACAGGATGAAGAACAATAGTGGGCCCAGCAGGCTACCGCTCATTGCGATACCAGCACCAAGTGCTGCGAATACTGGACGTACGGTACCCCAGAAGATTGGGTCGCCTACACCAGCCAGCGGCCCCATCAAACCAACTTTGATACCGTTAATGGCACCATCGTCAATCTCTGCACCGTTTGCACGCTGTTCTTCCATCGCAAGCGTTACGCCCAATACAGGAGCCGCAACGTATGGATGGGTGTTAAAGAATTCCAGGTGACGCTTAATTGCTTGTTTACGAGCATCGTTATTTTCAGGATACAGGCGTTTAATTGCCGGAATCATTGAGAAGCAGAAGCCCAACGCTTGCATACGTTCGAAGTTCCAGGAACCCTGGAAGAGGTTTGAACGCATGAACACCGCACGAATATCACCTGGGGTGAGTTTTTTCTCTGTAGTCGTTGTTTTGGTGGTATCAACCATTTCGCTCACCTATTAATCTAATTCGTTGTCGAGATCGTTAGAACCAGCAGCATGCGCCGGGGCCGCGGAACGGTTGTATTTCGGGCTCAACTGGATGTACAGAATTGCCATCACAGCACCAATCACACCCAGTGCTACCAGGTTGAAGTTGGTGAAAGCCGCGGTAACGAAGCCCAGATAGAAGAATGGCATCAGGTAGCCTGCGCGCATCATGTTGATGACCATCGCATAACCCACAACAACAATCATGCCACCGGCGATGTTCAGACCGCTGGTTACCACTTCAGGAATGGCATTCAGCAGGTTCTGTACTTCACTAGTGCCGACGGAAACTGCGACGATAACGGCAGGGATTGCGATACGCATTGCTTGCAAGAACAGGGAAGAAACGTGAATCCAGGAGAGCGCCGATAGGTTGCCACTTTCGGCGGCCTTATCTGCTGCGTGCTGGAAGCCCACGGTAATAGTACGAACGATAATGGTCAGTACCTGGCCTGCTGCTGCCAGTGGAATGGCCAGAGCGATACCAGAACCGATGCCCTGATGCCCGGCTATAACCAGTATGGTTGAGATAATTGACGCAAGTGCGGCATCGGGAGCAACTGCCGCACCGATGTTCATCCAACCCAGCGCGATCATTTCAAGCGTACCACCGATAATAATACCGGTTTTCATATCACCGAGTACCAGACCGATTAAGGTACAGGCGACCAGCGGACGGTGGAACTGAAATTCATCGAGCACCGACTCCATACCGGCAATACAGGCTACGACAAACACCAGCACAATCTGAAGAGTGGTAATCTCCATTGTACTTCTCCTTAAACGTGTGACTTATGTGTGAAAACTGAGCAAAACGTAGAATTAAGCAAATCACATCAGTAATTAGCTTTTCACCTTCGCGATCAGATCCATCATTTTCAATTTTTGATCGGTTGAAACTTTACGGGCTTCGAGTTCAATGCCGCGCTCGTTAAGTTTCTTGAAGGCTTCAATATCTTTTTCATCGACAGAAATCGCGTTGTTAACCTGGGTTTTACCCTGGCGGAACGCCATACCACCGATATTGACTGACTTAATGTCCACTCCACCTTCCACGACGCGTTCAACATCGGTTGGGTTAGTGAACAGCAGCATCACACGGTCGCCTGCATATTTCGGGTTATTCCACACGCGGATCATTTTCGCGACGTCAACGACGTGTGCCGTCACACCAGGAGGAGCAACTTGCGTCAACAGTGTTTTACGCACGGTATCGGCTGCCACTTCATCACTGACAACAATAATGCGTGTTACGTTGGTTTCTTTGGTCCAGCGGGTAGCAACCTGGCCATGAATTAAACGGTCATCGATGCGAGCCAGACCGATATTCATATAGTCCTTCGGACCCATTGGCTTCAGCGGTGCTGCGGCTTTAGGTGCAGCAACAGGCGCAACAGGTACAGCTTTTTCAACAGGTTTAGCTTTCAGGGCTTTAACCCCTTCACGACCTGTTTCAACAGCGATTGCCACTAACTCATCAAATGAAGGGTTATCATCACGAGCCATCAGGGTTTCAACCAGCATCGGAATATTGACCCCGGCGACGACCTCGTAATGCTCTTTATCGACGACAATACGGCTGGCTGCGTTAAACGGGCTACCACCCCAGGTATCGACGAGAAACAGCACACCTTTGTCGGTGTTCAGGTTTGCCAGTTGAGCGTTGTATTTTTCAATTAGGGTTTCGGCGTTTTCACCGGGAACGAAATCTATCCAGCCAACATTTTCTTGTTCGCCCAATAGCATTTCTGCGGTTTTCAGCAATTGTTCTGCTGCCCAGCCATGCGTGCCTATGACAATAGCAATGGTCACTTGCTACCTCCTGTGTTGGTATAGCCACACCCTTAATAAGGTGTTTTGTAGATTATCCGTTTCTTTAGCGAATCGATTCAGATAACGGTATGAGTAAAGATGTGTAACTTAAGACGGATTTATTTTAGTCAGTGAAAAAAATATTTTATGTGATGAAGATCCGTAATTTAGGTTTGCTAACAACTTAATGATTCTTGGGGCAAATAATGAACGAGGTCAATGACAGTAAAATTGCAAAATCAGGTAAATCTTTGCAAAAGGGTATTTTGCTCTGATATTGTTTGCATCTCGTTTAATTGCTTAGGAGTAAAGGGCAGTAGCCCACCGTATGGACCGTCATCGACGTCTTTTCAATTTCAGGTCTGAAAACTCAGTCCTTCACATTGGCGTTTCACGCCCCGTTAATACCTCAACTTGCCTCTTTGCGTCCGCCTTGTGCGTGATGCCGATGAGTTATTCCCAAAGCAGGAGCTTGTCATGGAACTCTTAATGGATCCCCAAATATGGGTGGGTTTACTGACGCTGATTGTGCTGGAAATAGTGCTGGGTATTGATAACCTGGTCTTTATTGCCATTCTTGCGGATAAACTTCCACCAAAACAACGAGATAAAGCGAGACTTATCGGTTTATCCCTTGCTTTGATCATGCGACTCGGTTTGCTGTCGTTAATCTCATGGATGGTGACACTCACCCAACCGCTGTTTACCATCGCCAACCTGACGTTCTCAGGACGCGATCTCATCATGCTCTTCGGTGGCCTGTTCTTGCTATTTAAAGCGACGACGGAGCTGCACGAACGGCTGGAAAACCGCCAGCATGATGACGGGCACGGTAAAGGTTACGCCAGTTTCTGGGTGGTGGTATTGCAGATTGTGGTGCTGGATGCGGTGTTTTCACTGGATGCGGTTATTACCGCGGTGGGCATGGTAAATCACCTGCCAGTGATGATGGCGGCGGTCGTCATCGCGATGGGTGTGATGCTGATGGCGTCCAAACCGTTAACGAATTTTGTTAACCAACACCCTACGGTCGTGGTGCTGTGCCTGAGCTTCCTGTTGATGATTGGTCTGAGCCTGGTAGCAGAAGGCTTCGGTTTCCATATTCCTAAAGGCTATCTGTACGCGGCGATTGGTTTCTCGATCATCATCGAGTTTTTCAACCAGATTGCGCGTCGTAACTTTATTCGCCATCAGTCAAATGTACCGTTGCGTGCTCGTACGGCTGATGCGATTTTGCGTTTGATGAATGGCAAACGCCAACAGCGTTCGTCTAATGAAGACAACAAAACCATCACGCCAATTGAAGCAGAATCTTTTGCTGAAGAAGAGCGCTATATGATTAACGGTGTGTTGACGCTGGCATCTCGTTCGCTACGCAGCATTATGACGCCGCGTGGTGAAATATCATGGGTGGATGCCGATAAAACCACTGCTGAAATTCGCGAGCAACTGCTGGAATCTCCGCATAGCTTGTTCCCGGTTTGCCATGGGGAGCTTGATGAAATCATCGGCATCGTGCGTGCCAAAGAGTTGCTGGTAGCCCTGGAAAACGGTGGTGATGTGGTTTCTATTGCTGCACGTTCACCTGCAATTGTAGTTCCGGAAACGCTGGACCCGATTAACTTGCTGGGTGTGCTTCGTCGTGCTCGCGGTAGTTTCGTTATCGTTAATAACGAGTTTGGTGTGGTTCAAGGCCTGGTAACGCCGCTGGATGTTCTGGAAGCTATCGCTGGTGAATTCCCTGATGCCGACGAAACACCCGAAATCGTGCGTGATGGCGATGGTTGGTTAGTTAAAGGCTCAACCGACCTGCACGCGATTCAGCAGCATCTTGATATCAACAATCTGGTGAACGATGAGGAAGACATTGCTTCTATCGCCGGTTTGGTTATCGCTGTGAATGGCCAAATCCCTAAAGTGGGTGATGTCATTGAGCTGGCTCCGCTACGCATCCAGATTGTCAAGGCCAACGATTACCGTGTGGACTTGGTTCGTGTGGTAAAAGAACGCTCTGAACATGAAGACGAAGAAGAGTAAATTAGCGTAGCGGGATAATGGGAATAACGTGACCATTCCTGCGTGGGGGCGGCGTGCTGCTCCCCAGCCAGCGCGGAAACTCTTTCAAAGGCATTGGCCGCGCATACAAAAATCCTTGTAGTACATTTACGCCGTGGTTACGCAGATACTCTGCTTGCTGCGGCGTTTCAACACCTTCCGCAACTAAACCAATTTCTAACCGCTGCGCCAGCGCAATAATAATGTCAGTCACTGTCGAATTGACTGCATCGGTCCCAATCGCTGCAGTAAACGACTTATCGATTTTCAGCACGTCTGGATTTAATGTTTCGAGATAAGCCAGTGAACTTTGACCTGTACCGAAATCATCTATAGCCAAATCGACTCCCATGCGATGTAAATCGCGTATCACCCGAAGATCGACATCTGGTAAGGCATCACGCTCCGTAAGTTCAAGGGTCAGTTTCTGTATAGGGTGGGCTGGGAACCAGTAGTGGCGCAAATCTTCGATAATCTCGCCATTATGGAAATGACTTGCCGCGATGTTGATCCCGATATTGAAATCAGGGGAATTCGGAAAGATATCAAGATTACGTACTGTTTCTGAAAGTACAAATCGTGTTAGTGGTGCTATCAAATTTTGCTGTTCAGCAAGTGGGATAAATACATCAGGTGAAATCCAGCCCTGGCGGGGATTATTCCACCGCAAAAGTAACTCCACGCCAACACATTGAAGATTACGTGAGCTGACTAGCGGCTGGCAAAAAACTTCGAACTCATGTAAGGCAAGCCCAAGATTAATCTCCCAGGAAAAGCTCATTCGGTTCGCGGTGGCAAGCCACGTTATATAGCCAATCAACATGCTTAAGATCAGTGCCAGCGGCAGTTGCGTTGGCATATTTTGTAATGCCAGCTGACTGGAGGATGGGCCAATAATAGTGACGGAAAAAGGAAATATATCGGATTCCAGTTCATGGCTGACTTGCCCGTCGTCAACGGTAATTCGGGGCAGTAACCCTTTCCCATATTCATAATGTGAACCGGCGACATTTAACATCGCACGGGAGACCCAGGGGCGTCTGGGTTCAAGCATAAATCCCGATAGCAACTCAATATTAATAATTTGCATAACACCGTCATGCTGACTATTGCGCAGAGGATGCCAGGATAGAAGAATCGGCGTGCCTTTAAGTAACGTATGGTCTATCGAGAGGAATAAGAGTGGTAATGATGATGGCAAGCGGGGTTGCACCAGATCAATGGGTATTGAGCGTGGGCCAAAAATACTTGAGCAATAAAAGATATCATCCTTAATTAGGCCAATATCGCGTACTGTTTGCATACGAGCCACTAATTCCCGCATCCTCAGTTGCGCGGCTTCACATGATAACCCTATTAGCTGCATCGCATCTTTGCTTGCTAAATCAAGCGGTATCAGAACGTTTTCAAGTGAACTGACAGCTCGTTGGTTAAATGCGTGCATACGTTGTTCATTCGAATCACGATCGGCAATGTAGCGCGCACTGAGTGTCAGCAGCAGCACTAATACGGCTAACGCAACGCAGACAATCAATCGTCTGCGGCGATAATCTCTTAATATGCGTTGTGCCGTCTGCATCCGCGACCACCTTGTTTAGAACCGCGGCCGAAATCGGCACACAGAACATTCCAAGTGTAGTGGGGGATTGGGTATCCGAAGGGAAAATCATACTTTTAGATGAGCGCTAATGGAGTCTTTCGTGCAAGCGTCGCAGACACGACGCTTGCTATTTTAGTGAATATTTAAACAAACATTTGGCTTATCAAACTCAGATGCGTTTTAACCCCCACTTTCATAGCACCTTCATCCAACAGGAAGTGTGGATTGTGGACATTCCACACAGCGCCTTTGTCGGGATTTCTACAGCCGACGAAAATAAAGCATCCCGGAACATGTTGCTGATATGAAGAGAAATCTTCACTCCCAAATAACGGTGTTGTTACCGTGTGCAGCGTTTGCGGAGGGAAATTTTCTTCGATAACTTTGCGCGCAATCTCGCAGGCAGAAGCATGATTATTCCCTACGGCATAACCCGCTTGCCACTGAATATCAAAACTTGCTCCGTGAGCGGCAACAACCCCTGCAATCACTTGCTGCATGAGTTGCGGAACCTGTTCACGCACTTTTTGGTTGTGTGTACGCAGTGTACCGGCAAGATGGGCGCTATTCGGGATGACATTGTAGCTTTCACCCGACTGGAAAGTGGCGATGGTTAATACTGGTGCGTGCAGAGGGTCGAGCTTGCGGGCAACAATTTGCTGCAATGCGCTGACAATTTCTGCACCGATAACAATTGGGTCAATACACAGGTGCGGCATTGAGCCATGACCGCCTTTCCCGGTTATCACAATATCGAAATTATCGCTTGATGCGCTGAACACACCTTCTTTCAATGACAAGGTCTGCGTGGGCTTATCTGGCATAACATGCAGGCCAAAGATGTATTCGACATCTTGCAGCACGCCCAAATTTACCAGCTCTTGAGCACCTCCCGGCGGCACTTCTTCTGCATGCTGGAAAATAAAACGTACCGAGCCTTTGAGCCTGTCCTGAAAATGACACAGTACTTTTGCCGCACCCATTAACATCGCCGCATGGGCATCATGCCCGCAGGCATGCATCACACCAGGTTTACATGAGGAGAAAGCTTCGCCGCTCTCTTCCTGAATCGGCAGGGCATCAATATCCGCACGTAGCGCCCATACTGGGCCAGGGAGTTTTCCCTTCAATTCAGCCACAACGCTGTTTAGTGTCAGACGACGCAACTCAAGCGGCCCAAAGCTTGCTAACTCTGAGGCGATATAATCAGCGGTGGCTTGCTCCTGAAAAGAGAGGTCCGGGTTGGCATGAATATGCTGGCGCCAGCGAGAAACGTCATGGGCCACTTCGTCAGTCAGAATATCGATATTGAAAGTCATAATAGCTCCGTTATTCGGTCACAGTGTTCAGCGCGGTTCTTTTTGCCATCAATGGTAAGACGGCTAGCGCTGCGCAGATCATCGACAAGGAAAGGAAGATAAACGTGGTGTAGTAGTCCTGGCTTGTGCCAATGAGGTAGCCCATCACGATTGGAGAAACAAAACCGCCCAGGGTGCCACCGGTATTAATCAGGCCAATGGCTGCCCCCATGGTTTCTACCGGCAGGCGTTTCATCGGCAAGGTGAAAGCCGTGACAAAACTGCCCATCAAAAAGACTTGGCCAAGAAACAAGAACACACTGGCGGTGATGGGTGAAGGCATGTGGTAAATGGTGAAGATGCACAGAGCACTGGCTATAGAGCAGGCAACAATCACCAGTGGCTCGCGCCCCTGAAAATATTTACCGACCAACCAACCGGTGCCAAGCGATGAAATCCAGATACCTAAGCCTCCGGCAGCAATCACAAGCCCTGAGGTTTCAAGCGGCATATGGCGCTGTTGTACCAAAAACTTTGGTAGCCAGGCCATCAAACCATAACTGGGAATATTGATGCAGAAGATAGAAACGAATAGCAGTATCACGGTTGGATTTTTCAACAGCGTGCGATAACTGGTGGTAGAGGTGGCTTTCGTCGTGACGGGCGGTTTACTCACCAGCATAAAGATAACTACGGCAACTGCGCAGGCCATCAAACCGAGCCCGGCAAACGAGCCGCGCCAGCCAATATGCGTTAATGCGCTGACTGCCACCATCGGGCCAATGGTCATTGCAAGTCCGGCCGAGGAAAGCAGGATTGATTGGGCGAATGTCCGTTTTTCAACGCTAAAATTACTGACCACCGCTTTGGCGCAGGAGCATGGGTATCCTGAATGACCGATTCCCGCCAGGAAGCGGAAGACTATCAACATACCAAAGCTTAAACCCAGAACACCGAAACAAAGCGCAAATCCACCGAGCAGGCAGAGTGAAGCAACCAGCATGCTACGAAAACCAATGCGGTCATTTAGCCAGCCTGCCGGTATTTGAAACAGTGAGTAAGAGAGGAAGAAAATGCCGGTGATGTACCCCAGTTGCTGTGTGGAGACGCCAAACTCTTTTTCGATAGGCAATAATGCGAAGCCCATCACCGTTTTATCTATATAGACAATGACATAGCCCAGAAATAACAGGAAAATCATCAAGGAGTGGTTTTTTTTCATCGTGCGGACCCTTATGCGGAATTCCGTTCCAGGAGCGAATCGCCCCGTTGGTTGCAGCGTTCATATGGATAACTCTGATAGCTATATAAGCAGTGCGGGTATTCTCGCAAAAGATGCAATTTTGTTTGGGGTGATGCTTTTTATTGATAGGGGTGTGCATGAAGTATTTGCCGAAAATGCAGCAGTTACATGTCTTCAGACAAGTGGTGCGCAGCCGCAGCATCCGTGGAGCTGCGCGAGTAATGGGGCAATCTCAGCCAGCGGTGAGCAGGACATTACGAGAGCTGGAGCAAACTTTATCAGCGCAACTATTTCTGCGCGGAAACGAAGGCATCACCTTAACCGAGGCAGGAGAGGCATTTTCCCGTCGGGCTGAGTGGATTCTGGAGGAACTACAGCGTGCGGCCGAGGAAGTGGAACAAATTAACCACTTTTCACAAGGCAAACTGACCATTGGTTTTTCATCATTGATTGCGTTAAGTGTTTTTCCGGCCGTAGCCGACAGTTTTAAATCGCGCTTGCCGCAAGCAAGTTTGCATATCAAAGAAGGGCAACTGACAACATTGCTGCCGCTATTGCAACAAGGAGAGCTCGATCTGGCTATTGGGACAATCAATCCTGCCAAAGTGCCGGAAGATGTTATTGTTGAGCCGCTGTTTAGCGCACCATTCTGTGTGATTGCCCGGCGTGAGCATCCCTTAGCGCAGGCGACATCACTTGCCCAATTACGCAGGGCGAAATGGTTATTACCGGAAGCAAATATCGGTTATTACCAACAGCTACAAGATGAACTCAATGAGTTTTATGGCCAGATGCATGAAGCACCGATTCGAACAGATTCAGTGATTTGTGGACTCAACATGGTGCTGCATTCCGATTATTTGACGATAGTCGCCCGAGCGATGAGTACACCATTATTCTTACAGGATAGGCTGACCGTATTACCTATAACGACGCTACCATCGGCACAGTATTGCGTTATCTGGTCACAGAAGTCGGACTTAACAGCGACGGCGCGACAATTTTTATTAGCGCTGCGTCAGCAGTGTCAGAATTACCCGTGGTAGGTTTGGCAGAGTAGGTTGGCCCTCTTTGCAGAGGGCCAGATTGGATTAGTCACACTGTACTTTGATTGCCAGGCCGCCACGTGAAGTTTCACGGTACTTGGCGTTCATGTCTTTGCCTGTCTCGTACATGGTTTCGATAACTTTATCGAGAGAGACACGCGGTTCGCTGGTGCGGCGCATAGCCATACGGGTGGCATTGATCGCTTTCACGGAAGCAATGGCGTTACGTTCGATACAAGGCACCTGAACCTGGCCTGCAACCGGGTCGCAGGTTAAACCCAGGTTATGTTCCATACCGATTTCCGCTGCAACACAAACTTGCTCTGGGCTTGCGCCTAAGATTTCAGCAAGACCTGCGGCAGCCATAGAACAGGCCACGCCCACTTCACCCTGACAGCCGACTTCTGCACCAGAAATAGACGCATTCATCTTGTATAGCGCACCAATTGCACCTGATGCGAGGAAGTAGCGGATATAGGTATCCGGGCTGACTGACTCGATAAAGTGGTCATAGTAAGCAAGCACAGCAGGAACGATACCGCAGGCACCGTTAGTAGGTGCAGTTACCACACGCCCACCAGCAGCGTTTTCTTCGTTAACGGCCAGCGCAAACATGTTCACCCAATCGACCACATTCATTGGGTCGTTAGACAGTTTATCGCTAGAAACCAGCATACGGCGCAATGCAGAAGCACGGCGTGGCACACGCAATGGGCCAGGCAGAATGCCTTCGGTGTTCACACCACGGTCAATACAGGCACGCATGGTTTGCCAGATGTTGGCAAAATACTCTTCAATTTCTTTACGGCTATGTAAAGCTAGCTCGTTCTGCATGATCACGCCGGACAGCGACATACCTGTCTCTTTACAATGATTCAGCATTTCTTCGGCGGAATTGAACGAGTAAGGCACCACGATTTCGTCAACGGCGTCTTTGCCAAAGTTTTCTTCATCAACGATAAAACCACCGCCGATGGAGTAGTACGTTTTAGTGTAGATCTCTTGATCGCCACTGAACGCGTGAATAGTCATGCCGTTTTCATGCAGCGACAGGTTGTCGTTGCGGAAACACATACCTGAATCTTTCGGGAAATCGACTTCATGGCGGCCCTGGGCCAGCCACAAACGACCACGGGTTTCAACATCACGGATAAACGCCGGGATTGAATCAATATCGACGGTGGCAGGTTCGTTACCTGCAAGACCCATGATAATAGCGATATCGGTGTGGTGCCCTTTACCTGTCAGAGACAGGGAACCGTAAACATCGACTGCAATACGTGTCGTGCTTTCCAGTAATCCTTTTTCGACCAGATCATCGACAAACAACTTACCGGCCTTCATTGGACCGACGGTATGGGAACTGGATGGCCCAATGCCGACTTTGAACATGTCGAATATGCTAATCACACAAAACTCCTTCCAAGGCACCAGATAAATAAAATTTGCTGCTGCAAAATCGCAGTCAGCTAGTTTAAAAATTTATTGCTCACCGTAGTAAACTATTCACATGAATTAAACTAATGGTTAACTATAACTTGACTAATCCGGCCTGTGAATGCGGTTGTCGGGGGATAAGTCCAGAGTCATTCACCATTTCTTTTACCCATGATGCAAATAAGGGAATAAAACCTCAGCAAGACACTCTGCTAAATATAGCCGTTTTTACAGGATTAAAGAGTGATCAGGGTTCCACACTTATCTGCAAGGCTAATTCACGGATGATTCCGGCCGTCATGCCCCAGACAAAATAGTGCTGATACCAGGAAAGCCAAACTCGGTGGGCGTTGCCACGACGGTGAATATCCAGCGGATGGTAACGGCCAAGTGTAAGGGCTTCCATCAATGGCATTTCAAATACTGCTGCGACTTCATCCTCGCTGGCATGGTAGGGCAAGTCGGGTGGAATAATGCCTACGACCGGGGTGACCTGAAATCCCGTAACGCTATCAACCGGCGGCAAAGTACCAATCACTTCGACACTGTCAGGAGAAATGGCGACTTCTTCCCAGGCTTCGCGCAGCGCGGCCGCAATTAACGACTCATCCGTGTCATCAACCGCACCACCGGGAAAGGCCACTTGTCCAGCATGTTTGCGCATCATGGCTGAACGCTGCGTCAGCAGCAGTCCGGGTTGCGGGCGACGGACGATAGGGATCAACAC
Source organism: Buttiauxella cochleicola (assembly GCF_021282405.1). NCBI lineage: Bacteria > Pseudomonadati > Pseudomonadota > Gammaproteobacteria > Enterobacterales > Enterobacteriaceae > Buttiauxella > Buttiauxella cochleicola. The sequence continues at coordinate 304,837 of NZ_JAJSOU010000006.1, forward strand.
GGCGGCCTGGCGTTTATTACCGCTCATCCGCGTTGCTGGCGGTTGCAGCAGTTGAAAACGCGATAAAAAATCGTTCATGGTCAAGGAGGAACCAGACATTCATCAACTCTCTAATTGCGGCAGAATACGATTAACTTTATCAAAGGTTTCCTGATATTCCGCAGATTCAACACTATCGGCAACTATGCCACCACCTGCAGAGCAGTACAGTTTGCCGCCTTCGGCAGTGAGTGTCCTGATGGTAATACTGGTGTCCATATTGCCGCAGAAGCTCAGATAACCAATGCTGCCACACCACGCATTGCGTCGTTGCGGTTCCAGTTCTTCGATGATTTCCATAGCGCGTACTTTTGGTGCTCCGGTAATAGACCCCCCCGGGAAGCACGCACGCAGTAAATCTGTTGCCTGTAGATGTTGTGGCAACTGTGCAGTGATCGTACTGACGAGGTGATGAACTGCCGGGAAGGGCTCGACAACAAACAGTTCTGGTACTTTTACGCTGCCTGGCACGGCAACCCGGCCAATGTCATTCCGCAGTAGATCGACAATCATCAGGTTTTCGGCCCGATCCTTTGGTGAGTTGGCGAGCTTTTCAGCTTGCTGCGCATCGGCAATGGGGTCGGCAAGGCGCGGCAAAGTGCCCTTAATCGGGCGCGTTTGGATATTCTTGCCTTCGAGCAAAATAAAACGCTCAGGAGACAGACTAAGAATCGCGCTTTCAGGTAGGCGAATAAAGGCACTAAATGGCGCACGATTAGCGGCGTTGAGTTTCTCAAACGCTTGCCATTCATCACCTTCGTAACAGGCGTTAAAGCGCTGCGCGAGATTGACCTGGTAACAATCGCCGCTTTTGAGATATTCCTGTACCTGCCGGAATTTAAGTCCATACTGCTCGCGGGTCATACTGGAGCGCCACGTGCTCGTCAGGCGAAACGGCTTAACAACCGGAGCTATTTGCGCTTCCAGCCAGTTAAGTCGTGCAGAACATTCACCCCAGCAAATAAGTGTGAGTTTTTTGAGTTTATGGTCGGCAATCAAAGCCCAGTCATAAATGCCAATTGCCATGTCCGGAGTGTTGAGATCGGCCTGTGCAATTTCTGGTACTTTTTCGAAATGACGACCCAGATCATAACCAAATAACCCCAACGCACCGCCCAAGAAAGGTAATTCCGGGTGAGTTGCTGGCTGGTAGCCAAAACTGTCCAGCGTTTGCTGCAACAGTTGTAATGGGTCGCTATGATGAGTCGAGCTGACTCCTTCCACGCAGATTGTCGTTTGAGCGCCATGGGTTACTAAAGTTGCACGCGGCTCGGCCACCAGAATATCAAAGCGATTATGGGGATGTTCAGCAAAGCCGGAATGCAGCAGCATCGCCCATGGTTGCTGTGCAATAGCTTTGAAAGTGTGTTGAACGGCATTCGAATGCCATGGCAAAGTGCGAAAAGTTAGAGTTTGCAACGTCATAAACCACAACTAAAAAAGAGACAGATCATCCTGCTTACCTGGAAACCCTCTGGAATCAATGAAAGCAGCGTGAAATAATTAACCCAGGCAATGTAACAGGAGTCGAAAATGTTTTCAGGATTACCCTCATTATCCCACGAGCAACAGCAAAAAGCCGTTGAGCGAATTCAGGAACTGATGGCTAACGGCATGAGTAGTGGTGAAGCCATCACTATGGTCGCAGCAGAAATTCGTGCCAATCATACCGGTGAAATGGTCGCAGTCCGTTTTGAGGATGATGATGTCGGCGACGCAGAAAGTGATGAAGAAAACGAAAATGACGACGAAGAAGAACACTACGTCGATCATTACGAAGAAAATGACGACGATAAGTAACGCGGGCCGAGACCCTGTAAATAATTCTGTGTAACTGCCAACGTATTAAAGGTGATCGCTCAGGCGGTCACCGAACTCGATAATAAAACGACTCATCGCCAGCCGCCAGTTTTGGATCGGCATACTCCATTTCTTTG